>NZ_DALZUO010000019.1:0-80570 GCF_032013335.1 Anaerospora sp. | reverse complement strand
TTACATATTCCCGATATGCGCGGACTCCTCCGCCTTGCATTGCAAAAAAATCTACCCTGTCTAAATCTAATTCACAACTTTGCCAAGACACTAGTGCCCTGCCGCAGTCTGTAGTAGGGATATTGCAATTTGCAGCGAAGTATACAGCAACAGGAGTCGTTCACGATGGGAAATAGTAGGGAGGGGTTTAAATGGCGTATGTTCTGCTTGTTCTTGCTATAGGGTTTGCCTTTCTTATTGCATTGTTTGCTGTTCAAAACAGTACGATGGTAAGTGTTAACCTGCTTACGATGAGTCTGGATGCTTCACTGGTACTTGTTATATTAGGTGCGGCGGCATTAGGCTTTTTATCTGCGTTAATGCTGCAATTGTATGTTCAGATCAAGATGAAGTACCAGTTGTATAAGGCACACTCCCGTATACGGCAGCTGGAAGAAGAACTTGCTAAAAAGCCGGAAATAGCTAAGCCGGATACACCTAGACCGGAGGAGACGCCAGTTAGTTAGGCTTTTTCATATCGCTAATCGATGAGTCCGCTTTTTTGTCAACATACAAGGTACCATCCGGTGTGATCATGGCTAGGGCCACAGCTTCGTAGTCGGTAATTCCTTCGGCTAAGAGTTGTTTTTGCAGCCAGTTGGTTGTTAGCCCCTTTTTCACAAGACCCTGATCAATAAGTTTGCCATCTATGATAAGTTCAGTGCCGATAGAAAGGCTGTTGGCGGGTTCCTGCTGGGGCAGCTGAAGATCTTTTATGGTAGGCGACTGAAAAGCTTGCTTTTTTAGAATGCTAAGCTCACCATCCGATTCTATCAATGCCAGGTCAACCTGGGCAGGATCAAAAATCCCTTGCTCTCTTAACATTTCGAGAAGATCGTTGATGTTATAGAAGCGTTTTTTCAAGTTTTCCTCCATGATTTTACCTCTATACATGACCAGAAGCGGTTCTGCTTCGAGTAATTTGCGAGCTGGAATAAACTTCAGAGAAAGCATGTTAATAGCGATAACCCAGATTGTAGCAGTTATCATCCCAATCAGGCCGCTGCGCAAACTGAATTCTGCTTCGGTGATTACCGACGCGCCAATTTGTCCTAACGTGAGGCCCATAACGAAGTCATAAAATGTCAGCTCTGATAATGTTCTTCTTCCTAGCAGGCGGGAAATGAGTAAAAGGACAAATAGCATGAACACTGTGCGGACTGCAATTGATAAATCTTCAGACATGTAGCATCACGCTCCGGTAACGGGATGCTGTTAGTATTTGCAGTGTGAATAACCCTATGCCGCCACTGATGGGAAGATAAAGAGAGCCGCCTGAGTAAATACAAAATAAAAAGATCGCATGCTCACCGTAAGGATGAGCACGCGATCTTTTTTGTCTGTTAATGCTGAATAATTTCCCTCTCGATAGCCGCTGCAGTTTCTTCGCAGCAATCTGTTGTCCGGTAGCATACAGTCCGGTTCCTGATAAGTGCGAGGGCAGGGAATTGGGTGATGCCGAGTTTTGCTGCTATTCTTGCTGATTTATACATATCTATGGTGACAAGCTTAATCGTATCACCATACTTCATTCTAATCCGTTCAATTTCTGTCATAAATGTGCGGCAGGCAGGGTCCGTTGGATTCCAGCAATAGACGATGGCAGGCTTATTGGATGTGAATAATTGCTGTTCAAGATAAGCTGTTTCCGCCAAGTACCGCTCGGCAGCTACGCCGCCGACAGCACCATCGCCTACGGCTGTTGCAACCTGGCGCAGTGCCTTATCGCGCACATCACCTACGGCAAAGACTCCCTCCAGGTTGGTCTCCATTTGGTCATTCGTCAGAATATACCCTTGTGTGGACATATTGATCTGTCCTTTGAACAGGTCCGTATCCGGTAAATAGCCAATAAACAGGAAGCAGCCATCTACATCTACCGGCTGCAACTCGCCGGTTTTAATATTTTTTAAGACAACCTGACTGAGCCGCTCTTCGCCTCTAAATTCCTGCACCATGGCATTCCAGATAAATTCTAGATTGGGAGTGCCGAAGGCTTGCTCTTTTGCCACTTCATTAGCATCAAGAATACCGGTGTCATGAATAACGGAAACCTGGACCCGCTTTGCGAATTTCGTTAAAAAAATTGCTTCTTCGATTGCCGCATCGCCGCTGCCAATCACTAATACTGATTTGCCTGTATAAAAAGCTGCATCGCAAGTAGCGCAAAAAGAAATTCCTTTGTCAAAAAGAAAGCGTTCTTCGCCTGCTGCTCCGGTTAATCTAGGCTTGCCGCCGCTGGCAATGATTACGGCTTTGGCTGTATAGTCGGTACGAAAGGTGCTAATGAGTTTTTCCTGACCGCACAATGCGACCGATTTGGCAGCCGTTAATTTCATCACAACTCCGAATCGCTTTGCCTGCTTCTCAAACAGCTTCATCAGATCAGTGCCGGCAATGGGCTCAGGAAATCCCGGGAAGTTTTCAATTTCGCTGGTATAGGTAGCCAATCCTCCCGGCAAGGCTTTTTCAAACAGCACCGTTTTAAGCCGGGCCCGGCCACAGTAAAGTGCTGACGTTAAGCCGGCTGCACCGCCGCCGATGATGGCGACATCATAATGCTCTTGTTGTTTTGTCATAGCGCACCTACATAAAATATTTAACTAGCAGTTTGCTGCCGATAAAAGCTCCTACCAGAATGAAGATACCAAAAACCCAGCCATGCAGGGACATGGAGGCAATAGCGCTGAAATAGGCACCAATATTACAACCAAATGCCAGCCTGGCACCATAACCCATAAGCAGTCCGCCCAGCAGGGCCGCAACAACCTGACGGCCTGCCTTGATTTTCTTTATTTTAAATTGAGAAGCGGCGGCAGCAGATAAAAAAGCACCCACAATCAGCCCCAGATTAATAATTGATCCACCGTGAGCCCAGAAGCCTCCTTTTAATGCTGCCATCATTGACGGCTGCAGCGTATAAAACGACCAGGTTTCCGGATGCCCCCCAAATGCCTGATAAATCCAAGCTCCCCAGAACACAAAAGCGGTAGTTACCCCCCAAGGGGAAGCCATATAAATAAATATGACAATGTTGAGCAGACCTAATAGCAACGCTCCCAGCCAGTAGGGCCAGGCATCTATGAGTACTGTCTTTTTCAGAAGTTCCAGTTCCTGAGCCGCACGTGTTGTCATGCCTTCAGCCTCCTACGTGTTTTTTTCAATGTAGATATCCCAGACTCCGTCTTCTACCTCTGTGACTTCAACATTGTGACCTGCTTTGCGAGCCCACTCAGGGATGTTTTTTAGTGCACAGCTATGGTCAATGCTGACAATCATGATGTCGCCGGTGTTTAAATCTGGCCATTTTTTTTGGCACTTTAACAGAGGGATGGGGCAAGCCTCGCCTAATGCATCAATTGTAAATTCAGCCATGATAAATCCTCCTCATAAATCATTGATTTTAGACTTTACGGTATTCATACCAGGTAGCAAAAACATAGATGGCACCTAGAAGCGCCAGTTGTCCGAAAAAGGCACCTGCCCATCCAAGGGCTTCGGGTAAGTAAATTTTGGGAGCGGCATTAAAAAAGTTATCGGTCCACCAGCCGAAGTGAATTGCTCCAAGCACTGAGCCCAGGATAAAGGTTGTTAAAGACAGCCACTGCATAGCAAAGCCCTCACCCATGCGCATCAGCGTGCCCGAAGCACAGCCGCCCGATATAACCATACCGATACCAAACAATACGGCACCGATTGCCGTATGCATGCCAACCGGCTGTACACCGCCGATTACCGGCCCGCCTTTTAGCAGCGTGGTAAACTGCAGTGCCGCAAATCCTAAGCTGGCAACTGCAAAGGCGATCATGGTAGCCCGTGTTAAGGATGTACTGCCTGTCAAAATGGGGTCTCGTAAAGAAGCGGTAAAGCAAAAACGGGATTTTTGCAGGACAACTCCCAGGCCGATGCCTAAGAACCAAATAATGCTGGACAGAGTTTTAAGTTGGGACAAATAGATTCCCACAGCAATCACTACAATGAGTGCGACAGCTGTATACCCAAGCTGGCTTTTCTTCCTGGTCCCTGTCAGTGGCCTCGGTCGGGTAATGATTTGTGTTTCCGTCACGTAGCAACCCTCCTTTTTATTTGTGAAGTTTTTCACCACTATCTGGCTTTATTGTACTATTTTCCTTGAAAACTGTGAAATTTCAGATTTTTATGATAGTATAAGGTTAGCTTATATAAAACGGGTGAGACAGATATGAATGTAAGACTGTTGCAAGCTTTTATTGTAATCGTTGATACCGGTTCATTCTCCAAAGCTGCTGGGCGGCTTTTTATATCCCAGCCGGCTTTGAGCCAGAATGTAAAACAGCTGGAGGCCCAGTTTAAAACCCGGCTAATTCAGCGTGATTCACGCAATTTCTGTTTGACGGAGGCAGGGCGTATTTTGTATCAGCATGCCTTGCGGGTTACGAAGGCAGCAGTAGAAATGGAAGATGAAATGCAGCGCTTTCAAACAGTTTGTGATCAGCATGTTTCAGTAGGTGCTACCAGTGTCATTGGCGGCTATGCTGTTCCCTGCAGCGTGTTTATATTCAAACAGAAGTACCCGGAAGTTTCTATCAAATTAAAACTGGCAAATCGTCGTCAGATTTTGGAGGATATTCGTTCAGATCTACTGGATGTCGGTATTATTGAAGGTGAGCAGCCTGACTCAAGCGTACTTGCCGATGAAATACATCTAGAGGAAATGATCGTTATTGCCCCTGGCCGGGAGCCCTGGCACATGCAGCAGCAGCTCAGCATTAGTGAATTATTTACAGCACCGCTGATTATAAGGGAAGAAGGGTCTGCTACAAGGTGGGCGGTTGAACAGGTTTTTCGCAAAGCCGGAATTGAGCTGAGGCAGCTGAATATTGTACTGGAGCTTACCAGCAGTGATTCCATTAAGGCGGCAGTGGAAGCGGGGCATGGTATTTCAATATTGCCGCGAATTGCAGTAAAAAAAGAGCTTTATAATAAAGCTCTTTGTCAGTTGAAAATAGATTCGCTCTCTTTTGCGCAACGCAGCTATGTAGTTTATAAAAACAAGCCACAACGGTCGGTTGCTGCAAAGTTTATTAAATTGATGAAATCGCCTGCCAATGGATTTTGCTAACCTGGTTATTTACGAATGGTAATTTGCCAGATTCCGTTGTCTACTTCGTCCACTTCCATGGAATATCGCTTGCGGCGCATTTCTGCCTGAATAACTGACACCGTGCAGCTGTGATCGGTGAGAAGTACGATGTGGTCTCCCGGCAGCATTTGCTTCATGGCGGCCTGGACTTTGAGGTTCGGGATCGGGCAGAAATCTCCAAGGGCATCAATAAAATGCTCGGACATAGCCAGCCTCCTTTTCCCTGTATCCACAATTACTTCTGCGTATGGCTGCCGATACCCTGCAGGCAGAAAAAATGCAAAAGTTAGGCCCCTGCAAGCATTGATTGCAGGGGCCTAATTGTACGGCAAACAGCGCGTATGTTATTTAAGACCAACTGATGTTAAAACATTGGCAAGGTTGTCTGCACTTTGTTTTAATTTGTCTATTTCCTCAGTGCGAAGTGGAACGGCCAGTCTGGTTTCAATGCCTGATCTGCCGATGCGGCAGGGCAGGCTCAAGGCTACGCCGCTGATTCCGTATTCGCCTTCCAGTGTGGTTGAAACAGGGAAAATGCTGTGCTCGTCATAAAAAACTGCCCGTGCAATCCGGCAGGCGACCATAGCAATGCCGTAATTTGTGCAGCCCTTATAGTTGAGTACCTCGTATGCAACATTGACGACAGCAGGACCGACGCTAGTACGGTCAAGCGGTTCAGCGGGCTGAAAGTATTCCTCGAACTGTTCGCTAGGAATACCGGCAATGCTGATAAGACTCCAGGCGGGGAAGGCAGAGTTGCCATGTTCGCCTAGCATAAAGCCTTCGACATTCTGCGGATTTACCTTGTAATAGGTTCCGAGAATTTGCTTGAGACGTGCTGTTTCTAAGGAGGTACCTGTACCAAATAGTTTGTTTTTAGGGTAGTCGAAGAAGTTGGCTGCGTAATAGGTAGTGATATCAAGCGGATTCGTGATCATAATGATGATGGCTTCCTTGGTATACTTGGTAATGGAAGTCATGACATCTTTCATTACCTGCACATTTTTCCCGGCGAGCGATAAGCGGTCACCCGGCTCGCCGGGCATAATGCTCGGGCCTGCTGCAATGATAATGACATCAGCATCTTTGCATTCCTCATATCCTCCGGCATGGACGTAGCTGTTGGGGCTGAGGCTGAAAGGCGCTCCATGGCTGGCATCAAGTGCTTCACCCAAAGCTTTGTTTTCTTTAATGTCAATGACGGCAATCTCAGCCGCCAGGTTTAGGGATAAGGCGGTATTCAACACTGCTGATCCTACATTGCCGATACCCACAATCGCTAATTTTGTCTTTTTCGTACTCATGTGATCTCCTCCATTTAAAAAATACAAATGTATTTTTCTTGCGAACGGAATTTGTTCTACAGTTGGATATATTATAACGTTTTGTCTTAAGTGTGTCTACCAGTAAGGGAGAGCGGCCAAGGAAGAGACAACCCCATTTATAACCGCATCCTAAACGGTAAATTGCCCTACAGCTTGTTCTAATTGGCTGGAGGAAGCAGTTAAGGCTTGGCTTGATGCCGTTATTTCTTCCAGCGCGGTAGACTGTTGCTCAAGGGAAGCGGCAATCGTTTGTGTCTGCCGCTGAATTTCGCTGCTAATCGCATCAACATCCTGCACAGCACTCAAAACCTTGGTTCCATCTCCCATGAGAAGCAGCAGTGTTTGAGCAGAGGCTCTGGCAATTTCGGCGACGCCGCCAATTTCCTGTGTTATTGTTTCAAAGGCGATGCCAGCCTGCTGGACAACTTGTGCGCCTTTTTTGACTTCTAAGGCACCTTCGGTTATTGAGGTGACGGCTAAATCTGTCCGGGTTTGGATCTTATCGATAATGCCGGTGATTTGCTGAGCGGCTGTTTGTGACTGCTCTGCGAGCTTGCGGACTTCATCGGCAACTACGGCAAAGCCCCGGCCTTGTTCGCCGGCGCGTGCGGCTTCAATAGCTGCGTTAAGTGCCAGTAAATTGGTTTGATTGGCAAGCCCGGCGATAACGGTAATAATTTTACCGATTTCGTATGAGCTTTCACCTAATTCGGCAATCACTTTTGCCGACTCTCCGGTCTTGCGCTCGATGTTATCCATTTGTCCGATTGCCGTTACGATCGCCTGATTACCGTCTGTAACAATTGTCAGCGTGCGGCTGGTAATATCCGCCGTTTCTTGAGCGCTGTTTACACCGTCCTGAATACCTGCAGTTATATTTTCAACTGCTGTTAATACTCCGGCAGCAGTTTGTGATTGACGCTGTGTACCTACGGCAGCTTGGGCAGTCAGCTCTGCTACCTGGTTGGCCGATTGAGCCGATTGCTCCGCGCTGACCGTTAGTTCTTCTGCTGCAGCGGATACTTGCTGGGCAGAAAAGGCGAGCTGCTTGATTAACTGCCGCAAATTGTCGGTCATATCATTTACCACAGAGGCTAATTGGCCTAATTCATCCTTTCTCTGGATGTCGATTTTTTTGGTCAAATCACCACCGTTATTGGCCATTTCCCGTAACTTATCAATAATGCTTTGTAGTGGATTTGTGATCGTTTGCCTTGAGAACCAATACATGAAGCCTATCGTAACCAGGCTTAGTAATAGGTTTGCGAGTAAAATAGAGTTGGTCACGGTTGCAACCGTTTCCTCCACATCATCAATGTTGATACCGGTACAAATCACCCAGCCCCAGGGTTCATAAAGCTTGGAATATACCCGGCGGTGTAATGGCTCGGTAACACCTGGCTTGGCATACCATAAATTAAGGTAATAACCGGACTCTTTATTTTGCTGTGCACCTGCTATGTATTCGCGAACGGTATATGTTCCTTTACTATCTTTTACGTTGCTCCGGTCTTGACCGACAAGTTTTGGCTGGTCGCCGTGCATAACATTAACCAGATTAGTGTTGTCAATCCAAAAGTAGCTGTTCTGGGCATAACGTATCTTGGTCGTAGCTTCTATTGCTCTAGACTGCGCCTCTTGTGGCGTAAGTGTGCCCTTTTCGGCTAGTGAAGCATAGTACCCGATAAGAGAATGAATACTTTCCACATTTGTTTTCAACTGAAGATCTTTTTCCCGGTAAATGCTGCTGCGTGCCTGAGGAATGATATAGAAATAGCTGAATAAGGTAAATAACACAATAGGGACAATCGTTACAACCATTAATTTACTGCGTATCTTCATGCTAGACTCCTTTGCTACATACAATGTAATGAAATTCATTAGATAATGATAGTTATTATCGGAAAACTCTTAATAAATTTCATTATATTGGTAAAGAGCAGAGATGTAAAGTTAAGAAATAACGCTAATGTTTAACTTCGTGAGAAAAATAGCGATACAGCAGGTAAAACTACTTAATCAAGTTATTTTTTTCACAAATAATGTTTGCTTTTTGTGATACCGTTTCGTATACTGAATTTGAAGTACATGGAAATTATTAGTAGATGTTCAATGACGTGTTGAAAGGGTGGGATTACTCATGTGGGAAAATCAAATTGATATTCACAAAGTAATGGAGATCCGATCGAGAACAACGGTTTATTTAGGTGTTGGGGCAATTCAAAAGGCTAAGGATATTGTAATAGCTCTGGCAGCAAAAAAAATCAGCAAGGCCGTCATTATTACCGGTAAGGGATCGCACATTAAGACAGGTGCCTGGGATGTCGTCAAAAAAGCATTAGAGGAAACAGGCATTGAGTATATTTTGTATAGTAAAATTACGCCTAATCCAACTGTAGATCAAGTAGACGAAGCAACAAAAGAGGCTCTTGCTTTTGGAGCTCAGGCTGTTATTGCTATTGGCGGCGGCAGTCCGATTGATGCAGGGAAAAGTGTTGCCGTTCTACTTGCTTACCCTGATAAAACAGCGAGAGATTTATATCAATTTACGTTTAGCCCTGAAGAGGCTGTTCCCATTGTTGCTATTAATTTAACGCATGGTACCGGTACTGAGGCAGATCGCTTTGCGGTTGTGACCATACCGGAAAAAGAATATAAGCCGGCAATTGCCTATGACTGCATTTATCCGTTGTATGCGATTGATGATCCAGCCTTAATGACAATGCTGCCTCCCGATCAAACGGTGTATGTATCGGTTGATGCGGTTAATCATGTAATAGAAGCGGCTACCACTATTGGTGCCAATCCCTTTGCTATCAGCCTGGCACGGGAAACAATCCAGTTAGTCCATACATATCTGGAGGACGCAAAACGTGATCCCAAGGATTTAAAAGCTCGCTACTTCCTGCTCTATGCATCGCTGTTAGCCGGTATTTCCTTCGATAATGGCCTGCTTCATTTTACGCATGCCCTCGAACACCCGCTGAGCGGAGTTAAGCCGGAATTAACGCATGGTTTAGGGTTAGGTATTTTGCTGCCTGCAGTAGTACAGCAGATTTATCCTGCCAAAGCGGAAATCCTTGCGGATATTCTTGCTCCCATTGTTCCTGGCTTGACCGGAGCACCTGATGAAGCCGCCAAAGCTTATGACGGTCTCAAAAAGTGGCTGCAAGAAGTTGGCATTAGTGGCAGCCTGGCGACAGAAGGTTTTACAGAACAGGATTTGGATAAGTTGACTCAATTGGCCTTTGAGACGCCAAGTCTGGAATTGCTGCTTAGTATGGCGCCGGTAGCGGCAACCAAGGAAACAGTATGGCAAATATACAAAAACTCGCTGTAGTTTGAAAAAATAATGCGCTCTGCCGGGGATATTTTCTCCGGCAGAGCGCATTTTCGTGCCAAAATCTGTGTCAGTGGAACCGTCCCCGTGACAGCGGGGGATGAGGAGATAAGTGGATTTTTACTTGTATTTTTTCAGACAGTATTTTATAATAATGGCAAAGAGTATTCTCACAAACGACAAATGTATATATCCGGATGAATGTTGCGGGAGAGCGGCTGAACAAGCCCGCCGAAGAAGTGAAACTTTCAGGCACTCCATTACTGAGTAAAACCGCAAAGGGACGGAACTCTGGAGAGACTCTCTTACAGGGAGAGCGCCGAAGGGGAAACCCAGCAGATTCTGCTGATAAATCTCTCAGGCAAAAGGACAGAGAACTTTGTACGCTGCAGTATTTCATTGTGCTGCCGTATTTTAGCGTCCGCTCGTCTTTCCAGAGTCAAATCAATTGATTTGACTCTTTTTATTTATGAATGGTTCCAGAGAGAGGGAGAAAATATGAGTAAACAAATGCCAATTGCAGCGCCGCATACCTGGGGTAAATATACCCCTGATAAGATTTTCACAGTTGTTTCAAAAGCTACACAGGCCAAAGAGGCCTACGGCAGAGAAGTAGTTGTTAATGGGGCACCAGGTACATTTCTTGATGAGACGGAAACAATTTACTGTCTTCCGACAGTTGAGTCCGTATACCGCAGTATTCCTATGAATGAGGTAGTGGCCTATTCACCCTTAGAAGGCGCTCCTGATTTTCTGGAGGCTGCCGTACAGCATGTTTTTCGTGAGTTTCGTCCTGCTGCTCATATAAAGGCAGTAGCAACGCCCGGAGGTACAGGTGCGCTGCATAATATTGTAGCGAATTATACATCAGTTGGTGATGCGATTCTTTCCAGTGAGTGGTGCTGGGGACCATACAAATCGATTGCTGAAGATGCGCTGCGTAAGTTTGAAACGTTTTCACTTTTTGCCGGTGACCGGTTCAATCTTGAAGAATTGGAAGAAAAAATGACAGCTCTCCTTGCAAAGCAGGAGCGGCTGGTTGTTATTTTGAATACGCCCTCCCATAATCCTACCGGTTATTCAATGACAAATGATGAGTGGAAGGCAGTGCTTAACAGTGCTAAAAAGCTGGCAATGCCAGGCCGCTTTATTATTCTGGCAATTGATGTGGCTTATTTGGACTATACGGAGGACCAGAGTGCCAGCCGTTCCTTTTTTCCGCTGTTAGCTGATTTGCCGGAAAATGTTCTGCCTATTATTTGCTTCAGCATGTCCAAAAGCTTTACACTTTATGGTCAGCGGGTTGGTGCCATGATCGGCGTGTCACCAAATGCTCAGATTGCGGATGAGTTTTTTGAAACGAACCAAATTACCTGCCGGGCTAGCTGGTCGAGTATCAATCGAGGTGCTTCCAAAGTATTGGCGACTATTTATGCTAATCCAGAGTTGATTAAACAATGTGATGAAGAGCGCGCAGCTGCGCTGAATATTATCAAGTCACGGGCCGCTTTATTCAGTTCAGAGGCTAAAGCTGCAGGGTTGGAGTTCTTGCCGTACCGTTCCGGGTTTTTCCTCACTATTCCCTGCCAAAAGCCGGAAGAAGTCTGCCAGGTACTGAATAAAGCAAATGTCTTCCTTGTTCCGCTTGCCAAGGGGATACGCATTTCAGTTTGTGCTGTTCCAACAAGCAAAATGTCGGGCTTAGCAGTAAAGATAAAAAAGGCGATCGAGCGGGTTACTGTTCAAGGCAATCAATAAACCTTGAGAGAACAAGAAGGACTGTCTCATATTTGAGGCAGTCCTTCTTATTGTGCTAACTTCCGGTAATAACGAGGAATTGATAATTCCCTGCTGTTGGTGGTAAAATAAGTCATTCGTGTAAAAATAGATACGCCCCCGGAGGTAGGTATGGATAAATCAGTTGCTTTAGGAGAGCAGAAGATACGCACGTTGTTATGGGATTATTCCGTTCCGGCAATTATCGGAATGGTAGTTAATGCATTGTATAATGTGGTGGATAGTATTTTTGTAGGACAAGGTGTAGGAGAGATTGGCTTAATTGCAGTTACGATTGCCTTCCCGTTAATGATGATTCTGATGGCGGTGGGAATGTTTGTGGGGCTGGGAGCAGCTGCACTTGTCTCAATCCGTCTGGGTGAACAGGATAAAGCTGGCGCAGAACTTATTTTAGGCAATGCGTTGACAATGGTTATCGGACTTGTGATCATTACGACCGCAGGTGCACTATGGTATCTGGAGCCATTGCTGCTGCTGCTTGGCACAACACCGGATGTGCTTCCTTATGCCAAAAGCTTTATGACAATTATCCTGGCAGGCAGTGTGTTTATGCATGTCAGTTTTGGCTTAAATGGGATCATTCGTGCCCAGGGAGACCCTAAGACAGCATTGCTGACCATGCTTATCGGAGCTGTTTTAAATACGATACTCAATCCGCTGTTCATCTTTGGACTGCATTGGGGGATTGAAGGCTCAGCTTGGGCGACCGTTTTTTCGCAGGCAGTGGCAACGGTATGGGTGCTGACTTATTTTATAAAAGGATCGGGTACACTGAAACTAAAGCGGCGGTACTTAGCTGTTCGCAGCGAAGTAGTAATCAGTATTGCTAAAATCGGGTTGGCTCCTTTTTTACTGCAGATTGGCAACAGCCTGGTAATCGTGGTATTAAATTTTAGTCTTTTAAATTATGGCGGTGCTTTAGCTATTGCCGCTTTTGGAATTATCAACAGGGTACTGATGCTGATGCTTATGCCGGTAATGGGAATCAGCCAGGGTGCGCAGCCGATTATTGGTTATAATTATGGGGCAGGAAACTACCGGCGAGTTATTGCTACCGTTAAACTGGCAATTTTGGCAGCTACCGGACTATGTCTGTTTGGCTTCATCTGTGTGCAGCTTTTGGATGTACATATTATCCGGTTGTTTAATGGAAACCAGGAACTAGTTCAGCTTGGCTCAGATGGGCTGAGGTTATTTTTGCTGATGCTGCCGATCATCGGATTTCAGATTATCAGCGCTAACTATTTTCAGGCTGTCGGTAAGGCCGGCTATGCCATTGTTTTTAATTTACTGCGACAAATCATTTTGCTTATTCCCCTGATTTATATTTTGCCGAAATTTTGGGGGCTTACAGGGATTTGGCTGGCAGGCCCCATTTCCGATGTAGGAGCGGCGCTGCTAACGGGGATATTTATGTTCCGTGAATTGAAATCTCTGGCCTCGCGGGAACAAGCGGCACGTTCATAAGTTCTTCATATTTGTCTGTTATACTAGGGCCATCAATAGAAGGAGTGATGATTAAAATGAATATGACTCACTATATGGCCCTGCTTGCTGATAATCAGCCGTGGAATCTGATTATTTATATGGTAATTCCTGTTGCCTTGGCCGAAGCGCTGGTAGCTACTGAGTTTTTTACCGTTTTTCTGCGTGAAAGAGCTGGAGCCTGGCGGATTTGGAATAAACGGATCGGTATTGGCTTGGGATTTTATTTCCTGGGAATATTTTTGAATCTGATGTTTGCCGTTGTACCTACGATTGAGTGGCGCGGCGCGGCAGACATCATTGCAGTCGGATTTTACCTGAGCGGTGTACTGCCTCTGTTTAGCATTGCACTCCTTGAGCTTGGGGTGATCGGCAAAGGAAAAACTGAGGAAGAAAAGATGAAGCTTCACTTTATTCTTCTTACTGTATTTCTCGTTGTAGCTCATGTTGCTATGGTATTTGGTATGGTTGATCCTGCTATAATGGGATGGGATCCGAATGCAGCCGGAGCTCCTGCACCGATGCACCACAATCATTAATGTAAGACATAGGCATTAGATAAAGAAGACCAGGGCAATTGTCCTGGTCTTTATTTATTGCGTATCAAGTCCGCGCTCATAAAAATTTATTATTATCACGATAAACGCTGGTAATTTCCCCTATTCCTGAATGCCGACTATAATATAGCTAACTATGGGGGGAGAATGATGCGGGCTTGCAGCTTTGTATGTATCATCGGTGTGCTTTTTTTGATTATTTACCAATTTTATCATCACCTTGACTGGGGACAGTTGTTTATAGGCGGTTTTGTTGTTGTTGCTATTTGGACTGATTGTGAACGATGGTTTCGCTACAAATTAAGGAGAAGAAGGCATGAGTAGCGTTCATATGGCGGAAGAAATATGATATGCTCATAAGATGAGCAAGAGTATTAACTCTTTCGATATGTTTTGAGGGGGCGCCTAATGGATATTCAGTTGTTTCGAACCTTTCTTTTAGTAGCTAAATTAGAAAATATTACGCAAGCTGCCGAACAATTAAATTTTACACAACCTGCGGTGACTGCTCAAATTCGGATGCTGGAAGAAAAGTATGGAGTTACGCTATTTGAGCGTATTGGGAAGAAACTCTATATTACGGATTCAGGACGTGAACTGGTTACTCATGCAGAAAGACTAATGAGCGCTTTTAATGACCTCCATACTGCCATGCAGCATTTCTCTGATTTTAGCTCACCGATAAAATTGGGTGCATCGACCACGGCAGCAAGCTATTTCCTTTCTCCTGTACTGTTAGACTATCAAAACCTAGCAATAAAGAGTCCGGTCATGGTCGATATTTACACTAATCTTCCAACAACAATCAAAGGGCTTTTGGATAATAAATTTGACATAGCCTTTGTGCATAATAAAATAAATAACAATCAAATTGTACAGTTCGATCTATCTCATGAGAAGTTAGTTTGGGTAGTTAATCGAGAGTTATTTGTAAAAAACCATCATAACCAGGATATCTGCCATTATCCGTTTATCAATTTCAGGCCAGGCTGCGTATACCGCAATCTGTTTGAAGAAACCTTACATGGCAAGAACATTCATGCCATTATTGAATATAGCGATGCTGAAGCTATTAAGCGGGCTGTTTTGGATGGAATGGGTGCAAGCATCCTGCCGAACGTCTTAGTTGATTCGTATGTAAAGGATGGAACACTAATTGAATTGACTGATGCACCGCAGCTAACCTTTGTCATGTCCGTTGCCTTTCATAAAAATAAGATATTAACGTCAGATATGAAGAGGCTTCTTATGATTTTTGCTGAGCACGGGAATATCTCCAATAAGCTTGTTGCATATATTAGTAGTTAAATAACAAATTCGGTTATGAAGATCATAACCAACTGTAATTTCCATCCTTATTTCAAGTGATTTATGATGGTAACAGCCTTAGTCATAAATCTCTTCAAAGGAGGAAAAGCGGATGGAAATGCTCATGTTTTTTATCGTTGCTATTCTTCTACACGAATATGGGAGTGATTAAAGTAAATTGCAGGAAATGACCCTTGTCAAGACAGGCTTAAATAAAGGGCTCAAAGTGGTCCTTCGCTTAGCTAAAATTGTGATTCCGACGATTATCTTTGTATCTTTATTGCAAATGACACCCTTTTTAAATAGCATTGGGCAATTCTTTGCCCCCTTGATGCAGATCGTTGGCTTGCCGGGAGAAGCAGCGGTTCCCTTCGTAATCGGTATCTTTACCAGTATTTATGGCGGGATTGGAGCTATGGCAGCGATACCCCTGTCTCCGGGCGAGTTAACGATATTGAGTATTATGATTTCGATTTGTCATAGTGCCTTTGTAGAATCGCCAGTCGTGACCGAGGGCGGAGCGAGTGCCACGTTGGTGTTCGGCTTGCGTTTTGTTGGTGCATTTTTGGCTGCATGGCTTACTCATTTATCAGGTTTTATCTAGGAGGCTGTAAACCTTGTTACTGGCTGAAATTTTATTTCAGGGGCTTATGACCAGTCTTGTGACTGTAACGAAGTTAGCTCTTATTATTTTACCGCTAATGGTTATTGTTGAGCTTGCCGGATATTATGGCTGGCTGGAAAGCATTTCAAAGAAAACAAAGTGGTTCACAGATCTTTTTTATCTGCCCAGCTCAGCAGCTCTGCCGGCCTTTGTTGGTCTATTCATTGGCATCGTTTCCGGTAGTGGTGTCATTCTTCAATTCGCTAAGGATAACGATTATTCACGCGCAACCGTTACGATTCTTTTTGTCATGGTTGGGATTTGTCACTCCTTATTTGAGGAAACCGCCCTCTTTATTGGGACGGGTGTAAATATATTTTTTGTTGCCGCAATTCGCCTGCTGGCTGCCCTGATATTTGCTTTTCTTATTGGAAGGCTTATCGGCCGCTCGCAAAGCAGCGTAACAGCAAGCCGCTAGAGCGGATATTCCTACTTGACTTAAGACTGCTTAATCGGTTACACTGATTTTGAATAGGCCTAGAGCTATGAGATGTTGAGAAGGCAAGACTCTGTTGAGTTTTGCCTTTTTTTGTTTGCCATTAAAATGTAAAGGGGAATGTAAATGAAGACGATCGATCTCTTAAATCCTCCTGAAGTAATTTTGCGCTCTAATTGGGTAGACCGCTATGAGACGAAGGTCTCTCGCTGGCTGACACCCTGGGATGGTGCAGAGCTTGTTGATATAGGATTTATCGGGGTACCTTTATCAAAAACATCGATTAGTGTTTCCGGTGCATCGATGCTGCCGAATGCGATGAGGGAATTGTTCAAGACAGTTACGACTTACAATGTTGATGCGGATGTAGATCTACAGGAACTCTTGGCTCGCGATATGGGTGATATTCAAATGCATGTGACGGATCTATTCCGTTGCCATGAGAATATCGAACAAGGCATGAAAAATGTTTATGCTGCATTCCCGCAGCTTTTTCCGATACTGGTGGGAGGCGATCATTCCATTACTTATCCATCCGTAAAGGCCTTTAAGCAGCGTTTCTCCGGAAAGGTTGGCATTGTGCAGTTTGACGCTCATATGGATGTACGCAATCTCGAAGACGGAGGCCCATCCAACGGGACGCCGATTCGCAGTTTGCTTGAATCTGAGACAATAGAGGGACGGCATATTGCCCAGATTGGTATTCACAGTTTTGCTAATTCCAAACCGTATCGCGAATATGCCCGGTCTAAAGGAATTACCCAGTTTACCGCCCGGCAGGTAGCTAAAGAAGGAATCGATAATCTGGTGCAAAAAGCGATGGATATTGCCGGGAATGGTACAGAAGCTATTTATGTAACGGTAGATATGGACGTTCTCGATCAGGCCTATGCGCCGGGCGTACCGGCGATGGCCCCTGCGGGCATGACTTCCTGGCAGCTGCTGGACGCGCTCTTTTGGTTAGGCCAAAACCCCAAGGTAAAAGGATTGGATGTTGTTTGTGTTGATCCGGTACGGGATCAGCGTCAAAGCACCATTCGTACCGCTCTATACGGGATTTTGACTTTCCTGGCTGGTTACAGCAAACGGTAGTTTGTTGATCTGCGAATATGTTTGACATTAAAAAGCAAGTAAAATATGATTAAGAATAAGATTGGCAGTGATAAAATCAGGCTAGAGCTATGAGATGGCAGCGAGAGAAACGCTGGCTAAGAGTAGGCTGATTTTAGACAGCTTAATCGGGAAGGACGGTATTTTGTGAGGCAGACAGAAACCATCAGCCTGGGAAAAATGGCGGTTTTTTTGGCACTCCATTCGGGAGAGGCCGAAGAAGCTATGCTAAAGCAGGGACGTGAATGTGGCTATAAGCTATATAAAGGCAGGGTCGGATCAATGGATTCGGCGAAGATTTTTGCAGCCATCGAAACTGCTGCGAAAAGAGAAGGACTGATTAATGATCAGTACCGGGAAGAGCATGCCCTGTATCATTGTATTCTGGAGGCTTATCACGGGATATGCCGGGGGCAGACCGGCCTCGGGAATATTATGCGCAGTGCAGGGCTGTTGTTCAGCATTGTCCGCGGTCCGAGACTTCCCGGAGATGAAAGTGACGGGGACTGGGTGGCAGTGGCGCTGTATGGCAGCATGGGCGCGCCCATTAAAGGCTATGAGCATGAGGTATTCGGCCTGGGGATAAACCCCGTATAATTGTATAGAATTTTGCCTAGAGCTATAAGACGATAGGAGGCAAAACCCGCAAGGGTTTTGTCTCTTTTTTTATTGCGATGACAAAAGTACGAACTAGTTACCTTATGAAGTAGAAATGAGAGGATGGATAATAGGTATGATAAATAACGAAATGATTGCCGGTGCCATGACAATTAAGCTGGATAATCAGCTTCCTCCTGTGCCGCATTTTGCTCCCGGTATTCGCCGGGCACCAAGCCGGGGATTCCGGCTGACCCTGTCGCAGACGGAAATTGCGTTAAAAAACGCACTCCGGTACGTGCCGGAAGAGCTGCATGAACAGCTGGCACCTGAGTTCCTGGAGGAATTAATCGCATACGGGCGCATATATGCGTATCGTTACCGCCCGGAAGAGATCATAACAGGCCGCCCCATTGATGAGTATCAGGGAAAATGCCTGGAAGGCAAAGCTTTTCAGGTCATGATTGATAATAATTTAAGTTTTGAGATTGCCCTCTATCCTTATGAGCTTGTTACCTATGGAGAAACCGGTCAGGTATGCCAGAATTGGCTGCAATACCGTTTAATAAAAAAATATCTTGAAGAATTAACTCAGGATCAGACGCTGGTGATTCAATCAGGGCATCCTGTCGGCCTGTTTCCGTCCAAACCGGATGCGCCACGGGTCATCATTACAAATGCTTTAATGGTTGGCATGTTTGACAATCAGAAAGACTGGGAAGTTGCCGAACAGATGGGCGTAGCCAATTACGGACAAATGACGGCAGGCGGCTGGATGTATATTGGGCCCCAGGGCATTGTCCACGGAACATTTAATACGCTGTTAACAGCAGGCAGAATAAAACTTGGCATAGCAGATGATGGCGATCTTAGAGGAAAGTTATTTGTCAGCTCCGGCTTAGGCGGCATGAGCGGGGCCCAGCCTAAAGCAGTGGAAATTGCCAATGGAGTAGGGATTATCGCAGAAGTCGACTATTCCCGTATTCAGACAAGATTAGACCAGGGCTGGGTACAGCAGGTTTCGGACGACTGCGGGGAAGTATTCCGTATTGCTGCAGAATACATGAGAAAAGAGCAGCCTCTATCCATTGCCTATCATGGCAATATTGTTGATTTGCTTGCATATGCCGTAGAGCAGGATATTACGATTCATTTACTCTCTGACCAGACCTCCTGCCATGTAGCGTATGACGGCGGCTATTGTCCCCAGGGGGTTACTTTTGCTGAACGGACCGCATTATTAGCCAGTAACCGCGCAGCCTTTGCAGAACTGGTAGATAAGTCGCTCAGGCGTCATTTTGAGCTGATTTCTATTCTGGCAAGCAGGGGAACCTACTTTTTTGATTACGGCAATGCCTTTATGAAGGCTGTATACGATGCCGGTGTCAAGGAAATTTCCCGCAATGGCATCGATGATAAAGAAGGCTTTATTTTCCCGTCCTATGTGGAAGATATTATGGGACCTGAATTATTTGACTATGGCTATGGCCCGTTCCGCTGGGTTTGCCTAAGTGGCAGGGAAGAAGATTTGATTAAGACCGATCAGGCGGCAATGCATTCTATTGATCCCACGCGGCGGGGCCAGGACCGTGACAATTATGTCTGGATCCGGGATGCACAAAAGAATCAATTAGTTGTCGGTACTAAAGCGCGTATTTTGTACCAGGATGCTGAAGGCCGGAAAAAAATTGCCCTTACATTTAACGAAATGGTGAGAAATGGTGAAATTGGACCGGTTATGCTGGGCCGGGATCATCATGATGTAAGTGGTACTGATTCCCCGTTTAGAGAAACAGCGAATATTAAAGACGGCAGTAATATTATGGCCGATATGGCTACTCACTGCTTTGCCGGTAATGCTGCACGGGGGATGAGTCTGGTGGCTCTTCATAATGGCGGCGGTGTAGGCATTGGCAAAGCCATCAATGGCGGCTTTGGACTGGTATTGGACGGCAGTGAGCGGGTGGACGCTATTATCCGTTCAGCGATGCTGTGGGATGTAATGGGGGGAGTTGCTCGCCGCTCCTGGGCCCGTAATGAAAATTCCATTAGTACCTGCGCAGAATTTAATCAGCAGTATGCCGGGGCGGCCCACATCACACTGCCTTTTATTCCGCAGGAAGAGTTAATAAAAGCCGTTGTTAATAAGGCTTTTGCTAAATAAAAATTGACTTATAGAGGAGAGCTATAGATGATACTGTTGAATGGATATGATCTTACACTGGATGAAGTAGTTAGAGTGGCAAGAAATTATGAGGAGGTGCAGCTAAGTGAGGCGGGAATCAAGCAGCTTGCTGTCAGCCGCGCTATTGTTGATAAGGTATTGGAAGAGGAGAATCCCGTTTATGGGATTTCCACCGGATTTGGTGATTTTAGCCGGGTCTTTATTTCTAAGAATCAGCGGGAGAAGCTGCAGCGTAATCTCATTTTGAGTCATGCTGCCGGAGTGGGTGAAAAGCTGCCGGAAGATGTTGTCCGGGCGGCTATGCTGCTAAGGGCTAATTCTCTGAGCAAAGGCTATTCCGGTATTCGACCGGCAACGGTAACCATGCTGCTGGAAATGCTGAACCGGCGCGTTTATCCTGCTGTACCCTGCAAGGGCTCGGTAGGCGCAAGTGGAGATTTGTCTCCTCTTTCCCATATGGTGCTGGTTATGATGGGAGAAGGGCAGGCTTTTGTAAATGGTGAGCTTGTAAGCGGTGCGGCCGCGCTGGCCAAAGTCAATCTCCAGCCTATTGTATTGGGCGGTAAAGAAGGGCTGGCACTGATTAATGGCACGCAGGTCATGACAGCGGTAGGATGCCTGGTGTGGCATGATGCCGTAGATTTAATGAAGACGGCAGATATTTCGGCAGCTCTTTCACTGGAGGCCCTCAAAGGAACCCGGACTGCCTTTGATCCCCGGATCAGCCAGGTGCGGCCTCATCAAGGGCAGATTGCAACAGGAGCAAATATTTTGCAGCTTACAGATGAAAGCGGCATTATCTCTTCCCATGCTAACTGCTCTAAAGTTCAGGATGCTTATTCGCTGCGCTGCGTACCGCAGGTACATGGTGCCTCAAAGGACGCTTTGCGCCGTGTGGAGGAAACGCTGACAATTGAAATTAATGCGGTTACCGATAATCCATTAATTATGCCCGATGATGAAGATGTCATATCGGGTGGCAATTTCCATGGTCAGCCGGTAGCTTTAGTCATGGACTATCTTAAGCTGGCTGTTGCGGAAATTGGCAACATTTCCGAAAGGCGTATCAACCGTCTGCTAGATGCCCATTTAAGCGAGCTGCCGCCTTTTTTGACCGCCTATCCGGGTGTGGATTCAGGTTTAATGATCACCCAGTATACGGCCGCTTCGCTGGTATCGGAAAATAAGGTGCTCGTCCATCCAGCCAGTGCTGACTCAATACCAACCTCGGCTAATCAGGAGGACCATGTCAGCATGGGAACAATTGCCGCACGTCAGGGAAGAGAGATTCTCGAAAATGTACGGTATATACTGGCGGTAGAGTGCTTGTCGGCTGCACAGGGGATTGATTTTCTCTTGCCGTTGGTTCCGGGAACGGGAACGGGTGCAGCCTGCCGTATCATTCGTGAAGTAGTTCCTCACCTGGATGAAGACCGGATTCCAGCACCGGATATTGAAACGATCTATCAGTTGATGGTAAATGGCTCACTGGTGAGAGGAGTAGAAGAGGCTATAGGGAAGTTGGCTGTTTAAAGAGCCTTTGAGTGCTGAGGAGGACAGACGAATATGGCAACAATAATAAAAAATATTGGTTTACTGGCAACTCCCACAGGAACTGTGGCCCAAAAGGGAGAGGCCCAGGGGCAGATTCAGTTTATCGCTGATACTTATATTGTGATGAAAGATGGCCTGATTGAAGAAATCGGTAAAGCGGGGACTGCAAAAGGCTGGACGGGGGGAGCCAGCGATACGGTTATCGATGCACAGGGATTGCTGGCTACTCCTGGCCTGGTCGATGCCCATACTCATCTGCTGTTTGCCGGGTGGAGGCAGCGAGAACTGGCTTTTAAACTCCAGGGGCTAAGCTATCTTGATATACTGGCTAAGGGCGGCGGGATTTTGCATACGGTAGAGCAGACCCGGAAAGCTTCTGTTGATGAGCTGATTCGTCAGGGCATAAATTCGCTGGATATTATGCTTGCTCATGGGACTACTACCTGTGAAGTAAAAAGCGGCTACGGCCTGACGACAGAGGCCGAGTTGAAGTCGCTGCGCGCCATCAGGCAGTTGGGAGAAATGCATGCTGTAAATGTTGTACCGACCTTTATGGGCGCTCATGCCGTGCCGGTGGAATATAAAGGGCGAAGTGCAGAATATGTCCGGCTGTTGTGTGAAGAGATGATTCCGCTTGTCGCCCAAGAGCGTCTGGCTGAGTTCTGTGATGTTTTTTGTGAGACTGGTGTGTTCACGGTAGCTGAATCGGAGCAGATATTGGAATGCGGCAAGCGCTGCGGCTTAATGCCGAAAATTCATGCCGAAGAAATTACTACTCTCGGTGGAGCGGAATTGGCAGGCAAAGTGAAAGCAATCTCTGCCGAGCATTTAATTCATGCAGACGATAAAGGGCTGGCAGCTATGGCAGCAGCAGATGTGATTGCCGTTCTGCTGCCAGGTACTTCTTTTTATCTGGGCGAAGCATTCGCCAGGGCAAAAGAGATGATTGAGCAGGGCATTGCAGTAGCTGTGGCAAGTGATTTTAATCCCGGCTCCTGTCCCAATGAGTCACTTCAGATTCCTATGAATATTGCCTGCCTGAAGTACCGGCTTACGCCTGAACAGGTGTTAACTGCCGCTACGCTAAATGGCGCAGCGGCAGTTAACCGGTCCGGCCTGGTGGGCAGCGTTGAGCCGGGCAAGCAAGGTGATATCGTGATTTGGAATGCACCGGATTTAAATTTTCTCTTCTATCACTGGGGAGTCAATCAGGTGAAAACAGTTGTTAAACGGGGGCAGCGAGTAGTAGGATAAACGGAAAGAGGCAGCATTCATTTGAATGCTGTCTCTTATACTCTGACTTCAAAACTGCTCTTAGGTTTTGGAGCGGCATCTTGCGATGCTGTGGTTATATCCATTGCGGGTACAGGCTGTTGTGCCTTTGGGGGTTTAGCGGCAGTTGTAAGCGGTGCCGGTGATCGATTCGTTTTAAAAAACCGCAGCCCGACCAGTACGAGGGCGACAATGACAACGGCTGCAAAGCACCAGCCATACAACGAGCTGATATTGGTATTTTTATCAGGAAGCTGGCTTTTTGCAGGAATGAGTGTTTGCGCTGCTGCCTGTTCTGTTTCTACTGTGGCAGCTGCTGCGGGCAGTTTTTGTACCGTTTGACCTGTTTGGGTAGAAGAAGTTCCTGCAGGGGGAGCGCTATTGGCGGCAGCCGGCGGCTGCGCTGTCTGCCCCTGAAAGGCTTTGCCCATATCTTCAAACTTTTGCAAGCTTTCAGCAGCAGGGGACTTCGCCGGAGCAGCAGGTGCTGTCTGTGTCTGCTGAACTGGCTGTGAGTTTGGGCTGCCGGTAGTTGTGGTGCCGGGGACTACAGGTGGAGTAGGCGGTGTCGGTTTATAGGGAGGTACAGGTGCAGTTGCCATAAAACTCAATTCTCCCTTTCCTAAACGTTGTTATTACGACCTATTATATGGTCATAATTCGCCTGATGCAAGTCCGGATTCACCTGCCAGGCAGTTTTCTTGTCATAAATACCCGATAAAGGTGTCAAGCAGGATTTTGTTATGAGTATGGTTGTTGTGATCGAATTGCAGTTCTAACACCGGGAGAGCAATTTTTTCTTCGTGCGCTTTGGACAGTATTTTTAAGATGGTAGCCGTATTTTCATACATGGGGCTTACATTAATAATACCGGCCGCTCTCTCTTTGGCATAAAAGAGTTTACTCATACGGTAGCGTCCTGCGCCGCCGGCATAGAGTCCCAGGGCATCGTCGGCAGTATGCAGGAGACTGGAAATATCCGTTTCAAAAGGACTGTCTTTGGCTAGAAGCAGAGCAAGATTTTTTAATAATGCTGCTAACTTTCTGGCGTTTTTTCGGGCAAGAGCGTTCTTTTTTTCTCCTTCAAGTTTATCAAGGGTCAGAAACAGTAAGCTTTCGGCTAACGGCTGGTAAATCAGTTTATGGTTCTTTTCCAGTGCAGCAAGCTGGGAGCCGTTTAAAAATGGATTATATATAACGGCAAAATCACCAAGGATGGAGAGCCGTTTGCGAGAAGCGTTTTGATTGTTTTTGGCAGCAATTGCTGCGGCAGTATCTAACAAGGCTTGTTCTGTGAGGCTGCCGTTAGTGATTCGTTGTAAAAATTCCTGAAGATAAAAGGCACGGTCTTCCTGGTCTGCAGCCATGATCAGATCTCCTGCTGTTACTAAAAGCGCTGCCTCGTAGCCGTATGCGCTGTCGCCCAGACTGTTTTCAACCAGGGGGTCAACAATTCTGGCCGGATAACCCTGTTTCTGTAATTGTTTTTCGACGAATGTGCTGTATTGCCCGGACACTTCGCTTCCTTCAGAGCTGGGAATAAATAAGGAGTAAGCAGTGTCGCTCTGCTTAGAACTGTTATACAAGGCATCACCGGCGAGGGCAATCATGGGGAGATATTCTTTTGTCACTGATAATTTTTTGCCTAAAGCGATTGATTCCTGGCCGGTGGGGATCATTTCTAAGGCAGGGATTCCTTGTCTGGTAAAAAAAGCGCTTAATAAGGTGCTGTAGGGATATAGATAAGGAATAAGCATTTTCTGCGAAGGGGGCAGGGCTTTTTTGACGGAAGGTTGATCAAGCGGCTGCTGGTTATGGCGGCAATAGTTTTCTACACTGTTGACGAAAGCTTCCAGTCTGGTCATTACACCGACAGAAGAAAAATGTTCATCTACTTCGAGATGCAAGAAGGGCTTTGAGGCTGCTTCTTCTTTAAAAAAGTGGCTGATTACGGTATCCGGCCCGCAGCCGTGATTGGTGATATAGATAGGAAAAAGCAGGGGGTGCTTGTTGGTAATTCTAATGCCAGCAAGAGCATGCTGCCCGAAAGGCCAGTACATATTAGGATAATCCTCAGATATGTCCAAATCATGGGCAGGTATGTGAGCCAGCTCGATTACTTTATGTCCTTTCTCACGCAGCTTGGCTGCTATTTGCATGTTCAACCGGGGATCAGCAATGTTGTAGGTGCGGCTGATGAGGATAAATGCTTTTTCTGTTGGCGCCAGCCGGGCGAGATAGTCACGTCCGATTTCCTCCAATTCTTTACCATAGGCGGTAAAGCGTTTGATCCCTTTCATCAGGGCGAACATCATCTGCGGTTTGGATTTGTTAAGACTTTTTCCCAGCTGAAGCAATTCTTTCAGCATATACAGCTTACCGAAATTAAAGGATAAAGCCGGTGCCAGTAAAGTAATACCCTTACTTTTGAAGTCTATAGCCTGGTCTGCCAGTTTTGCTACGCTTTGCATGTAAACGCAGGCATAATTGCAAGAATGAGAACCGGGATTCTTCATCGTATAAAGACTTGGCAGGAAAATGTAGTCTACTTTCTGCTCAATAAGGGAAGCAACATGACCATTTACCAGCTTAATAGGGAAGCAAGTTTCGTCAAGACTGTATTGCTGACTTAGCGCAATTATTTCTTCATCAGTAGGTTTCGACAGCAGCACATTAAAGCCCAGCGTGGTAAACACTTCATGAAACAGGGGGAACATTTTATTGAGAAACAGGACCCGGGGAATGCCAATGGTCTTTTTAGACGGATCTGTTACCGGATTGTATCCGCGCAGGAAGGCCGCCTGACTAAGCTGATCAATATCGAAGGCATCAGGGCTGTCTTGTACGGGAGCCTGGTGGATTTTTTCTTTTGTCAGCAGGGCTGTTCCCAATGCACCGGTAACACTAAAGAAAGCGGGAACGGTTACTTCTTTTTGCAGGGTAGCCCGGAATGCATTGATGATGGCCTGGTTAAAGGCAATTCCACCTTGGAGTAAAATCTTTTCCCCGATAGGTTTGCTGCCAACTACTCTGTTCAGATAATTACTGACAATTGAAAAGGCCAGTCCGGCGGCGATATCTTCCTTCGTTTCACCGATAGCCAGTGCTTTGGTAATATTACCTTCAATAAATACGGTGCATCTGTCACCCAAATCGGAAGGATTGCTGCTTTTTAAGGCAATTGCTTCAAAATCAGCTAGAGGAATATCCAGTTTTTTAATTTGTTCTTCAATAAATGCACCAGTACCCGCAGCACAGATCTTGTTCATTTCAAAATCAGTCACAAGACCGTTTTTAACCTGAATATATTTTGAATCCTGCCCGCCGATTTCAAGAATTGTGTCTACATCGCCTACACTATGCACTGCTCCGCGGGCTTGCGCTGTAATTTCATCAATCACCAAATCAGCAGTAAGTTTTTTGCCAATGAATACTCTGCCTGAGCCGGTGGTGCCAATGCCCTTGATTGAAAAATCGTGACCCAGCTTCTCTTTAAGATCGGCCAGCCCCTGTTCCACGGCTTCCAGCGGTTTGCCTGCAGTGCGCAAATAGGTGCTGTATACTACTCTTGAGTCGCTATCGATTACTACAAGGTTAGTGCTGGTTGAGCCAATATCAATGCCAAGATAACCTTCAGGCGTAATAACCGGACTAACATTGTGTTTGTCGACGCTGTCGTTGCTGCCCCAGTCGGCGAGCAAGGTTTTGCCTGTCGTTACTGCCTTATCCCGGTCTTGACCGAGGTTTTCTTTGAGCCATGCGAGATTTGCGGGCAGCTTTTCTTCGCTGGCTGACAGCGCTGCGCCGATAGCCGTAATATGCCTGAGGTGCATTGGTCTGATAATATCTTCATCCTGTAGATCGAACAAAGCTTGCAGGGCTTTTACGACATGTGCCGAGCCTGTCACGCCGCCAGCGAGCAATACAGGCTTTTGAACAGGGTGCTTTTGTACTACGTTGGATTTGTAATTGCGGACAAGAGCATACACGAGTCCCAGCAGAATATCTTCGAGCGGTACACCGGATTGCTGCTGGTGAATCATGTCGGTTTTGGAAAATACACTGCACCGTCCGGCTATGCCGGGAATTGATTTAGCCTTCCCTGCCATTTGATCAAATTGCTCAAAGGAAATTGACAGGCGCTGCAGCTGTTCTTCGATAAAAGCGCCAGTACCTGAAGCGCAGCTTCCGTTCATGGCAAAAGTAAAGCTGCTTGTTGTTTGCGAAGCGAAGCCGCTGATATATTTTGCTCGCTGCGCGCCAATTTCCATAATAGAGCGGGCGGCTGGATATGTTTTTTGCACTGCTTTGGTGATGGCAGAAGCTTCGTTGATGTGAAAAGCGGAAAATGCCGGATAGCGTTCGGCCAACTCGCCAGTGATGCCGAGCAGGAAGGTGCCGGACTGTACCGTGTCTTCCATTTCGTCCAGTGCAGCTAGCAGGGCGTCGTCCAGACTTCCCCGATGAATTTTGAGCCCCGATGCAATGATTGCACCGGACTTATCTACTATTGCATATTTTAAGGCAGAACAGCCAATATCCAAACCGATTCTAAACATAAGATTTCCACCTCATTGATTTTAATAATCACTATCTTCTATAATAAGGATAATACGTGTATTTTTCTGTATCTCATAAGACACTTTTAAACTTTTGTAAAGGCGGTTAGCCGATGATTGAAGTTTTACAAAAGAATGCATTGTTTAGTGGAAAAACCAGTGTTGAAATTGAAACGATCGTAGCAGGTCTGCAAATTGTTGTGGGCGATTTTAAAAAAGGGGAACTAATATTTCGCAGTGATCAGCCGGCAGACCGCATTGGTATTTTGCTGCAAGGCAGTGTTGCTATTGAAAAAAATCTGGCAAATGGCAAAGCGACGCCTGTATTTTTGCGGTATCCCGGAGAGATGTTCGGCGAAGCGGCAGTTTTTTCCCGGGCAGATACGTATCCGTGTAATGTGATTAGTCAGAGCATCAGCCAAATTTTATTCATTCCCAAGGCAGCAATGCTTACGGCGATTGCCCGCGATACGGCTCTTTTAAGTAATTTTTTGCAGTTGTTTGCGAATAAGATTCTCGAGCTTACAATTAAGACCGAGCTTTTGGCTTGTGATTCTATCCGGCAGAAAATAGGGTTTTCCTTACTCTATGAGTTAAGTGAGCCTCAACCAGGCAAGGGGGTGGAGCTGCCTTCTTCCAAAAAGTTCTGGGCAGAAAGCCTTGATGTGTCAAGGCCGTCTCTTTACCGTGAATTAGGAATGATGGAACGGGAAGGACTTATTCGGCTTGCAGGCAAAAAAATATATATTATCGACAGAGCGGGTCTGATGGAGATTCTGGCTAAATAACGGAAAGTATAACAAAAGGGCTGCAAATAGTTGCAGCCCTCATGTGTAGACAAACGTACATGGAAGGAGATTGCCGCGTCGTTTTACTCCTCGCAATGACAATAAAGTGGGATGTCATCGCGAGCGCAGCGTGGCGATCTCCTTTTGTTAACTTACTTTTGTCGACGGTTCTTACTGTAATAGTCTAATTTAACGCTGGAGGAATTCATGATGTCTTGGCAAATAAAAAAGTTTTCCGATCTTACTATTGATGAGTTATATGCGATTTTACAGGTGCGGTTTAATGTATTCGTTCTGGAACAGCAGTGTTTGTATGCTGAAATTGACGGTAAAGATCAAACCGCCTACCATTTGTTTAAAGAGCAGGACGGTGAAGTGGTTGCTTATTTGAGAATCTACCGGACGGCCGCGGGACAAGCTGCTTTGGGCAGAGTGCTCGTCCAAAGGCAATGCCGTGGTAAGGGAATTGCTGAGGAGCTACTTACAAAAGCGATTTGCTTTGTAGAGGAAGAATTAAAGGAAGGTACAATCAAAATTCAGGCGCAGGAATATTTAATAGACTTTTACGGCGCTTTTGGCTTTGTACCGGTTTCGGCGGTTTACCTGGAAGATGGTATTCCCCATGCCGATATGCTGCGCATTCATTTGTCTTAAGACGGTTTTACTTTATAGTGTGCAACGGCTTTACTTTTTTGTTTCTGCTTTTTGGGGTGAAGGCTAATTTTACGCCTGTTACCTCTGCCGTATACGGATCAAGAGCAGCCAGGTCGTCAGGGCTGAGTTCCTTTAAAGATGCTTTACCAAGGGCAAGCATTGCTTCTTCCATTTCTAGCGACATAGATGTCAGGGAATTAGCAACATAAGTGGCAGCTGTATCGATTGAAAGCTTCGTTTTAGAGGGGGACGGGTAGTAGAGTAATGTAGTAAGCGGTTCCCAGGGAAGAACTTTTTCGCCCTGATTGTGAGCTAAGGAAAAAAGCGGAATGGTGGCAAGATAGATGGCATCGGCACCAAGGGCCAGTGCCTTCAGGCATTGGCCGGGAGTGAAATAGCCGCCCGCCACAATTAAGGTGATATCGCGGTTTTGTAGGTAGCGTTTTGCACGAATTAAGGCATAGAGACTTGGTATGCCAAAATCGTCCTGCTTAATAGGAGCTGTTGCGTGGGCGCCTCCTTGAGCGCCGTCAATGATAACGGCATCAAAACCAAGGTCCAGTGCAACAGCCAGATCATCCTCCAAGTGGTCTGTAGCCATAATTTTTAAGGCAATAGGGATGCCTTTAGCCCGTTTTCTCAGCTTGCTCATAAAGTCCGGCCAGTCTTCGGGAGTTTGTACACCGGGTGAGGCGGGAAAGGAAGCAGGCGATTCACCTGGGGCGATCTGGCCGAGCTGCTGGGCTCTGCCGGCCATTTCCGCAGCCTCAAAACGGGCTGCTCCCATATCAGCACCCTGTCCCATCTGTACTTCCAGCATAGAAGCACCGGCGATTTGCTCATCTGTTCGTTCTCCCCAGGACCAGCGGCTGATTTGCAGTACATATTTCTCGGCAATGGCTTCTTCTTCCGGCAGTACGGGGCCTTCGCCGGAGCAGGTTGTCGTCTGCAGAATATTTGCTGCTTTGGCTAAAGCAATTTTGGCTTCTTCGCTTAGGGCTAGCCCATATGCCATAGCTCCGATCATTAGTGGTATTTGAATCGTTAAGGGTTTTTCAGCTTTAGGGGCAATCACCACCGTCATATCAAGCTGCGTACTCACGGGAAGCGGGAATTTCGTCATCTGATGAGGCTGAAACATGAGATTTTCAAATCCGAGGAAATGCTTAGGGGTTCCCAACGGACGGGTAATCACCTTGCCCTCTTCTGCCCTGAGGCTCATTTCAATTGCATGTAATACGGAGATGCGTTTTAGTGACGGCAAAAATTCGGCTAAGTTATCCGCATATTTCTCTGTGAGGATTTTATGAACAGCGTCATTTGCTATTTGCTTAATACAATAGCGAAGAACTGGCCTGGCTGTGATTGCGAGTAACCCGAAAAGCGCGATTAGAAACAGCCCTAATTGATACAATGTTTCTCTGTTTAGCGTAATTTGCATGTCAGGTCATCCTTTTGGCGTGTAGTCTTTGTTAGAATACGATTAAGCGCCTATTGTTATACAGCAATTGCGATAAAGTAATGACCTTTTGGCGCAAGGAGAAGGTTTTTTGCACCTGCTAAAGAATAACAACTGAATAAGAACCATTAGCTATAAGGGTTTTGCAAATTGTAAGATAGAATAGGAGTGATAGAGATGGAAGAACAGGAAAAACAGACGTATTCAGAAAAACTACAGGAAAGATTACTGAAAAGCCGTACCATTATTATTTCCGGTGAAATTACGCAGGATGTAGCGGCACGGGTGGCTGCGCAGCTTTTGATACTGCAAGAACTTGGCGATGAGCCGATTAAAGTATTTATCAACAGCCAGGGCGGTCATGTGGAAGCGGGCGATACAATACATGATATGATCCGGTTCGTTAAACCGAAGGTGATTGTAATCGGTACCGGCTGGGTTGCCAGCGCTGGTATTACGATTTATCTTGCCGCTGAAAAACAGGATCGCTATTCACTTCCTAACACGCGCTACATGATTCATCAGCCCTTAGGTGGTGTTCGCGGACAGGCCACTGATATTCAGATTGAAGCAGAGGAAATGATTAAAATTCGCCGCAGAATCAATCGGTTAATCAGCGAACGTACCGGACAGACACTGGAAAAGGTGGAAAAAGATACGCTGCGCAACTATTGGCTGGATGCCGAAGAAGCAAAAGAGTATGGCATTGTTCAACAAATTATTAGTGATTACGATGAAGTGTCAGCAAAATAAATAGAAAGCCTTCTAGGGTTCCGCGGCTTAGCCGGACTGGTCCAAGAGAAGGCGCACAGTTGATTGAAGGCTGTGTACACGGAAGGATAAAAGCCTGGGAGTGCATATGATAATGTGCTGCCCAGGTTTTTTTATTTCTGTTTAGCAAAATATATACTGTTCACCAAAGTAACAATAAACAAGCAGGAGTTGTTATATAATGGATTTATTACTAATGGAAAACAAATGGGTTATTCTGCTGGCGTTGGAATGTCTTGCCTGGTCGGCTACGGCATTTATGTTATATGCCCGGTATAACATGCAGTCCCGGTTTTGGTTTCGTGCGGCATCGATTATGCTGGTGGTTACAGGGGTTATCCCACAAGTACTGCTGGGGTTGCTGAACTTTTGGCGGACAAAAGAGGTGGACTTGTTTACCTTAGTTATTGTGGGTTTAATTTTATACGGTCTGACGATTGGTAAAAAACATATTCAGCAGCTTGATAGGTGGGCTCAGAAAAAGTTCTCCGGCAAATCCGGTAACAACTGACCGGAAGGGGAAACTGCAATGGTGAAAGAATTGTGTAAGTACAAATTTGGTGTCTGTGAAACCCAAATGGTATAGGAGAACTATATGGACTATAAGATTAGTTTTATTGCCCCTTTTCCCCATATGGCGCGTATTGCAGAAGCATTGGTCACTGAGCGGGCTGATGAGTGGAAAAGTAAGATTCAAATCAGTCATGGCGATTCGCGGGAAGGGGTGAAACAAGCCCGGGAGGCAGTGAACAGAGATGCTGCTGAAGTGATTATCAGCCGCGGCGGCACGGCATTGGCGATTGCAGAAAGTGTAGCGGTGCCGGTGGTGCAGATTCCGGTTACGGCCATTGATATTTTGCGGGCAATCAAACAGGTGGGAGTTAGTCCGGAGCTTATTGGCGTTGCCGGTTTTCGTAACGTTATCTATGAATGTGAAACACTGATAGAGCTGTTAGGGCTCTCCATTCGCATTATTATGCTGGAAAACGAGGCAGAAACGGCTGATAAGATTGCGTATGCGGCCAGCCAGGGGGTTCAGGTAGTGATCGGAGACGTAAATGCCGTCACGTGTGCCCGACAGATGGGGCTTGGCGGTTATACGATTGAGTCCGGCAAAGAAGCAATTTATAAGGCGATTAAAGAAGCGGAGCTGGTAGTAGAGGTGCGGCGCAGAGAGCAGGAGCGGTCGGCGCTGCTGCAGACGATTATTAATTCTACGACGGATGGAATTGTAGCGGTAGATAAAGCGGGCTTGATTACATTTTTCAATCCTGCAGCCGGTGAGGTTTTTCATCTGTCACAGGCAGAGGTAATTGGCAGAAGAATCAATGAAGTGATTCCTAATACGCGCCTTTCGTTGACTTTGGCGAATGGGATGCCGGAAATCGGTGAAATTCAGCATATTGGCAGAAAAGTTATTGCTACCAAACGAATCCCCATTAAGCTGGACGGGAGCGTTGTTGGAGCTATAGCTAATTTTCAGGATGTTACGCAGCTGCAGCATTTTGAGCAAACAATACGGCAAAAGCTGTATGCCAAGGGTTTGGTGGCTAAGGCGGGTCTGGATGATATTATTGGTAGTTCCTCTGTTCTCGAAGCAATTAAACAGCAAACCCGCCGCTTTGCCTCCTCAAGGTCGACAGTGTTGATTACTGGTGAATCGGGAACCGGCAAGGAGATGTTTGCTCAAAGTATTCATAAACTAAGCTCCCGTAATCAAGGTCCTTTTGTGGCGATTAACTGTGCGGCGTTACCGGAGAGCTTGCTGGAAAGTGAATTGTTAGGCTATGAGGAAGGCGCTTTTACCGGGGCGAAAAAGGGCGGAAAGCTCGGTCTTTTTGAATTGGCCCATGGTGGTACGCTGTTTCTTGATGAGGTGGGTGAGCTCCCGCTGACGCTGCAGGCGCGCCTGCTGAGGGTGCTGCAGGAAAAAGAGGTTATGCGGCTTGGCGGACATCGGGTTATTCCAATAGATGTGCGGATTATCGCTGCAACAAATCAAAATTTGACTGATTTGGTTGGCAAGAAACAATTCCGTGCCGATTTATTTTACCGGCTTGTCATTTTACATCTTCACCTGCCGCCGCTTAGAGAACGGACAGAGGACATTCCCCTGCTGGCGGAGCATTTTCTGCGCAGCTTAAGTGATGGCTCGCCGCAGGTTAAAAAGCTGAAGAAGGACGCTCTGGTCTATTTGCAGCGTTTATATTGGCAGGGCAACATCCGGGAATTAGCCATTATTCTCGAACGGGCACTATTACTGACTGATACGGAAGCGATTGGCGTGGCTGATATTAAGCGCGTACTTATTTCTGAAGAGCCTTTGGATTACTCAGTTTCGGCAGAGGACGAAACTGGGTTGGAAGAATTGGAACGGGAGCGAATTAGGCAGGTTTTGCAGGAGGAGAACTTTAACTATACCCGGGCGGCAAAGCGTTTGGGGATTGGCCGGACTACCCTGTGGAGAAAAAAGAAAAAAATCGATGAATCACCATAGCACTGTTCCGAATTGAAACAATGATGTTTTGATTCGGAACAATTTTTTTGAAATGCTGAGCACAAGGCCTTTGTTTGGGCCATCCAAGTGCTGGCACAGATCTTGCAACATTTCAGAATCGATATAAGAGGTGCTATTGCCTGAAATAGAGTGATAAGAGAGGGGATTTATTATGTCGCGTTTGGATAAGAACCTTTTAAACAGTGATTTCCGTTTTTCTGAGGGCCTTGTAGTGACAAAAGGTCTTGAAAACCTCCCGGAAAGAGTGCTTCAGTTCGGTGAGGGTAATTTTTTGCGGGCTTTTGTTGACTGGATGATTCATCAGCTAAACAAACAAGGTGAATTTAATGGCCGTGTTGTTGCCGTTCAGCCAATTCCTGAGGGACTGGTTGATGTCTTAAATGAACAAGATGGCTTGTATACGCTGCTGCTTAGAGGGTTGCAGGACGGCAAGCCAGTTGAACAACAGGAAGTTATCAGTGCTGTCAGCAGAGGGATTAATCCTTATAGAAACTGGCAGGCGTATCTTGCCTGTGCAGAAAACCCGGATATTGAGTTTATTGTTTCCAATACGACCGAAGCAGGCATAACGTTTGATAAGAATGACAGACCCGATATGCAGCCCCCTCAATCCTTCCCCGGTAAGCTGGCTGTTTATCTTCACCATCGTTTTGAACATTTTAAAGGCGATCCGGCCAAAGGCATGGTTATCATACCCTGTGAGCTCATTGACCGCAATGGAGATAAATTAAAAGCAGCTATTTTGCAGCTTGCTGATGAATGGCAGTTATCCGATGCCTTTAAAAACTGGATTATCAGCCATAATCACTTTTTAAATTCCCTTGTTGACCGGGTGGTAACCGGTTATCCCCGGGATGAAGTGCAAAGCATTGAGGCTAAGCTTGGCTATCAGGATAAATTGATCAATGCAGGCGAGCTCTTTCATCTGTGGGTTATTGAAGGACCTGCCGAACTCGAAGAACGGCTGCCGTTTGCCAAAGCAGGTTTAAATGTGATTTGGACTAAGGATATGACGCCTTACCGGACTCGTAAGGTAAGAATCTTAAATGGCGCTCATACTGCGTCTGTACCGGCGGCGTTCCTGTATGGAATTGATGCAGTCAAAGAGATGATGGATCATGCGGTGCTAGGCAAATATGTCAGAGACATTGTCAATGAAGAAATCATTCCTTCCATTGACTTGGAAAAACAAATGCTAGTGGATTTTGCAGATGCTGTCATTGAACGCTTCCGGAATCCTTTTATTAAACACTACTTACTTAGCATTTTGCTGAACTCATCTTCCAAGTTTACCGCACGGGTACTGCCGTCGATTGTTGAATATCAGAAGCATACCGGCCAATTACCGGAAAAACTGACTTTTTCCCTGGCTGCACTGCTGGCGGTATACAAGGATGGTGTAGTGGAAGGCTCCAATATGCTGGCTAGGAGAACCGCCGGAGAATTTATCATGAAAGATGATGTGCCGGTACTACAGTTCTTTGCAGAAAAATGGAGCACATGCGAGGGCACAAAAGAAAGTGTGGCAGTATTTACGCAAGCGGTACTTGCCAATGAAGCGATATGGGGCCAAAACCTTAATGCGGTTAGCGGCTTAACGGAAAAAACAGCAGACTATCTTTATCAAATCATCAATGATGGCATGCACTCTACCGTTCAGAAGCTGGTCGGGGGTAAGCTGTAATGGCGTTGATACAAATTCACGAGGCTGACAATGTTGCCGTTATGTTAGAAGATATAAAAGCAGGGGAAGCGATTATATCCGCTGGAATAACGCTGGTTGCTCTTGAAGATATCGATAAGGGCCATAAAATTGCGATCAGAGCTATACAACAAGGTGAAGCTGTTATCAAATACGGCTTCCCAATCGGTCATGCTGTAGAGGATGTAAAAGCAGGAAACTGGGTGCACACGCACAACTGTAAAACCAATCTTGGCGATGTACTGGAATATGAGTACCAGCCTAACCTGCTGCAGGTTCCCGCTGCCTGTAACCATATGACCTTTCAAGGCTATAAGCGTGGAAATGGACGTGTAGGCGTGCGTAATGAAATCTGGATTATTCCCACTGTCAGCTGTGTTAACCGTACGGCTCAGCTGCTTGCAAAATGGGCCAACGATGAGTTTGCCGGAGTGGGTTCAGTTGATGGAGTTTTTGAATATACTCATCCGTACGGTTGTTCTCAGCTGGGAGACGATCATGAAACCACGCAGCGCATTCTGGCGGCACTGGTAAATCATCCTAATGCCGGAGCGGTCTTGGTACTGGGACTCGGCTGTGAAAATAACAATATCGCTGAATTTAAAAAAGTGCTTGGTGAGGTTGATGCTAAGCGTGTAAAATTTCTTGTCGCTCAGGAGGTTGAAGATGAGGTTGTCTCCGGACAGGAAATCCTCAAAGAACTAGTTGCTTATGCGAGCAAATATGAACGGTCCGAATGTGCCGCTGCAGACTTAGTAGTAGGTTTGAAATGCGGTGGGTCCGACGGGTTTTCCGGAATTACCGGCAACCCGCTTGTTGGTGCTTTTTCTGATCAGCTTGTGGCCTGCGGTGGCAGCAGTATCCTGACAGAGGTGCCGGAAATGTTTGGCGCCGAAACGATTCTAATGAATCGTGCGAAAGATAAAGCCGTTTTTGATAAAATCGTAGCCTTAATCAATGATTTTAAAGCCTACTTCAAGTCTTATGATCAACCGGTTTATGAAAACCCGTCACCCGGCAACAAGCAGGGTGGAATTTCAACGCTGGAAGAAAAATCATTGGGCTGTACACAAAAAGGCGGGCGCAGCATAGTCTGTGATGTTTTGCATTATGGACAGTCGGTAAGCGCTAAAGGCTTAAATTTGCTGAATGGTCCTGGTAATGATGCAGTGGCGACTACCGCCTTAGCGGCAGCAGGTTGTCAGATTGTGCTTTTCACTACAGGGCGAGGCACACCGCTGGGGACAGCAGTGCCGACCATAAAAGTAGCAACGAATGGCGATTTGTTCCGGCATAAGGCTAATTGGATGGATTTTGATGCAGGTCAGATGCTTGCAGGAAAGTCTGTGGAAACGGTAAGGGAAGAATTTTTCCAATTCGTTTTAGCGGTGGCCTCCGGTCAGCAAACAAAAGCTGAGATAATGGGCTTTCGAGAAATTGCTATTTTCAAAAATGGCGTAACTTTATAACGGAAGGAGAGGAATTGGTTTGAATATGAATGCTATTTATTTAGAAGCTCCCGGCAAGATTGCAGTTGCCGCCGTTACACAGCCTGAGCGAAAAGAGCAGAATGTGTTGATTAAGGTGCGCAGCTTCGGTATATGTGGTTCCGATATTGGGGCATATTTAGGGACGAATCCGCTAGTGTCTTACCCCCGGATTATTGGGCATGAGGTGGCTGGAGAGGTTTTAGAGGTACCGGAAGATGAAACGGAACTGAAGATTGGTGACCGCGTTGTATTGGAGCCCTACGTTTATTGCGGTAATTGCTATCCTTGCAAGAATGGACATACGAATTGCTGCGAAAATTTAACGGTATTGGGAGTGCACATCAATGGGGCCATGTCGGAGTACTTTAGTCATCCCCGCCATTTGGTGCATAAGGTTCCTGCTGATATTCCCTGGAATCTGCTCGCGATGGTTGAGCCGCTTACCATATCCATGCACGCCGTTAAACGCTCTCGGGTAAAAAAGGGTGAGCATGTTGTTATTACCGGGGCGGGGCCTATTGGCTTGCTCGCGGCACAATATGCACTGGCTCTTGAGGCAATACCGGTTGTAGTGGACCCTGTTGAAGAACGGCTGGAATTTGCCCGCAAGCTTGGTGTGAAATATACGATCAATCCTGTTAAACAGGATGCTGTTAGTGAAATTAAGGCAATTACGCAGGGCACTATGGCTGAGGTGGTTATAGAAGCATCAGGAAATGCTGCTGCTATTCGCAGCAGTATCGATTATGCGGCTTATTCAGGGCGTATTTCGCTGGTAGGCTGGCCCAAGAATGAGATTTCTCTGCCTACAGCCTTATTCACTAAGAAAGAGCTGGACATTGTCGGTTCACGCAACAGCTACCGGAGCTTTCCGGAAAGCATTCAGCTCATAGCAGAAAATAAGGTGGATGTAGCTGCTGTTATCACAAAAACCATCGCCTTTGAGGAAATTCCTGAGCTGGTTCACGATATTTCCATTAATCCCGGCAATTATTTAAAAGTAGTTGCCTTGGTATAGCTAAAAAACCGAGTAATGAATAACTTAATTTTAAGAGCCATAAATAAGGTGCCGTATGAGTAGTCTCGTATGGTACCTTTTTCTATTAAAGCAGGGATACAAAGAAGCGGATAAAAGCAGCGCTTGGTAGTATATTAAATATTCTTTATATTCTATTTACAATGGTATACTAGTATGGTAGTATGGAGGCGGTAGATTGTAAGGGGGAATGTTTGATGCTAATGTCTTTTCGGTGGTATGGGGAAAAGCTCGATAAGATACCACTCAGCTACATTAAGCAGATACCGGGAATGAAAAATATTGTCAGCGCCCTATATCATATACCGGTTGGTGAGGTGTGGCCGCTTCCCGATATCCTGGAGTTAAAGGAACAGATTGAAAAGGCCGGTTTGCTTTTTCAGACAGTTGAAAGTGTGAACGTTCATGAAGATATAAAACTTGGCTTACCATCGCGGGACCGTTACATAGCAAACTATTGTACAACGCTCCGTAATTTAGCCAAGGCGGGAATTACCGTAGTCTGTTATAACTTTATGCCTGTATTTGACTGGACTCGTACCGAGCTTTCTAAAGTGCTGCCCGATGGATCAACTGCTCTGGCCTATAATGAGCAGCTTCTTAAGGGCTACAGTCCGGAATATTTGGCCGAGAAAATGGAAACCGGTGCAAACGGCTTTGAACTGCCGGGCTGGGAAAAGGAAAGACTGGCGGAACTGAAAAAACTGTTTGAACTCTATAAAGCTGTTGATGAGGAGCAGCTGTTTGCTAATCTCGGCTATTTTCTTCAAGGTGTTATTCCTACGGCTGAAGAGTGTGGCATTAAGCTTGCCATCCATCCTGATGATCCGCCTTGGTCGGTGTTTGGCCTGCCGCGTATAGTTATTTCCAAAGCGAATCTGGAGCGTATTATTGGTTTAGTCGACAGTCCTGCTAATGGGTTGACACTATGCAGCGGCTCGCTGGGAGCGAATGAAGCAAATGATATGCCAGAGATATTCAGGCACTTTGGCAAGCTCGGGAGAATTCATTTTGCCCATGTAAGAAACATCAAGATTCATGAACCGGGAATTTTTGAAGAAACGGCTCATAAGTCGGATGATTCTTCGTTGGACATGTACGCCATTATGAAGGCCCTTCATGACACTGGCTTTGAAGGTGCTTTGCGACCGGATCATGGCAGGATGATCTGGGGGGAAGAAGGACGTCCAGGTTACGGCTTATATGACCGGTCTCTGGGAGCTGTGTACTTAAGCGGATTGTGGGATTCCATCGCCAGAGAAAACTGCGGGAAGGAGAGGTAGACGGGAGCTATGGGATACTTGAGAAGAGCAGCACTGGTGCTGGATAGTTTCTTTGAGAATTTTGCCATTATCGCATTGCTAGGCGTTATTATCATCATGATTGTACAGGTGGCCACCCGGAAACTATTTAACTTTGTGTTCTTCTGGTCAGAGGAGGCAATCCTGTTGTCCCTGGTGTGGTTCTCATTCATGGGAATTGCTATTGGCTTTCGGGAAGGGGTTCACATGGGAGTAGAAGCTCTGACGGATCGTTTGCCGCCAGTGATCAATAAATGGATTGACAAGTGGATTGATGTAATGGGGCTGCTGTATGGCTTGTACTTTGTTGTTTATGGCTGGGAGTTTACCGTGCTCATGTTTGAATCCACGCTGCCGGCGACAAAACTTCCCAACAGCATTGTGTATCTGGTTATGCCGGTAAGCGGAATTATGGTCTGTGCTTATTCCCTGCTGCATCTCGCAGGCATTGATACTAAGCGCCATAAAGGAGCAGATATTGAAATTGGCGGAGATACGGGGGTAGGACAATAATGGAGGCAAGTGACATTGCAGTTTGGCTGTTGGCAATCACATTTCTGATCTTTGTACTTTTACGGCTTCCGGTAGCGCAGGCACTATTTGCCTCATCTGTTTTGACTATGATGTACTTGGAGGTGCCTCTGCCGACAGTAGGTCAGCAAATGATTAACGGGGTTAGTACCTTTTCATTACTGGCCATTCCTTTTTTCATCCTCACTGGACAAATCATGGGGGAAGGTGGTCTTGCACAGCGGCTGGTTAATTTGGCAACCCTGCTGGTAGGGCGCATTCGTGGCGGACTAGCCCTGGTTAATTGTATTGCGTGCATGTTCTTTGGCAATATTTCCGGCTCTGCCGGTGCTGATGCGGCGTCAGTTGGCTCAGTCATGATTCCTGCCATGAAGAAAAAAGGCTATGATGCTGATTATGCAGTTGGTCTTACCATATCTTCTGCTATTCAGGGGGTTGTGGTTCCTCCCAGTCATAATCTGGTCTTGTATTCGATTGTTGCAGGCGGCTTATCCATTAAAAGCCTCTTCCTGGGAGGCGTTGTTCCAGGCTTTATGCTGCTAGGATCGCTAATGACTGTGGCATATTTAATGGCAATCAAGCGAGGTTACCCGGCAAGTGAGCCGATCGACAGACGGGAGGTTCCGGGAATCGTATTTCACGGGCTGCTGTCGTTATCACCGGCTTTTATTATTCTAGGCGGGATTATTTCCGGCATATTTACTGCAACTGAATCAGGAGCGCTGGCGGTCTTATATTCTTTTGTTTTAGCCTTTGGTGTGTATCGCGAAGTTCCATTGGACAGAATGTGGAACGTGCTGAAGCGTACCCTGCGCACTGTACTCATGGTGTATTTCTTAATTGCAGCATCTGCTGCATTCGGTTACGTAATGGCATATCTCAGCATACCAGACCTGATTACCGAATGGTTTTTGAGTGTTTCCGACAACAAGTATGTAATTTTATTCATGATTAATGTGTTGCTGCTGATTCTTGGCGGGCCAATGGATATGGCACCGATGATTCTGATTCTGACACCGGTACTACTGCCGGTTTGCACCGCGATGGGGATGGATCCCATTCATTTCGGATTAGTGCTGATCTTTAATGCGGGCATGGGATTACTGACACCACCGGTGGGAACGGTATTGTTTATCGGCTGTGCTATCGGCAGGGTGTCGATTGCACAGGGAACAAAAGCAATGATGCCCTTTTTCTATGCAATGATTGTTGTGTTACTGTTAATTACGTATATCCCCCAGACTGTGCTATGGCTTCCATCTCTGTTTAAGTAATGACAGGTGACAAATACAATGATGCTAAACAGAGATAGCAGCTTGGAAGCAAATAAATAAAATGTTGGAGGAGAAGAAGGTATGAAAGGGAAAAAGTGGTTGGTAGCAGGCTTGGTTCTAACACTGAGCGCCGGTCTGATGGTGGCCGGGTGCGGCAAGAAAGAGACTTCTACGGCAAGTGAGGCTCAGAAACCGAAGGTGACTTTCCGTCTGGCAGAAGCACATCCCTCCGATTACCCTACTACGCTTGGCGATAAGAAGTTCGCCGAATTGGTGAATGAACGTTCGCAAGGACGCATTCAAATTAAGGTTTTTGATTCGGCCCAGCTCGGAGATGAAAAGTCCGTTCTGCAGCAGATTCAAATGGGCTCAATTGAGTTCACCCGGATCAGCACCGGCACATTAGCAGAGTTCAATAAACAGTTCGGCGTATTCTCACTGCCCTTTATTTTTGATAATGATGATCATGAATGGCGCTTCCTGGAGAGCGATATGGGCAAACAAATGCTTACTAATTTGGATAAATCAAAAATGATGGGACTGGCCTATTACAGCTCCGGGTCCCGCAGTTTTTATACAAAGAACCCTGTTAAAGCTCCTGAAGATCTGAAGGGTATGAAGATCCGGGTTATCCAGAATGCAATTAATATCGAGCTGATGAATGCTCTTGGCGCCAGCGCCACTCCAATGCCTTATGGCGAAGTGTTCAGTGCGCTCCAGACCGGCGTTATTGACGGAGCAGAAAACAATCCCCCCAGCTATTTGACCGCAAATCATTTCCAGGCAGTTAAGCATTATATTCTTGACGGTCACCAAAGGGTACCGGAAGTATTGATGGCAAGCAAAATTACCTGGGATAAATTATCCGAAGACGATCGCAAACTGATTAAGCAAGCGGCTCTAGACTCTGTGCAATATCAAAAAGATACTTGGAATAAATACGAGAAAGATGCTCTGGCCAAGTTAATCCAAAATGGTGTTAACGTGACAGAAGTGCCGGACGTAAAAGCCTGGAAAGAAGCAGTAAAACCGGTCATTCAGAAATACGGTACCGAATATAAAGCAGAACTAGAGGCAATCGAAAAAGTAGCTAAGTAAATAAAAAGGAAGCAAGAGGATCTCTCTTGCTTCCTTTTTGTTTACTAAATTTTATTTTAATAATAGACGGTTATAATCAAAGTCAATAGTAAATGCAATTGGCAGGGGAGGTTATGCTTTGTCAGCGTCCATCATTCCATTTCCTAAAAAACTTGATCAGAATTTAACGGAGCTGGAGAAAATTATGCGCCGCTGGCTGGCTGAGCTGTCGACTAACCCTGACCTCATAGAGACGGTAGTGACGCGCATGCTCAAATTTATCGAGCATTATGCCAGCAAGTCCTTTGAGCCGATATTTGATTTGCCTGTTCCCCGTGACTTATCTCAGGAGGAAACGCAGGCACTGCTGCTGTCGATTGAAAAGGGTACTGATTATACGGCGCAGCAGGTTCATCAAATGATTAATGAAATTATTGTAGAACGATTTTTCCTTGAAATTGAAATATATGAAGCACGGAATAAAGCTATAAATCAAAGTAATTTTAAATAGGATGGTGAGAATGGATGGCAGTTTCAGCAATTAGTGCAAACCGGGCAAGCTATTACACCAATACCGCTTACACGGGAAATCAGAGTACTTCAGCAGCATCGACGGCTTCGGGCGGCGACTCTTTTGAGGCAAGCGCTGCTTCCGGGGGCGGTGGAACTGCTTCCAGCACCTGTCCGAAAAGCAACAGTACGTGCATCGGCTGTGGTTCCTGTGAAACCTCTTCAACTGAGGCGGCAGCAGGAGGAAGTAGTTCGACTCAAGCTGTTAGTTATGAAACGCTGCAGGCACTCAGTGCCTATGAAAGTGCAAGTAAGTATTGCTAGTTGAATCATATAAGCTAAAGAAAGTGATAGTTGCATGATCTATGCAACTATCACTTTCTTTATTGTTTAACTTAAAATTATGTAAAGTTAGAAAAATAATAATAATGGGAATTTTTTAACAAATACGATTGCCAGCAGTGAAGCTATCGTGTAAACTGAAAGTATGATAAATAATTCACAAACTTTGGTCGAAGGAGGTCATGCAATGGAGGAAATGATTAATTTTGCAGAAATCGATGAAATTCTTGAAAAATATAGGTACGAGCCAAGCAGTATCATCGCAATACTTCAGGATACACAAGCAAAATATAGGTATCTGCCAAAACCTGCTTTCGGTTATCTTTCTGCAAAACTAGGGTTAAGTACTGCTAAAATCTATAGCGTTGCAACTTTTTATGAGAATTTCTCTCTCGAGCCAAAGGGTAAGTATGTGATAAAAATATGCGATGGAACCGCCTGCCACGTACGAAAATCCATTCCTATTCTGGAAAAGTTAAGACATGAGCTTAACCTGTCAGAAAGCAAAGCGACAACGGACGATTTGCTGTTTACAGTGGAGACGGTATCCTGTCTTGGTGCATGCGGACTTGCACCGGTGCTTACCGTAAATGACAAGGTGTACCCTGCAATGACGCCAGATAAGGCAAGAGAGCTGCTTGCCAAGCTCAGGGAGGAAATGTAATATGCTTGCTAACCGGGAAGAGTTAAATCATGCAGGTGAAGTCTATAGAAATGCATTGCAGTCGCAAACCAAAAAAATACTCGTCTGTGCCGGAACAGGCTGTGTGGCTGGTGGTGCCTTAGAGATATATGATGAGCTTATCCGATTGATCGGGGAGCAGGGAATCACTTGTGCGGTAAGGCTTGAAAAAGAGCCGCACGGTGAATCGGTAGGCATTAAGAAAAGCGGCTGTCACGGGTTCTGTGAAATGGGACCGCTGATCCGGATAGAACCGCAGGGCTGGTTGTATATCAAGGTGAAGCCTGAGGACTGTGAACAGATTGTGGCTGAATCGATTGCTGATGAAAGGCCGATCGAAAGACTCGTCTATAAAAAGAACGGTCAAATTTACTCAACACAAGAAGAGATTCCCTTTTATAAAAAACAAACCCGCCTTGTACTGGATCATTGTGGACATATTGATGCCACCTCCATTAATGAGTACTTAGCAATTGGCGGCTATAAGGCTTTTGAAAAAGCACTTTTTGATTTGAGCCAGGATGATATTATCAAAGAGATTGATCAGGCTAATTTGCGCGGGCGCGGTGGTGCCGGTTATCCTACCGGACGTAAATGGACCCAGGTGCGGCGGCAGAAATCGCCAGTGAAATATATTGTCTGTAATGGAGATGAAGGCGATCCCGGTGCTTTTATGGACAGAAGCATCATGGAGGGCGATCCTCATCGCATGCTGGAAGGCATGATGATTGCCGGACTGGCATGCGGAGCCTCGGAAGGCTATATTTATGTCCGGGCCGAGTATCCTTTGGCAATAAGCCGCCTGGAGATGGCGATAGAAGAAGCACGGAAATATGGCTTGCTGGGCAAGGCAATTCTCGGGACCGGATATGACTTTGATATTAAAATCAGTAAAGGGGCAGGTGCCTTTGTCTGCGGCGAGGGCAGTGCGCTCACGGCCTCCATCGAGGGGAAACGCGGTATGCCGCGGGTAAAACCGCCGCGGACGGTTGAACAAGGACTTTTTGCTAAACCGACCGTACTCAATAATGTAGAGACCTTTGCCAATGTGCCGCTGATTATTCAACACGGAGCCCAATGGTATAAAGCAATCGGTCCGGAAAAAAGTCCGGGAACCAAAGCCTTCGCGTTGACCGGCAATATCGAAAATACCGGTCTTATTGAAGTGCCGATGGGAACTACTCTGAAGGAAGTCATATTCGACATTGGCGGTGGTATGCGGGATGGCGCAGGGTTTAAAGCTGTTCAAATCGGGGGGCCTTCCGGTGGATGCCTGACTGAGGAGCATCTTGAGCTGCCGCTGGATTTCGATTCTTTGAAAAAAGCCGGAGCGATGATAGGGTCAGGCGGACTCGTCGTAATGGATGAACACACCTGTATGGTTGAGGTTGCACGATTTTTCATGAATTTTACGCAAAACGAATCTTGCGGCAAATGCGTTCCCTGCCGAGAAGGAACCAAACGGATGCGTGAAATACTGGAGGGTATTGTTTCCGGCCAAGGTAAGCTAGAGGACATTGATATGCTGCTGGAGCTTGCCGACACAATTACCTCTACTGCCTTGTGCGGTCTTGGCAAGTCTGCGGCGTTCCCTGTAGTGAGTACAATCAAATATTTCCGTGATGAATATGAAGCGCACGCAGTGGATAAAAAGTGTCCCTCCAAGGTTTGCCAAAAATTAAAACGCATATATATTGACCCAGAATTATGCCGTGGCTGTTCGAAGTGTGCAAGGCTATGTCCGGTAAATGCCATTTCAGGCAAAATCAAAGAGCCTTATCTGATCAACTCCGGTACATGTATAAAATGCGGCGCCTGTATCGAATCATGCGCTTTTAAAGCGATAAAGGAGGACTGACAGAATGGGCACCGAGTTAATGATGATTGATAATATGCCTGTAGAAATAGCAGACGAGAAAAACCTTTTAACAGTAATCCGGAAAGCAGGGATTGAGCTTCCTACATTCTGCTATTACTCGGAGCTGTCTGTTTACGGGGCCTGCCGGATGTGTGTGGTAGAGGACCAATGGGGAGATATTCATGCTGCCTGCTCAACACCCCCTAAGGCCGGAATGGAAATACGCACAAATACACCACGCTTGCGTAAATATAGAAAAATGATTCTTGAGCTGCTGCTCTCCAATCACTGCCGCGATTGCACAACATGTGAGAAAAATGGCAAGTGCAAGCTCCAGGAGCTTGCCCAGCGTTTTGGTATTAAGCAGGTGCGGTTTAGTAATACTTTCGATGAAGCAGGGATGGACACTTCGTCATTATCTATTGTCCGTGATAAAAGCAAGTGTATACTTTGCGGCGACTGTGTCCGTATGTGCGATGAAGTACAAAATATCGGCGCAATTGACTTTGCCTTCCGTGGTTCTAATATGTGTGTCAGTACAGCCTTTGATGAGCCAATCGCCAATACGAATTGTGTCGGCTGTGGTCAATGTGCGGCTGTATGTCCTACCGGAGCAATTGTTGTCCGCAATGATACAGTACGGCTGTGGCAGGATATCAGCAATAAGGATACAAAGGTGCTCGTACAGATTGCGCCTGCAGTCAGAGTAGGGATTGGTAAAGAACTGGGCCTCCGTGAAGGTGAAAATATGATGGGGCGGCTGGTGGCTGCTTTGCGGCGGATTGGTTTTGACGAGGTTTTTGATACCACTACCGGCGCCGACCTTACCGTCCTGGAAGAAACCGGTGAGTTCTTAGGACGACTGGAAAAAGGGGAAAAACTGCCGTTATTTACTTCCTGCTGCCCGGCATGGGTCCGGTATGCGGAGCTTCATAAACCGGAGCTGGTAGCAAACATCTCTACTTGCCGTTCCCCCATGCAGATGTTTGCATCGGTACTCAAGGAGCATTATCGACACTCTAATAAGCGGGTAGTAGTGGTTGCTGTTATGCCTTGTACAGCTAAAAAAATCGAAGCCGCCCGGGATGAGTTTAAAAACGACGGTACTCCCTATGTGGATTATGTAATTACTACGCAGGAATTAGTTCAGATGATCAAAGAGGCGGGTATTGTCTTCTCTGAAGTAGAGCCGGAAGGTGTGGATATGCCTTTTGGTTCCACAAGCGGAGCAGGCGTAATCTTCGGAGTTACCGGAGGAGTTACAGAAGCGGTAATACGGAGAATTTCTGATGATAAATCAGTCGCTGCTCTCAAATCGATTGCCTTTACAGGCGTCCGTGGTTTAGAGGGCGTAAAAGAAGCCGTTATACCGTTCAATGGCCGCAACGTCAACATTGCAATCGTCAGTGGTCTTAAAAATGCGGATGAATTAGTGAAAAAAATACAGAGCGGGGAAAAACAATACGACTTTATTGAGGTAATGGCCTGCCCCGGCGGCTGTATCTGCGGAGCCGGTCAGCCAGTTACGGATAGTGAAGGGAAAAAGCGCAGAAGTGCCGGTCTGTATGAAGCAGATCGCATGAGTAACATTAAACGTTCCGAAGAGAATCCGGTCATTATGGCGCTCTACGGAGGGCTTCTTAAAGGAAAGATTCATAAGCTTTTGCACGTCGATTATCAAAAAGGGAGTGAGAAACATGATGACAATCAAGGTATGCATCGGTAGTGCCTGTCACCTGAAGGGTTCCTATAATGTCATCAACTCCTTACAACAAATGAGTGAAGAGTACGGCGTAACGGAAGAAGTTGAAATTGATGCGATCTTTTGCTTGGGCTGTTGTACGGAGGCCGTATCTGTAAAGATTGATAATGGCAGTGTCCAGGGAGTGTCTCCTGCAACGGTAAGAAATTTCTTTATCACCAAGGTTTTACCTAAGGTTAACATGTGCCATAAGGTTCCCTGATGGAGGCGGTTTTTGATGGAAAAGTTACTTGTAGAAATTTGTTCTGGAACAGCTTGCCTGCTGCTGGGATCGCAGGACTTATTTGCAGCAATAGAAGAACTACCGGATAATATCCGACAGCAGATTGAGCTGTGCGAAGTGACTTGTCTGCAAAGCTGCCGCAAGGGCCCTAATGTGCGTATTGCAGGCAATGTACTATCGAACATGAAACCTGACCGGCTGTTAGAAATAATAGAAGACTATCTTGGGAATGAACAAACGGAGCTTTATCCGGCAGCCCGTTTTGTACCCTAAACATAAAATCCGTAGACATTTATGTCTACGGATTCTATGTTTAATATTGGTTTTTATGTAAGGATTTACAATAATTATCAAATAATGTTATCTAAAAAGAGGATTTTACTAGAGTTAAAGGAAATTTATGTAATATGATTCTCCTAATATTTGTTGGGAGGGATAGTAATTGGACTTTTTTACTACTTTTGCAATTGCTGCGATTGCCGGCACATTTTCGATGACGATAGTGTATTTATATCTTTATATGATATATCGGGATCGGTTTATGAGTGTTTGGACAATTAGTTGGTTCATTCTTTTAATTAGGCTTGTTATTTTTGATTCAGGAATTATTAATTGGATGCAATCTGCCTGGGGATTTATCTTTTTTACTATTCTTTTGTTGGCAAGTGCATCGTTATTTATTTGGGCTGCACACCTTTTCATTAATAAACCGCTAAATAAAATGTGGATTGTTAGTGGTGTAGGGGTTTTTATAATAAGTGTTGTTTCCGTAATTGCAGATTTCCCCTTTTTCTATAAACTTCTTCCTGTTGCTTGGTACTGCGGTCTGGTTTGTATTTGGGCAGGCATCGCTTTTATGAGCTATTTAAATGCAGAGACCATTAGTAAGAGGATATTAGGATATTCCTATATTGCTTGGGGTATTCATACTTTGGATATGCCCTTTTTAATTGATGTCGCTTGGTTTGCCCCATATGGATACATCATTGAAGGGCTCTTGAGGCTTTGTGTGGCTATAGCTAGCCTGTTATTATATTTAGAGAAAGCCAGGTTAAATCTTGCTCAAAAAGAATCTCAATATCGATTACTAGCAGAAAATGCAGTTGATATAATATACTTATACAAAGTTGAACCGAAAGCTAAAGTTGAATATATAAGTCCAGCTGTTGCTGTTGTTACGGGATATGTTCCAGAAGATTACTATAAAGACGCCAATCTCTTAACCGATTTGATTCATCCTGAAGATAAGCTGCTATTTGATAATTTTATTGAAAATCTTCCTGAATTGGGTACTTTACCGCTTACGTTACGCATTATTCGTAAAGATCAAACGATAAGTTGGATAGAACAAAACATTGTGCCTGTCTATGATCAAGCTGGTAAGCTTGTATCATTGGAAGGAATTATTCGGGATGTCACAGCCCGGAAAAATCTAGAGCAGAGTATGTCTCGTTTAGATCGTATGAATATGATAGGTGAAATGGCAGCAAATGTTGCACATGAAATTCGTAATCCGTTGACAACTGTGCGTGGCTATTTGCAAATCATGGGAAATAAACAAGAGTTTTTAGGTTATAAGGATCGTTTTGAGCTAATGATTGGCGAACTTGACAGAACGAATGCCATCATTCGTGAATATCTTTCTTTAGCTAAAAATAAAATGTTAGAATTGAAGCATCATGATTTAAACAACAGTATCACATCCTTATTGCCTTTATTGGAAGCGGATGCAATTGCAACAAAGGCGAGTGTAACACTATCGCTTGCTAACATTCCTCAAATATTTTTAGATGAAAATGAAATTCGCCAATTATTATTAAATCTTGTTCGTAATGGTTTGGAAGCAATGCCGTCAGGCGGCAATCTTCATATTAGTACCTATGTAGATAACGAACAGGTAGTTTTATCAGTGGCGGATCAGGGAAGTGGAATACCTCTTCATATATTAGAGAATTTAGGAACCCCATTTTTGACGACTAAAGAAACTGGAACAGGTTTAGGATTACCTGTATGTTATCGCATTGCCGCAAGGCACAGTGCTATAATTGAGGTTGAAACAACAGAAACGGGAACTACATTTTTTGTTCGCTTTAATATTTCAAAGCTTCGTATAGCTTAGAAGAAGCTGCTTTAAAAGCTCTCATTCCTTAAAGGATAAGGAATGAGAGCTTTTTATTTTTCGATTAATAAAGTTAGTCGAAAGAGGTACAAATATCTTTTTCTTTTATCTGTCACATTGATACATTTTTCTACAAAAAGGTGTAGGATTTGAGCAAAATTTCCCGTATCCATTCTAATAGAGGGGAGGGAGTTATTATGAACATAATATAATTTTTTTTTAGACTGTTTTTTATTAAATTTTTAAAGGAGAGGTATTGTATGATAACAAATTTACCCGAAAAGATAATAGGTTTATCGTCCGATCAAGAATCCAGCATACAAATTGGAATTGCTGCAACTGATGCTGAGAAAGAAAAAATTTTTCGCCTGCGATACGAGATATATGTTGAGGAAATGAAGCGGCAACCCAATTTAGCAGATCATCGCAGTAAACAGCTAGTAGATGAAATTGATAAGTGGGCGATTCTCCTTTATGCAAAAGTTGGACCCGAATATATCGGAACGATGAGAGTAAATATTGGATCAATTGATGAATTTCCTTCGGATTTGGCTAATGTCCTTCTAATGAATAGATTCCGGCAATTTTGTAATACGAGTGGTAATCCACTAGTGGCCTTCAGTTCAAAGTTAATGGTTTCTAAACAGTATCGAAATTCAGCGGCGTTACATTTACTCTCCGCGAAAGGGTATGAGCTTTATTGCAATCACCATGTACGTTTTAATTTTGGTGGTTGCAATTTTTATTTGCTGCGTCTTTACGAGCAAATCGGCTGCCGACGGTTTGGAAGGAGCTTTGAAGATCCCGGTTATGGTTTGCTTCACCCCTTTATTCTACTGGTAGATGATATTAGCCACTTAAAAGCGGTGCGATCTCCCTTTTTTAGAAAAGCTCGTAAACGTGAAGGTTTAAACAGCGCTGCAACTGATTGGTTTTTTAATGAGTTTCCCGAAGCAGCAAGTATGATAAACAGCCAACTAGTAACAGAAGGAGAGCTTTGGGACATTGTAACTAATTACTTTCGTGCCAGCGGTTCGCCGGAAAGCGTTATTCCAGTGCTGCGGGGGTTATCCGAAACTGAAGCAAGTATATTTTTGTTTCGTTGTGGAGTTATTGTTCAATGCCACGATAAAGACCGGATCATTACTCGAGGCTTAATTAGTGAAGAACTAAACATTTTACTGTCTGGTAGGATAGTGGCCTCCAAACATCTGCTTCAGGATAAAATTTTGATTTTGCCTGGACAGAGCTTTGGAGCTATTGGGTTATCAGGCCCAGCTATTCAGCAGATGGATTTCGAAGCGGCTACACCAGCTGAAATAATGGTAATATCACGGCAATATTTCCGGAAATTCAGCGTGGCTTATCCGGATATTGCTAACACAATACTGCAGAATTTGAAAATGTAGAAAAAGAAAATGCTATTAGGAGGAGATTTTACATGAAGAAAACCGAGTTATTACTTGTGAATAGCTATGCCCCGCGTCAGAGAATTGCTTCAGATGCTGCATTGGAGAATGGCCTAGCAGTTCTCAGAACTTATTTAGCGGATAGAGGTCATACGGTTGAGGTAGTTGACGATCAACGTGTTACTGCTATGACGAAAGGAGTACCACAGTGGTGCTTGAAATTACTGCAGTTTATGGTTGGTTTGCAAATGAAAATCTACAATAAGAAGATAAAATCTTTATGGGTAATGGTTATGCTGCTTACATGGCCATTACAGTCGCTATCACTCTACTACCGCCGGGAATTTATGAACAAACGAATTAATGATATTATCCAGGAGATCAAAAAGAGTAAGGCTAATTTTCTAGGAATCAAGGTATGGTATGGTGATGCATTTGTATGGAGTAAACTGCTAGCCACCAAGGTCAAAGAAGCGTGCCCCGATACAATTATTATCGCTGGTGGCCCGCAGGTGAAAGTTTATGGAGAACATATTTTATTGGATGAGTTCTTTGATATTGCAATCATGGGCCCAGGAGAAGAAGCATTGGAAAAAATGTTGATGCTGCGTCAAAAAAGTAAGGATAAAGGTGAATTTTTAAAAGCTTTTCACACAGAAATTAGTGTATCTAAGTTAATAAAAACGGGGACCTATAGCACAGTGTGTTGCCTAACTAAGAATGTATTTGCGACCCCCAAATACCGAAACGAAGATTTGCAGGGTAAAATCTTTTTCCATACACTAGTTGACGGCTTTGGCTGCTCTTGGAACAAATGCAACTTTTGCTCTCATACCAGACAAAATAGTACGTATCAATCGCGCCCTATCGAAGAAATTGTCGACGAAATTGAAGAAATGGCCCGGCAAGGTATTTCCTTCTTTCGTTTTAGCAGCTCCGAAACTCCCGTTGAACATGGTAAAAAAATTGCTGAGGAAATACTGAAACGAAACTTGAATATTAATTTTTCTATGTTTTCCAGAGCTGCAAAAGTGACACCCGCATTATACGACGCATATTACATAATGATTAAAGCAGGGTTGAGAGCGGTATTTATGGGGGGAGAAACAGGGCATGACCTTATTAACGAAAAGGTGATGAATAAGGGCGTCCGGAGTAAGGATATTGTGGATACCATTAATTGCATTAAGCTGGCATCCTCTGCGGCTAAGAATAACTGCCGTGTAGGCTTATCTTTGATTTATCCCTGCCCGGTGGTAGAAGGGGTTACACTGGAAGAAGTATTCCGGGAAGATATGCGCATTATTCAAGAATCTAATCCTGATACGGTCATTGTTAACCCTCCCGGTATGTTTCCTGAGACCGAGTGGATGGAAAACGCAGCTAAGTATGGATTTAAGGCTGAAGAAAACTTTGTTGTTAATTTTATGAAATATGAGTACTCAATCTATAAGCCTGTCGAACTATGGGAGGAGTTAGGTTACTCTTTGCAAGAAATGAGTGGGGCTGAGCTTTTAAAAGAAACAGGTCGGTTAAAACAAGAAATTGTGAAGCTCGGTATTCCTACCGACATCTCAGATGAATATCTTATGATGACTGAGGCAATCGGCTACAACACCAGATTAGATCTGTTGCAGTTTAAAAGTAAATCACTGCAGGATATTATGTCAGGAAGTACAACTTACATGGAGCAAATTATCGAAAAAATCAATCAGAAGAGCAGGCAGATGGCTCAGCAAACAAAAATTAAATAACGAATTAGCTCCAGGGGATCAGCTATGCAGTAGCTGATCCCCTTATTAAATAGGTTGTCCGACGAAATAACGCTGAAGTTCTATTGCTGTTTATTGTTAAATGGCGTATTATTTATCAAAGAAACATTCCTATTTTGGTTGCCCGATCTTATTCTACAGGCAGTGACCGGGATAATTATCACATGAGGTGACGACTTGAAAAAGAAGATACTTTATTTTCTATTGCTGTGTATCGCAGGTTTTCTTATAGCAGGCAGTTATTTTTACAATGCCCCCGATGATGTATCAGCGGGTATTCCAGTATTGAATTATCATCAGGTTGAAGATAACGCTAATAATCCGTTAGCGCTGAGCGTTAAAAATTTTGACAGGCAGATGGCATATTTAGCTGATAAAGGATATACGGCAATAACGGCAGACCAATTGTTTGCCTACCTTTACCAGAAGGGGAGCCTGCCGCCAAAGCCTGTGTTGATCACCTTTGATGATGGTTATGCCGATAATTATACAAATGCTTACCCCATCATGAAAAAATACGGTTTTACTGCAATTATATTTTTAATTACGGATGTTGTTGGACACGACTCGTGGTATATGAACTGGGATCAGGTGAAGGAAATGCGGCAGTCTGGTTTTCAGTTTGGCTCACATACGCTTAGTCATGTGCCGCTTGCTGAAGTTTCGCCGGAAGAAGCGAAGCATCAGCTTGTAAAATCCAAGGAAGGCATTGAGTGGCGGCTGGGTGATCCGGTGCATTATCTGGCGTATCCCGGAGGCTCTTACAATCAACAAGTAAAAGACGCTGTTACGGCAGCTGGATACAAGGCAGCATTTACTGTCGATTTTGGTAGAGTAAATCATAATAGTGATCCTCTAGAATTAGAGCGGGTTCCTATTTTAAAATCCCGTGGAACCTTTGTGGATTTTTATTTACGCTTAAACTTCACTAAAATGATTGAACTTGCTAAAGAGCTTAAGAACTCTATAAGAAATAAATAGGAAATTGTTGTATGCCATAAAATGCCGGAATTTGTAAAGCAATGGTATAGTTTGCAATAAGTTTATTGACATTACTGAAATCGGTGAGTATAATGAAAACTAATTGAACATCGTTGAAGTAGGTGCCCTTTGGGGCTTAATAGGGAAGACCGGTGTGATGCCGGCGCGGTCCCGCCACTGTAATGGGGAGCAAACCCAAGTTATACCACTGGGACATTTGTCTTGGGAAGGTTTGGGTAAGCAATGAGCCAGAGTCAGGAGAACTGCCTATTTGACAATCACCGTTTACACCCACGAGCGATGGGAAGGGGATTAATGTGCAAACAGCTTTTGCTATGCATATCTAACCTCCCAGTAATTGGGAGGTTTTCTTGTTGATTGGGGTGCATTCGACGCAGGTTTATTTGGATGTTCATGGGTGAAATCTGGACAAACATACGTGGTAAAGGAGTGCGGTCAGATGCGTAATTGGATGAAAGCCTGTTTAGGTGTAATGATGGTCGGAAGTCTAGCAGTAACCGGATTATTCGGCGCTTCCCGTGTAGAAGCTGCAAGTGCAGCAGGAGACACTAAAAAAGCAATTGTAGTTGTTAGTTTTGGTACGACTTTCCCTGACTCCCGCAAAGCAAATATTGAGAGTGTGGAAAACAAAATCCAGAAGAACTTTCCTGACTACGAAGTGCGCCGTGCATTTACTTCCAAAATTGTAGTAAAACGGATCGGCGAAAATGAAAAGATCCAAATAGACAGCCTTGAACAAGCTTTGGACAAGCTGCAAAAAGAAGGTTTCAAAGAAGTAGTAATTCAAACTACTCATTTAACTCCTGGTGAAGAATATGACAAAAAAGTTATTGCTGTTGTATCCAAATACAGCAAAGCTTTTGATAGACTCGTTGTAGGACGTCCTGTGCTGTTCTTCAACGGTGAAAATGGCAAGCCTGATGACTTTGCTATTGCTACTGACGCATTGAGACATCAATTGCCTGTGCTGCAGATGCCTGATCGCGTAGTTGTCTTTATGGGACATGGATCGCCTCATCAACATAATCCTGCATATGCAGCTCTGCAAGACCGCTTTAAAGCTGCAGGTTTGAATGTTTTGGTTGGTGTTGTTGAAGAAACAGATCATCCAAACCTGGAAGATGTTCAAAAGGCATTGGAAGAAAGCAACTATAAAGAAATTACATTAATGCCCTTGATGCTGGTTGCCGGTGATCATGCGAATAATGATATGGCCGGTGATGAAGATGACTCCTGGAAAAGTACCTTCATTAAAGATGGCTTCAAGGTAAAGACATACATTCATGGCTTAGGGGAAAATCCTTTGTTCCAAGATATTTATGTACAGCATGTACGGGATGCGATTTACGGATTATAATCCGTCCTGTTCTAGTAAAACCAATATTGCACTTTCCCAACAGTCTCAGGCTCCGAAGGGGGCTTGAGACTGTTTATGTGCTTTTGGGAGAATCGCTGAAAATAGAAAAATAAAACACATTTGGCTAACGGAGGTAATTATGTCTGGAATATTTTATGGTGTAGGTGTTGGACCCGGCGATCCCGAACTTTTAACAGTCAAAGCAATTAATGTAATTCGCGAGGCAGATATTATTATTGCGCCTAAAACAGAGAAAAAGGAAGATAGCGTTGCTCTGGAAATTGCGAAGCCCTTTTTAAAAGAGAACGTAGAGATTGTAAAATTAGTTTTTCCGATGGTTTCTCATGATGAGACGCTTGCCACAGCCTGGGAAAATAACAAAAATACGATTAGCGAGCTGCTCGCTGCCGGTAAAAAGGTTGTATTCCTCACGCTAGGTGATCCCATGTTTTACAGCACTTATATTTATGTTTTCCGATTACTGGAAAACTGCGGTTACCCGATTGAAACGATTCCGGGAGTTACTGCTTTTTGTGCAATTGCGAGCAAATTGGGCTATCCAATTGTTGAAGGAAACGATATTTTGAGTATTATTCCGGCGACGATTGATGAAGCCAAATTGGAAAAGGCCCTAGAGATGGCTGATAATGCCGTCATCATGAAGGTCTATAAAAACTCCGGCGAAGTGATAGAAAAACTTCAGCATCATGGATTAGCTGAAAATGCGGTAATGATTAGCCGCTGCGGACTTGAAGATGAGCAAGTTATACATAATTTGCAGGATATTGGTGACCAAAAGATTAATTATTTATCTACGATTTTAACGCGCAGGAACAAAGTTTAGACAAAGGGAGGTGCTACAGCCTTGAAATTAAGTATGGGTTTCAGGATGATAGCAACCTTGATACTGCTTACCTTTTTGGTCGCAGGCTGCGGCGGACAGCCAAATCAGAGCTCGCCGGGGAAAAGTGGGCAACCGGCTTATCTGACTATAAAAGATGATATGGGACGCACGGTCTCTTTGGCTAAAAAGCCGGAGAGAGTGGTAGTATTGTCACCTTCCTTTCTCGAACTGCTATATGCCGTAGACGGGAAGGCAGTTGGCCGCCCTACCTCAACTGCTAAGGTTGGTATTGAGGCAGAGAAGCTGCAAGCTGTTCCTGAAGTAGGATTTGTGTACAATGTTAATGTTGAGAAGGTAGTTTCCCTGCAGCCTGATCTTGTTATTGCGATGCAGGGGCTCCATGAAAAGCTGATTCCTATCTTGGAGAGTAGCAACATTCCCGTTGTTATTCTAAAATATAAAACGTATGATGATGTATTTGAGAAGATTGCTTTAATGGGCGAGATTGCAGGCACAAAAGACAAAGCGCAGACGTTAACACAAAGTATGCAGAGCAAACTGCAGGATGTCAGCAAAAAACTGCCTGATAAGACTACGAAGATTGCAATTCTCCACGCGACAGCGAAAAGTGTTACCTTAGAGCTGGAAAATAGTATCGCCGGCAATACTGCTAAGTTCCTGCGCTTGAAGAATATTGCCGCCGGCAGCAGACCGATAGACGATGGTGCCGATAATGCGCCATACAGTCTGGAAAAGCTGGTAGAAAATGATCCGGATATGATCTTTGTCGTTACGATGGGTGATGCTGCCAAAATTGAAAAGACAATGCGCGATGATGTAGAAAGCAATCCTGCCTGGGCAACTCTCCGGGCAGTGCGTGATAAGAAATTGGTATTTCTACCGTCTGAGCTTTTTTTATTAAATCCTGGACTGAGAACTCCGGAGGCGGCAGCGTATATGGCTAAATTGGTATATCCAGAGATCTATGCCCATGATTAGTAACGTAAAAAAGCTAGTGAATCGATCGGCTGACAGCCGGGAGAGAATAATTTGGCGTATGCTGGTTCTGTTTGTCTTTGCCCTTATTGCACTTAGCGGAATGGTCATTGGCCTCATGAAAGGTGCTGTAAATGTTCCTGCTTCGACCATTGTTCAAGCGATTGTGACAGGCGGGGCTGGTGTACAGGAACAAATTATCTGGAATATTCGCCTGCCGCGTATCCTGGTAGGCGCTTTGGTGGGCTTGAATCTTGCTTTATCGGGTGCTATTTTGCAAGCGGTTATGAAAAACCCGCTTGCTGATCCGCATATTATCGGCATTTCATCGGGAGCGGGCCTGGCAGGAATTATTGTGCTTGTGCTGTTTCCTGCTATGGAGTTCCTGCTTACGCCGGTCGCTTTTGTGGGAGCAATGGCGGCGGCGGCACTTATTTATCTGCTGGCATGGAAGGGGGGCATCCGCCCTATCCGCATCGTGCTGGCGGGGGTTGCCGTATCGGCGTTCTTAGGCTCCGGAATTTCTGCTTTGATGGTGCTGTACAGTGACCGCATTCACGGGGCTTTAATGTGGATGGTAGGCGGCTTGACCGCTCGGAGTTGGCCCCATGTATACATCATTTTGCCTTATTCCATCAGTGCTAGTTTGTTTGCCTTTTGGGGTGCAAAGCGACTTAACGTTTTAAGCCTGGGGGATGAAGTCGCCCGCGGACTAGGCCTAAAAGTTGAATTTACCAGACTGCTGATGACAGCGGTGGCAGCCTTGCTTGCGGCCAGTGCCGTCAGTGTAGTCGGGTTATTGGGCTTTGTCGGTCTCGTTGTGCCTCATGCGGCTCGCTTACTTGTCGGAGCGGATTACCGCTTTTTACTGCCTGCATCGGCCTTGCTGGGAATCGGCGTAGTAACGCTTAGCGATACGCTGGCAAGAACGTTGTTTTCGCCACTGGAAATACCGGTTGGTATTTTAATGGCTTTTATAGGAGCTCCCTTTTTTCTATTTCTATTAAGGAGGGAATCCTAAATGGCGATACTGGAAGCAAAAAATGTTTCGGTTAGCTTTGGCGATAAGCCGATCCTTAAGGATCTCAGCCTGTCCATCACCCAAGGCCAGATCGTATCGATATTAGGCCCGAATGGATCGGGGAAAAGTACTTTTCTTAAAGCTTTGTCACGAAACATAAAGCTCAAAAGCGGCTCAATTGCATTAGATGGCAGAGATATTCAAAGCTTTGGCACGAAAGAAATGGCCTGTCATCTGGCGACTTTGCATCAGGCATCACGGGCGCCAGGTGATTTGACTGTTCAAGATTTGGTGGAGTATGGACGGTTTCCTTACCAGCAATGGTGGAAAGGAAATGAAAAAGAGGACCGGCTGGTTGTCGAATGGGCGATAGAGCAAACACGGCTGGTAGATTTGGCTGGAAGACGGGTAAACACATTGTCCGGTGGCGAGCAGCAGCGAGCCTGGATTGCTATGGCCTTAGCCCAGAAACCCAGGATATTACTGCTGGATGAGCCCACGACTTATCTTGATTTATGCCATCAGCTGGAAATAATGGAGTTAATTACGCAGTTAAATAAAGAGCAGGGTATTAGTATTGTGATGGTGCTGCATGATATGAATCATGCAGCCCGTTACTCCGATATGGTAGCTGTCTTTTGCCAGGGAAGTTTGTATGCTAGTGGCACGCCTGTTGATACGATAACTCCCACGATGCTCAGGGAGGTATTTGGCGTGGAAGCGGATATTTGGCTGGATAATCAGGGGCGTCCCGTGTGTTTGGCTCAGAGCCTGACAGCGCCAATGAATGTCTGCAGTCAATAAAGTGAGGAAAAGCCATGATTGAAATAGCGGGATTGGTTAAAAAATTTGGGGACAGAACGGCTGTTGATAAACTGGATTTATCTATACCCCAAGGAGAATTGTTCGGATTATTAGGTCCCAATGGTGCCGGTAAGACAACAACTATCCGGGTTCTCACCATGCTGGCCCAACCGACAGAAGGGCGCATTACAATCGGTGGTTTGCAGTTTCCGGGTGATGAACAGCAGATCAAGACCATTATCGGTGTTGTTCCGCAGCATATTAATCTGGATATTGAATTGACGGCATGGGAGAACCTGGAGCTTCATGGACGGCTGCATGGCATTCCGACAGATGAGCGGCATAAGCGAATTGAAGAATTGCTTGAGTTCGTAGAGCTGAAAGACCGGTGTCAGGATATGGTACAGACATTTTCCGGTGGGATGAAGCGCAGGTTAATGATTGCGCGGGCCTTACTGCACCGGCCTAAGGTCCTTTTTCTGGATGAGCCGACGGTGGGACTTGATCCGCAAGTGAGGCGCCGATTATGGGAACTGGTCAGACGGCTAGCCGGTGAAGGCCTGACCGTTCTATTAACGACTCATTACATTGAAGAAGCAGAGAATCTATGCCAGCGGGTCGCCATCATGTATAAAGGAAAACTAATTGCCCTTGATTCTCCGGCAAAGCTTTGCCAAAACCTGGGTGAATATGTGGTGGAGTGGCACGATGGTGACCGCTTAAACAGCCGGTTTTTTACCGACAGAACAAAAGCTGCTGATTTTGTTGGGGTATTGACAACAGCAGCAGCGATTCGGCGCTCTAATTTAGAGGATGTCTTTGTTGAGTTCACTGGCCGGAAGGTGGTGGAGTGATGCTTAGTCACATCTGGACAGTTTTTTGGCGGGATTGGGTAGTGCTCCAAAGACGCCTGGGCCGCTATATCTTAGCTAGAATGGTTTCGCCCATTTTGTATCTAGTTGCTTTTGGCTGGGGCCTGGGCCGCAGTATTACCGTTAATCAGGGAAGTTACCTTGATTTCATCGTTCCAGGCATTATTGCTCTAAATTCAATGAATATCAGCTTTAATGCTGTTGGCACACCTGTCAATATGAGCAGACTGTATCACAAGACGCTGGAGGAGTATTTGCTCGCCCCCATTAGTCCAGCGGCCTATGTCCTAGGAAAAGTGCTGGCCGGCGTAGCGCGGGGCATGATATCTTCCGTGGTGATTATTGCTCTGTCTTATGCCTTTGGAGCTCATTTCCTGGTAAACGGTTGGTTTGTTCTGGCATTATTTTTAAATTGTACAGTTTTTGCTGCATTGGGTCTGGTGGCTGCCATGATGATGAATTCTCATGAGGAAATGAGCAACTTTAATACATATGTGTTAATGCCTATGTCTTTTTTATGTGCTACCTTCTTTAGTCCATCCCAATTGCCTGCTTTTTTGCACTGGATGATTGAATTGCTGCCGCTTACTCATGCCAGTCATGCTTTACGCATGAGCAGTTCTACAGGAAGCATGCCGGGAGTGGCATTAAGCGTATTGATCGTGTATGTAGTTTTTCTGTTGTGGCTTGGTATAAAGAAAACCCGGCAAGTTCGTGACTAAATTAGATTTGAACGAAGCGTAGAGCAGGCTGCATCATAACTGATGTCAGTCTGTTTTTTTCATTAGGATGCAACTTTCGGGAAATATTAGAAAATAAATACTTGACTTAGAGTATACTCGAAGGAGTAACATAAGAATGGTGTAGCTTATGAAGAGCTAAGAGGACAATAACACGCGAGTAAGGAGCGGATTTTATGGAAAAATCAAAAGTTTATTTTACCAATATGCGTGCAAGCGGCAATATGAATTTGCTGCAGAAATTGGAGAGGCTGGTCAAGAAGGCTGGTATTGGAAACATTGATTTTAAAGGTAAGTATACGGCGATTAAAATACATTTTGGTGAACCAGGTAATTTAGCTTATCTTAGGCCTAACTATGCGAAGGTTATTGCCGATGTGGTAAAGAGCCAGGGTGGCAAGGTATTTCTTACGGACTGTAATACGCTGTATGTAGGCCGCCGTAAAGATGCCCTTGAGCATATGGATGCAGCCTATGAAAACGGTTATAACCCTTTTACAACAGGCTGTCAGATTATCATTGGTGATGGCCTCAAAGGAACGGATGAGACTTATATTCCTGTACCTAACGGGGAATGCGTGAAAGAGGCCAAGATTGGCAGGGCTGTTATGGATGCAGATATTTTGATCAGCCTGAATCACTTCAAAGGTCATGAACTGACCGGTTTTGGCGGTGCCTTAAAGAATATCGGCATGGGAAGTGGCTCGCGGGCAGGTAAAATGGAAATGCACAGTGACGGCAAACCCCGTGTAAGGACTAAAGCCTGTGTGGGCTGTGGGGCATGTGTGAAGATTTGTGCTCATGATGCGCCAACAATTACTGATAAAAAGGCAACTATTGATCATGAAAAATGTGTCGGCTGCGGAAGATGTATCGGCGTTTGTCACTTTGATGCAATTGCTGCAGCGTGGGATGCATCTAATGATGTTCTTAATAAAAAAATTGCTGAATACACGTGGGCAGTGCTACATGGCAGACCTCATTTCCACATTAGCTTAGTCATTGATGTGTCGCCAAATTGCGATTGTCATGCTGAGAATGATGTGCCGTTAATTCCCGATATTGGCATGTTTGCTTCTTTTGATCCGGTGGCTCTTGATATGGCCTGTGCAGATATGGCTAATCAGGCTCCCGTTATTTCCGGCAGCTATTTAGCAGAACAAATCAAGAAACAAGAGAAGCCTGCAAAGGATCATTTTTATGCGGCTCATCCGGAGACCAATTGGCTGTCCTGTGTGGAGCATGCCGAGAAAATTGGTATTGGGACTAAAGCATACGAGCTCATTGAAATCTAAGCTACCCGGCAGGAGGTTGCCTGATGAGATACACAATTAAGCAGGTTGCAGAAAAGCTGGATTTAAGTGCTTATACGCTCAGGTATTATGAAAAAGAGTGCCTGCTGCCTTGTGTTGAGCGTGACGAGCGCGGTAATCGCGTTTTTGGTGATAAAGACGTAGAATGGCTTGTCTTGATTTGCTGCTTACGGGATACAGGAATGTCGGTATCTGAAATCAAGCGCTATGTTGAACATTGTGCGGCAGGTGATGAAAGAATAGAAGACCGCAAGCAAATTCTGTTTGAGCATAAACGCAAAGTGGAACAAAAAATAGAAGAAATGAAACAAAACCTGGCTAAAATTAATAAAAAACTGCAGTATTATGATGACGTAGTCAGCAGCACCGGATACATTTGCTGTTGCAAGGATGAGAGGCAGTTCGAATAAGGTTAAAACAAAACTGAGGCAGCTTAAGCTGCCTCAGTTTTGTTTTGCGTTGAATCGTTTCAGTTTGCGCCAGAGCGTGGAGCGGCTTATGCCGAGGATTTTGGCGGCATCGGCATATCGCCCTTTTGTCAGTGCCAGGGCTTTGCTGATTTCAGTCGCCTCATCAGGAAGAAGACTGCTCGTGACCGGCACATCTTCCTGATCCTTGAGCAGCAGATTAATAACGGTACCGTCGATTTCTTCCTGCTTATGAACAGCAATAATCCGCTCCATGCAGTTCTGCAGTTCCCGGATATTCCCGGGCCAGGGGTAACTGGTCAGTGCCTGGATGGCGGAAGGAGTGAGTTTTAGAGGTCGTCTCATAATACCACTATGCTCTTTTAGAAAAAACTGTGCTAAAGGCTTAATATCAGCTTTACGGCTGCGCAGCGGCGGAAGCCGAAGCTGTAATACGTTCAGCCGGTAATATAAATCAGACCGGAATTTGTTTTCGCTTACCAGCGTTTTTAAGCTCTTATTAGAGGCAGCAATAATTCTGACGTCAACAGGAATGACACTGTCATTACCTAAACGCATAACCTTTTTTTCCTGTAAAACTCGCAGCAGCTTGCCTTGCGTGACAAATTCCATTTCGCCAATTTCATCAAGAAATATGGTGCCGCCGTGCGCCACTTCAAACAAACCGGGTTTTCCTTTCTGGTTGGCGCCAGTAAAGGCTCCTCCTACATAGCCGAAAAGTTCACTTTCTAATATTTGGCTGGGAAGTGCGGCACAGTTGATTGCAACAAACGGCCCCTTTTGGCGGTCGCTGTAATTGTGGATGCTCTGGGCAAATACTTCTTTGCCCGTGCCAGTCTCACCCAGGATTAAAATAGACGAACGAGTGAGGGCATATTCTTTGGCAATTTCCACCGTTTGCCGGAGTTGATCACTTACACCGATAATATTGGTAAATCGTAAGTGGGCAACATGTCCGGACGCATAAAACCGATGACGTACACGAGCCTCCATTTTTTGAATTTGGGTTACATCCTGAAAGGTCGCAACGGCACCTACAGAGCGGTTATTAACAATGATAGCTACTTTGTTGCACAGAACATCGACACCATTAATGTTAAGAATCTGACCTAAGTCATCCTTTTCTGTACGCATTACCTGCTCCAAGTTAAGCCCCGGCCAGACCTGGGTGATTTTTTTGCCGGTCGCTTTGCTGCCCTTAATACCGGTAATGCGTTCGGCAATAGGGTTAAAGAAGGTAATACGGTATTCGCTGTCCACAGATACGATACCCTCATAGGCATAATCCAGTACGGCCCGAAAAAGGCTGGTTTTGGCTTTTTCCAGATTGCGTGCCTGCGCGATTCGCTCTGCTTCATGAGCTGCCTGTAAAATACCCTCAACGCCACTGTCGATTAACTCATAAGGGAAGTTGTTATTTTTCGCCACTTTCGCGGTGATAAATCCACCGATGACAACATCGACACCATCGTGAAAAGCCTGCAGTACCTGTTCTTCTGCTTCAGCCTCGCTGTGAATAGGATAACAGCAGATCTCTACGCCGAGGATAGGACTTAGGCAGTCAATTCCCTGAAGAATAGACGGAAACGATACCGCGCCGATACGATGACCATGTAGTTTTGCTTTTTCAACAGTACGGATGATGTCAAAGCCAGTTATGGGGATTTGAACAATAATAACTTCTAGTCCGGCATTGCGAATAGCGGAGGCAGTACCGCCGCGAGTGATAATAATTTCCGTGCCGTTGGCAATGAGTGACCGGGCAACTGCAACCCCTTCGCTCAGTAAGCCTTTTTTAATCTGAATGTTTATCTGCTGACTTTGAAATAAATTGCGGGCCCTGTCCAGCATGCTGGTATCAGGAGCTAAAAAAGTAATCAGAGTCATGGCGCTTTCTCCTCTGAAACAAAATGAAACGTTTTCTTTGATTATAGGTTGTTGTTAAATAGAATGCAACAAGCAGTAATGATATAGCCAAAAACGAAAAGTAGAGCAGGTGGTTTGTAAAATGACACATATTGCTACCTGGTAGAACGGAATGAAACGTATTGGTGAGTCACTGCAAAATACAAAATGGCTGAAAGGCGCTAATTGCCTGAAAAAACAAAATTGGCATGAAAGTTGCTATAAGTAAGATCGAGAGTTTATTAATAAAGGAGGTTAGTTTAGTTGAGTAATGTAATGCGTGGACTCATTGTTCTTGCGATCGGTGCTGCAATTTGGTTCTTTCCGGTGCCAACAGGCCTGAAACCGGAAGCGTGGCACCTTGTTGCCATATTTGTGTCAACGATCCTGGGTTTTATTCTGCAGCCGCTGCCGATTGGTGCACTGGCCTTTCTCAGTGTTACTTTTACCGCGTTTGCAGGGGTGTTAAAGCCGGCAGAGGCGTTGTCGGGATTTAGTAATGGCACTATTTGGCTGATTGTTTCGGCCTTCTTATTTGCAAAAGGTTTTATCAAAACAGGTTTGGGGCGGCGTATTGCTTATCTGCTCATTCATGCAATGGGTGACAGTACCTTGAAACTGGGGTATACCATTGCCTTGAGTGATTTAATTATCAGTCCTGCAACGCCTTCTAACACTGCCAGGGCAGGCGGAATTCTTTTTCCGATTGTAAAAAGCCTGTCATCTGCTTTCCAATCCGAACCTGGACCATCTTCCCGGAAAGTCGGTGCATACTTGATGCAAACGGCTTATCAGGTTAACACCATCACATCTGCTATGTTTATGACTGCAATGGCCGGCAATCCACTAATTGCGCTGCTGGCGGCTAAAACACTGAACATTACTATCAGCTGGGGCCTGTGGGCTTTGGCCGCCAGTGTGCCGGGTATACTATCGCTCATTATTGTTCCTTACTTCCTATACAAGTTTTATCCTCCTGAAATAACCAGAACACCTGAAGCAAAAGCAATAGCGGCCCAAGAGCTGAAGCAAATGGGACCTATGTCGCTGGGAGAAAAGATTGTTGCCAGTGTATTTGTTGGAGCGCTTTTGCTCTGGAGTACTTCTCAGTATACCAGTATTGATGCGACCGTTGTGGCCATGCTGGCTGTGTCGGTTATGCTGCTTACCAAAGTACTGGAGTGGAAGGATGTGCTTGATGAGAAGGGAGCCTGGGATACCCTGATTTGGATGGGCGCCTTAATCGGTTTGGCTGATTATTTAGCTAAGCTGGGCTTTATTCCCTGGTTTGCCAAGGCTGTTGGCGCTAGTATCGCCGGAGTTCCCTGGATGCAGGCGTTTATTGTTTTGCTAGTTGTTTATATGTATGCCCATTATGGCTTTGCCAGCCTGGTAGCTCATATTACCGCTATGTATGCCGCGTTTGCCTCCGTAGCAGTTGCGGCTGGTGCACCAGCCTATCTGGTAGCGCTGGCGTTAGCTTTTATGTCCAACCTGTGTATGTCCCTTACACATTATGCGGCCGGTCCTGCGCCCATCCTGTTTGGGGCGGGCTATGTGGACCAGGCAACCTGGTGGAAACTAGGCTTTATTATTTCAATTATTAACATGCTTATTTGGGTCGGGCTAGGTTCATTCTGGTGGAAAGTGCTGGGACTGTGGTAGTTTTATCAGGAACTCCAATGAGAAAGGAGCAATGATCATGTCTAAAGTAGAGTATTCGCTTAAATATGGCGAAGGGAAAATAAAATTCGCTCTCGATTCTGCTCAAATTGCGGGAGAATTAAAGATTAAAGAACGTATTCCGCTGGAAAATCCTGAACAGGCCATTTTGGAGGCAATTAGAAATCCTATTGATACCAAACCCTTAGGGCAAATCGTAAAACCTGGCGAAACAGTGGTGTTTATCGTAAATGACCCGACCCGTGTTGCCAACAGCCATATTTTTATGCCCATCCTATTGGATGAGCTTAATCGGGCGGGTATCCCCGACAAGGATATGTATATTGTTTTTGCTTTAGGTACGCATCGGCCAATGACGGAAGAGGAAATCATCCACGAGGTTGGCCCGGCAGTTGCTTCCCGTGTGAGAACGTACAACAGCGATTGCCGCGATGGGAGTCAATATAAATACTTTGGAACCACTTCCCGCGGTACGCCTGTATCCTTTAACAAACTGGTAGTTGAGGCAGATCACATTGTATGTACCGGCAGTGTTGTCCATCATTTCTTTGCCGGCTTCGGCGGCGGCCGTAAGGCTATGCTGCCTGGAGTGGCTTACTATGAAACAATCCGCAAAAATCACAGCATGATGTTTGAGCCTGATGCTGTCATTGGCAAGCTGGAAGGAAACCCCATCTATCATGATCAGGTCGAAGGAGTACAGATGTGCCGCCCTTCCTTTCTTATCAATGCTGTCCTCAATGAAAAAAAAGAGTTTTTAAAAGTATTTGCCGGTGATTTTGTTACTGCCCACAAGGAGGCCTGCAAATTTGTTGATACCGTATACGGTGCACAAATTGAAAGCCCTGCTGATTTGGTTATTGCCACCTGCGGCGGATATCCCAAGGATATTAATATATACCAGCTGCAAAAAACGATGGACAATGCCTGGTGTGCGGTAAGAGAGGGCGGTGTTGTGATTATTCTGGGCGAATGCCGTGAGGGATCGGGCTCAGAGCTGTATGAAAAAACCATGCGTGAAAATGATACGGCAGATAAAGTGGAGGCAAGTTTGAGGGCTAATTTTCAAATTGGCGCTCACAAAGCATATGCAGTAACCAGACTGATGAAAAAGGCCGAGTTTATCCTGGTATCTTCACTGGAGATGGAGCTTGCAAAGTCCTTACTGTTTACTCCGGCGAAAGACATTGAAGAAGCGCTGGCAATGGCATTTGCCAAATTGGGTCCCAGCCCGCGGATTATTATCATGCCGCAAGGAAGCTTAACAGTCCCGCGGTTAAAGCAAAAGTAAAGGAGAAATAAAAATATGCATGCAATCGAAAAATTACTTGCTAAAAAGGCAGGGAAAGAGTCTGTTACTACAGGGGAAATCGTAAATTGTGCTGTTGATATGGCTGGTATTAATGACTTATACCTGCAAACAGTACGGTCTTTTTTTGAAATGGGCGGTACAAAAGTTCATGATCCAAGCAAGGTAATTATGTTTATGGATCATTACGCACCTGCGTCTACCATTGTTCAGGCGGATAATCAAAAAAAGTTCCGTGAATTTTGCTGGGATCAGGGCATCGACTTGCTGATGGATATTGACGAAGGAGTTTGCCATCAGGTGCTCGCAGACCGGGGTTTATCCTATCCTGGTGAGTTATTGATTGTCACTGACTCGCATACTACAACTCATGGTGCATTTGGTGCCTTCGGTACCGGCGTAGGTGCCACCGATTTGGCTACAATTTTAATTACCGGGAAATTATGGTTCCGTGTCCCTGAAGTTATTCGGATCAATTTTGAAGGTGAATTACCGAAAGGGGTATATGCCAAGGATATTATTTTGCATGTAATCGGTGAGCTGGGAGCTGATTATGCTGTTTATAAAGCCGTAGAATTTACCGGCTCTACCCTGAAACACTTAAGTGTTTCTGAACGAATGGCAATGTGCAATATGACAACTGAAATGGGCGCAAAAACCAGCTATATCCAGCCTGATGAAATTACGATGGAATTTGTGAAAGCGAAAGTTACCCGCGAATATGAAATCTTTACGACTGATCCGGGGTACCAATATGCAGCCGAGCATACTTTTGATGTGTCGCAGTTAAAGCCTCAGTTAGCAGCTCCTTTTAGTGTTGATAATGTAGAGGATGTCACTGCCTTTATTGGCAGGAAGATAGACCAGGCTTATTTGGGCTCCTGTACTGGTGGCAGGGTAGAGGATCTTGCAGTTGCTGCAAAAATCCTGGCAGGGAAAAAGATAAACTCCCGTACTCGCTTTGTCGTTGTCCCTGCTTCAAAGGGTGTTTTTTTAGAAGCCATGCAAAAAGGCTACATTCAGTCGCTGGTAGAGGCGGGGGCAACCTTCGTTACCCCCGGCTGCGCTGCTTGTTTAGGAACTCACCAGGGGATGCTGGCTTCCGGCGAAACCTGCATTACTTCTACTAATAGGAATTTTCCCGGTCGTATGGGTCACACCAAAGGGGAAATATTTCTAGGGTCACCGGCTGCTGTGGCGGCTGCCGCATTAGAAGGAAAAATTGTAGATCCTTCTGACTATATTGACTAAGGAGTGTTAAATAATGGAGAAGATAGCAACAGGGAAAGCCTATGTATTTGGCGCCAATATTGATACAGATCAAATATATCCAGGACGATTTGTTGAGTTGACCGATGTGGAAGATGTGGCTAAACATGCGATGGAGGGCGCCGATCCTGATTTTGTAAAGAAGTTTAACAAGGGCGATATTATTGTTGCTTCGACAAACTTCGGCTGTGGTTCCAGCCGAGAACATGCGGCCATCACCTTAAAGGCGGTCGGTGTAGGGGCTGTTTTAGCCGAGTCATTTGGCCGTATCTTTTACCGCAACGGCATTAATCTGGGTGTACCATTACTTGTTTGTCCGGGAATTGATAAAATTGTTACCAGCGGACAGGTGCTAACCGTCAATATTGAAACAGGCCAAATTACCAATGAAACAACGGGTGAAGCTGCCCAGGCGCAGCCTATGTCTGAGTATGTAATGAATATCCTGGCCAGTGGTGGAATTAAGCCAATGATTAAAAGCCAGTTAGAGATGCAGCGGTAAAAAATAGCAAAAAGCACGGTATGATAAGAGCAGAAGAGCTCTTATCATACCGTGCTTTTTTGTGCGTGCCTAATACGTTTTCTGCACTTCTATTTTATATTTTCTCAATTTGCGGTATAAAGTTGTTCTGTCTATTTGCAGCAATTGGGCTGCTTTCGTAATATTTGAATTGGTTTGTGCTAAGCTCGATAAGATTTGGTGTTTCTCTGGTGCGAGATCTGTAATGCCTGCAGGAGAAATATAATCCTGATCCTCCCAATACTTTTGTATTGTTTTTGCGGTAATCGTTTCTTCTTTGGCAATGATCACTAAACGCTCAATAAAATACATGAGTTCTCGGACATTTCCCGGCCAATCATGTCCGTCTAAATATTCGTAAGCATCGGCTGTAAGGCTAAGGTGTTTATGATGGCGATTATTGAAAGAGTGTAAAAAATGGCAGGCGAGACGAATGATATCGCCTGCTCTTGTGCGTAAGGGAGGCAGTTTTAGGGTTAATACCTTTAGACGGTAATACAGGTCCTGCCGGAATTGATTATCCTGTATCAATTCAAGCAAGTTCTTATTGGTGGCAGCAATTATCCGCACGTCAACAGGGATGTATTTATTGTCTCCCAAACGCATGACTTGTCGTTCCTGCAAGACACGCAGCAAGCGGCTTTGCGCAAATTTATCCATTTCAGATATTTCGTCAAGGAAGATGGTCCCTCGGTGAGCCATCTCAAATAAACCAGGCTTTCCTTTCTTTATTGCACCTGTAAAAGCACCTTCCACATATCCAAAGAGCTCGCTTTCCAGCAAGTTTGCAGGCAGTGCGGCACAATTAACAGCAACAAAAGGACCATTTTTTCGGGGGCTTTCGTTGTGAATGCTTTGCGCAAATAATTCTTTACCTGTACCGGAGGCGCCGGAGATCAGCACAGTTGCTTCGACTTGGGCGATTTCGCGGGCAATGCGCTTGCTTTCAATGATTTGGGGCGAAGCACCAATTATATCGGTTAAGTAATACTTGGCAACAAATCTTCTGGCTAGGACTTCGTTGCGGATTTTTGCCTCCAATTCCTGAATATGAGTGATATCCTGAAAAGTAATGATTGCGCCGGTCACTGTGTCATCGACAATGATAGGTGCAATGTTCAGGGTAATCCATAGATTGCCGAGGCGGTGGGTTTGCCCGATAACATGCTGTTTTTGCAAAAAGCAAACATTAAAATCGAGATTGGGTACAACGTCGGTGATGAACTGACCAATAATGGCCTGGGAGGGGCGCTTCAATAACTTTTCGGCAGCGGGATTAAAGACGGTTACGATTTTTTTTGCATCAATACTAATAATGCCTTCCAGTGAATACTCCGCCAAGGCTTTGAATTTTTGAGCCTGCTCTTTTTCAAATTTGCGGGCTAGTAGAATTTTCTGGGCTTCGAGAAAAGCTGTCCGGACGGAAAAATCACCGGAACGGATAAGGTGGGTTCGCAGACCTTTTTGAGCTGCGAGCAAAATCGTTTTGATGCCACCAACAATTAAGTCTACGTCGGTTGTTGCTGCTTCTTCTATTTTGGCTGGAATATCTTCCGTTTTTTCCAGGTGGTAAATCGTCAAATCGATACCTAGAATAGTAGAGAGAATTTCTATGTCATATACCATATTATCAAAGGCCATCATGGCTACTTTGGGGCGGGTTAATCCAGTAATTCGTTTCGCTTCATGAAAAACTTGCGCAAGATCCTGTCCGGTAATAGGGATCTCGACAACGGGAATGCGGATACGCGATTCGATGATTACCCGTGCCGTTCCTCCGCGGCAGACAATTACTTCAACTCCTTGCTGTTCTAACGTTTTAGCAAGGCGAATACCTCGCTTCAGCCTGGCAAGATGAAGACTTACTTTATCTTGCAGACCTAGCTCGCGGATGATTTTTTTCCCTTGCAAGAAGAGCTGTTTGTCTGGCGCAATAAACGCAATTTTGAACATAAATCCCTCCGACGCATGTGGGTTTGATAGTAGTTTACTCGTGCTGCAACAAAAACACAACAACAATCGTTGCAATATTACAACAATTGTTGTTGCGTTTTTGTTGGATTCTTCAGTAATTTCGGTATCTGGTGAATTGGCATAGTTGTTGCAATGGTTAGCCGTATAATCTAATCACTCGTAAGGAGGGAAGTGCTGCAGCATTTGGTCAAGGCAGATACCAAAAATAAGGGAGGATTAATGCCATGGAGATTAGTCAGTTGAATTCACCCAAAACCAATGTCCGCTATTTTATTTTACTTATGCTGTTTATTGTTACCACCATGAATTATGTAGATCGTGCCACACTGTCAATGGCTGCACCCGCGATGCGCAAGGATTTAGGACTGGATGCCGTTACAATGGGTTATGCATTTTCGGCTTTTGGCTGGTCTTATACAGCGCTGCAAATACCTGGTGGCTGGCTATTAGATAAATTTGGGGCCGAATGGTGTACGGCGTCGGCTTATTCTTATGGTCACTATTTACTTTTTTTCAAGGGATGGTTGGATTTGTTGCGGGTATCAGCACTTTTGTCTTTTTGTTTGGTCTGCGGTTTCTAATGGGAGTAGGGGAAGCCCCTGCATTTCCGGCAAACAGCAGGATTACAACGATGTGGTTCCCCACGCATGAACGCGGCTTTGCTTCAGCAATTTTCAACTCTGCTCAATACTTTGCCCTAGCCGCTTTTAATCCTCTGATGGGATGGATATTAGTCGCTTTTGGCTGGCGTCATGTCTTTTATTCTATGGGGATAGCCGGTATTATTTTAGCCTTGCTTTGGTTCAAAGTAATCAAAGATCCTAAACATCACCCCAGTGTCAATGAAGCGGAGCTGGAATATATTCAGTCTGGTGGAGGGTTAGCTAACATCGGGGATAAGAAGACAGATATTAAGTGGGCGTATGTCCGGTCGTTAATTACTAACCGCATGATGATTGGTATTTATCTCGGACAGTTCTGTCTAAATACCATTACGTGGTTTTTCTTAACCTGGTTCCCTACTTATCTAGTGCAAGCTAAGGGTATGTCAATTTTAAAAGTGGGGCTTATTGCTTCTATTCCAGCTATTGCCGGGTTTGCTGGGGGGCTGCTGGGCGGCTATGTGTCTGATTGGCTGCTGCGGCGTGGCAAATCGCTAACCTTTGCACGGAAGACGCCAATTATCTGTGGCCTGTTTTTATCAGGCAGTATTATCCTGGCAAACTATGTAACTACTGAATGGGTGGTTATTGGTGTCATGTCACTAGCTTTCTTTGCCAAAGGGTTTGGCGCATTAGGCTGGGTTGTTGTCGGTGATACTTCGCCGAAAGAAATGGTTGGGCTCAGCGGCGGCATCTTTAATTTTGCCGGTAATATTGCAAGTATTGTTACACCAATTGCCATTGGCTATATTCTGAATGTAACACAATCCTTTAATGGAGCGTTATTATTTGTTGGTGCGATGGGGCTACTGGGAGCCTTGTCTTATCTCTTTATCGTTGGTGACATTAAGCGGGTTGAATTGGTTATTCCGGAAGAGCAGAATAAGACGGCCAGCCTGTAGGCGGGAAAGTGGTTTTTACAGACCTGACATAACAATAAAGGAGACGTTTCTCATGTCTATGCTAACTAACTCGGATTTACCGCTGTATATCAAAGTACATACAGACGATAACGTTGCTATTATCATCAATGCGGGCGGACTGAAAGGCGGAACAATATTTTCTTGCGGTCTTACGCTAGTCGAACATGTTCCGCAAGGGCACAAGGTAGCCTTAACCGATTTAAAGGAAGGAGAGTCAATTATCCGTTATGGCGAAGTTATTGGCCATGCTATTCGCCCTATTGTCAGAGGCAGCTGGATTGACGAATCCTTAGTAATCATGCCTGCTGCGCCGGAATTAGATGCGCTGCCTATTGCCAATAAAGTACCCCAATTGCTTGAACCGCTTACGGGCTATACCTTTGAGGGGTACCGCAATGACAATGGCACTGTGGCGACAAAGAATATTTTAGGTATCAATACAAGTGTCCAGTGTGTTGCCGGTGTTGTTGACTATGCTGTAAAGAAAATAAAAGAAGAAATCCTTCCTAAATATCCAAATGTTGAGGATGTAGTGGCGCTAAATCATAATTACGGCTGTGGAGTGGCTATCAATGCTCCTCAGGCCATTGTACCCATTCGGACCTTGCAGAATCTTGCCGTCCATCCTAATTTCGGCGGCGAAATCATGATCGTAGGCTTAGGCTGTGAAAAGCTGCTGCCTGAACAAGTGATACCGGACGGGGATAAATGTAATATACTTTTGCTCCAGGAACAGAAAGGCTTCAGTAAAATGGTGCAGGCCATTATGGTAATGGCGGAGGAACGTTTAATAAAACTGAATGAACGCAGGCGTGTAGCCTGTCCTGTTTCTGAGTTGGTAATCGGTATGCAGTGCGGCGGCAGTGATGCCTTCTCCGGTGTTACTGCCAATCCGGCAGTAGGCTATGCGGCAGATTTACTTGTTCGTGCCGGGGCAACCGTCATGTTTTCTGAAGTGACGGAAGTCCGGGATGCCATCCATTTACTTACTCCCAGAGCGGTTAATGAAGAGGTAGGCCGCGCATTGATTCGTGAAATGAAGTACTATGATCACTATTTGGATCTTGGTGAAGTAGATCGCAGTGCCAATACGGCGCCTGGCAATAAAAAGGGCGGTTTGGCAAATATTGTGGAGAAAGCTCTCGGGTCCATTGCAAAGTCCGGCAGTAGTCCGATTTGCGGTGTTTTGGCACCGGGTGAGAAAGTGTCACAAAAGGGCTTGATCTTTGCGGCAACACCGGCTAGTGACTTTATTTGCGGGACCTTGCAATTGGCCTCGGGAATGCATGTGCAGGTGTTTACCACAGGACGGGGAACTCCGTACGGGCTGGCAATGGCACCGGTGATCAAGGTCTCGACCCGCAACGCTCTGACAGAACAGTGGCCTGATCTGATTGATGTCAATGCCGGGCAAATTGCAACTGGCGAAGCAACGATCGAAGAAGTTGGCTGGGAGATTTTCCGTCTGATCATTGAAGTAGCCAGCGGTCGTAAGAAGACCTGGGCAGATCATTGGGAAATATACAATGCTTTATGTTTATTTAACCCCGCACCGGTAACATAAATGGTAATGCTTTTGAAAGTGGCTGGTGAGTTAGATGCAGCATTAAAAGGAGGAGATTGGTTTGTTAGCAGTTAGAGGTGTTATTCCGCCGCTTATTACCCCGATTGATGAAAAGGAAAGATTAGATACGGCAGCTTTACGCAATTTGATTGAACATGTGATTGCCGGTGGTGTTCATGGCGTATTTGTATTGGGCAGTACAGGCGAATTTTATGGATTGGAATATGAAGAAAAAGTAGAGGCTGTTGCCGTTACGATGGAGCAAGTAAAGGGCAGGGTGCCAGTATATGTGGGAGCTAGTGCGATTACGACAAAAGAATGTGTAAAACTGACGCGGCTGGCCAAAGAGTATGGGGCAGCAGCTGTAACTGTATTGACGCCTATGTTCATTACGCCTACCGAAAGTGAGCTGTATACCCATTTTCGCACCGTTGCTGAGGCGGCTGATATTCCCATTGTTCTTTATAACAATCCTGACCGTACGGGAGTTAATATGTCTGCTAATTTAGTAGAGCGGCTGTCTGATGTGGAGAATATTGTTGGTGCTAAGGATACGAGTGGCGATATGACGCTGACCTCGGAGTATATCCGCCGGACCAGGAACAAAGGCTTCAGTATTATGGCGGGGCGGGATACTATGATCCTTGCAACGCTGGTATATGGCGGCACAGGCTGTGTGGCCGGAACCGCTAATGTAGTACCTTCTATTGTGGTAGAAATTTACGATAAATTTAAAGCCGGTGACCTGGCAGGTGCACTGGAGGCCCAATATCGCCTTTCCTTGCTCCGTAATGCGTATAATCTGGGCAGCTTTCCTGTTGTTCCCAAGGATGCACTTAATCTCATGGGCATTAATGTGGGTCATCCCATTAAACCGATTGAGCATATAAGTGATGAAAATAGGGATAAGCTGAAAGCAATACTTGTAAGCATTGGGGCAATAAAAGAATAATCTCCAGTATAATTGAGGAGGAACTTTTATGATTACTATCGGATTTATCGGTCTTGGTATTATGGGGAAACCAATGAGTAAGAATTTAATCAAGTCAGGCTACCCGCTCATTGTATTGGACCGGAATGAAAGCGCGGTAGCTGAGGTAGTTGCTGCCGGTGCAAAACGTGCAGCATCTCCGAAGGAGGTCGCTGCTCATTCTGATATTATTATTACTATGCTGCCTAATTCACCACATGTAAAGGAAGTTATTCTCGGTGAGAATGGGGTTATTGAGGGGGCAAAGCCGGATGCAATTGTAGTGGATATGAGTTCTATTGCACCTCTGGTCAGCCGCGAAGTGGGAGATAAGCTGAGCGAGAAAGGAATTCTTTTCTTGGATGCTCCCGTAAGTGGTGGTGAGCCGAAAGCGATTGATGGTACATTGTCGGTTATGGTGGGCGGCCAGCAAGCAGTTTTTGATAAATGCGCTCCCGTATTAAAGGCAATGGCAGGTTCGGTTGTGCTGGCAGGTGATGTTGGAGCAGGAAATGTAACCAAGCTTGCTAATCAAATCATTGTTGCCATTAATATAGCGGCCATGTCGGAGGCCATGGTGCTGGCCAGTAAGGCCGGAGTAGAGCCTGAACTGGTCTATCAGGCAATCCGGGGTGGCCTGGCTGGCAGTACCGTACTTGATGCGAAAGCGCCATTAGTAATGGACCGCAAATTCGATCCCGGGTTTCGCATCAATCTGCATATTAAGGATTTGCAAAATGTCTTGGAAACTTCTCATGAAATAGGAGTTCCGCTGCCACTAACCTCCGCAGTCATGGAAATGATGCAGGCATTGAAAGTGGATGGTCTGGGAGATGCTGATCACGGCAGCCTGATCCGCTATTATGAAAAAATGGCTAAAGTAGAAGTAAAACGATAATAATAGGAACCGCTTGTCTTACAGATAGGCGGTTCTTTACAATTTTCCCATATGTAACTACAATGAGACTATACGAGTTGTTCAGATGAGGTAACGGAGGTGCTTTATGCGTAACAATACAATGCTGACTGATCTCTACCAGCTAACAATGATGCAAGGCTTGCTTCTTGCCGGTAAAGATAAACAAGAGGCTGTTTTTGACCGCTTTTATCGTACAAACCCCTGCAATGGGGGCTATTCTATAGTCGCAGGTCTGGAACATGTTATTGAGTATGTTAAAAATATTAAGTTTACTAGTGAAGATATTGAATATCTGCGCAGCTTACATCTATTTTGTGAAGAGTTTCTTGTCTATCTGAAAGAGTTCCGGTTTACCGGAGATATTTGGGCAATTCCGGAGGGAACTGTTGTTTTTCCGGGCGAGCCTTTGCTGCGGGTACATGCGAAGAAAAATGAAGCGCTGTTTATTGAAACTGCATTATCGATGTTCTTAAATCATGAAAGTCTGATTGCCACTAAAGCCAGTCGGGTACGCTGGGCGGCTAAAGATGATTTCTTGATGGAATTCGGGTTACGCCGGGCTCAGGGGACAGATGCTGCTTTGTATGGTGCAAGAGCGGCAGTAATTGGCGGCTTTAATGCCACTTCCGATGTGCTTGCCGGTAAGCTGTTTGGTATTCCGGTTGTCGGCACTATGGCTCATAGCTGGGTGATGAGCTTTGATGATGAATTAACGGCTTTCCGCGAATATGCTAAGCGTTATCCCGATAATGCGATTCTGCTTGTTGATACATATGACACGATTGGCAGCGGTGTCCCTAATGCCATTAAGGTGTTTAAGGAAATGCAGGCGGCGGGCGTTGTTTTGCAGCGCTATGGAATTCGTCTGGACAGCGGTGATCTCGCTTATTTATCCAAAGCGGCGAGAGCAATGCTGGATGAAGCAGGATTTACCGGTGCAAGTATTGCAGCTTCCAATGATTTGGATGAGCATCTGATTGCCGAATTAAAACTGCAGGAAGCTAAAATTAATTCCTGGGGAGTAGGCACGAAGCTGATTACGTCTGAAGGCTGTTCTGCTCTGGGCGGCGTGTACAAGCTGGCGGCTGAAGTCGGGGCGGAGACTGTTCCTAAGATGAAGCTTTCTAATAATGTTGAGAAGATTACCAATCCCGGCATTAAGAAGGTCTTTCGTATTTATGATAAAAAATCAGGCAAGATCCGGGCCGATATTATTACTCTTATCGATGAGGCAATTAGTACAGAGGTGGACCTAGCCTTAATGGATCCCACTCATTCGTGGAAGCGGATGACGCTGTGCCGGGGGACATTTACGGTTCAGGAGCTGCTTGTGCCGATCTTCCGGAATGGGGAGTGTGTATACAACAAACCAGACTTGATGATGATACAAAGACATGCCCGGGAACAGCTTCAGACGTTGTGGGACGAGTACCGCAGATTGGTTAATCCCCATATCATGAAAATTGATTTGAGTGATAAGCTATATGACTTAAAGAAAGAGCTAATCTTTCGGGCCACCCACAGGCAGATGACCCTTTAGAAAACGGGGGAGATTCGGTAACGTGAAACTAATTGCAGCAGTTGATGAAAACTGGGGTATCGGCAATAATTGCAAACTATTGCAAGTTATTCCTGCAGATATGGAATATTTCAAAGCACAAACAATTGGCAAAGTTGTGATTATGGGCAAAACAACATTTGAATCGCTGCCTGGCAAGCGGCCTTTGGCAGATCGGATCAATATTGTGCTCAGCACGACATATAGCAGTTTGCCGGGGGTTGTTGTATGTGCCTCGCTGACCGAACTGTTTTATTATTTGAAGGAGTGCGGCAGAGAAGATATATTCGTGATTGGCGGTGAATCGGTATACTGTCAACTAATGACCTATTGCTCGGATGCCTATATTACGAAGATCCGCAACTGTTACCCTGCGGACAGATATCTTCCCAATCTGGATAAGGCTTTGAATTGGCAGTGTATTGAAGAGGGCAACTGGCAGAGGTCCAGAGAGTGGGAGTATCGATTTACCCGTTATAAAAATCTAACGCCTTTGAGTTGGAAATAATAAAAGTTATCAGCTAGTTAATATGATTGACTAGCTGAACTTTTTTATTGTATAATTATCTTGAATTCAAGATAATGAAAAGAGTGTGCTATGGAACAAGAATTGAAATTATATATTACTCTCAGCAGGGCATACAGAGCAATACTAGCTCACGATGAACGGGATGTCCGTCGCCATGGGCTTAATTTGACTGAGTTTGCGGTTCTGGAGCTGTTGTATCACAAAGGGCCACAGCCATTACAGCGCATAGGTGAAAGAATTTTGATTACAACTGGTACGATTACGTATGTAATTGATAAGCTGGAACGAAAAGGATTGCTTTATAGGAACCCCTGTGAGAAGGATCGACGAAAATTTTATGCTGTTCTTTCCGAGTCCGGTAAAGCACTTATTACTAAGGTTTTTCCAGAGCATGCTCAAAATCTTGCCTATGCTTTAGGGGGACTTTCTTCAGAGGAACAGGATATAGCAATAAACCTTTTAAAAAAATTGGGACACGAAGCTAGCAGCCGGTTGGAAAACTAAATAATATAGTAAAGGGGGATTATGTATGATTTTTACGAATTTGCATAAGTATAAGGATGAAGGATTACTTTTCCTTCGGGTAGGCATGGGTCTTATGATGCTATATCATGGTGCTCCTAAGATTATGGGGGGCGTTGAAGGCTGGATTAAAATTGGTAGTGCAATGAAGTTCCTTGGTATCACGTTTGCGCCTGCCTTTTGGGGATTCATGGCTGCCTTTGCCGAATTTTTCGGCGGTGCGATGATTATTCTCGGATTAGGAACACGAATAGCGTGCGCATTGGTCACGATGACTATGGCTGTTGCTGTTGCGATGAAGTTAGGGACCGGAGCAGGACTATTCGGCGCTTCACAAGCACTGGAGAATGGCATCGTATATATTAGCCTATTAATTTCAGGACCGGGAATATACAGCTTGGATCACCGGTTATTTGTGGCAAAACAGTTAAATGTAGGTGCTTTTTATAAGTCAAACTAAATGGTAATGCCCTCTGCAAGTTAGAATGTTTGCAGAGGGCTCTTACATAATAGAACTCACAGGAGTGTGATTGGAATGCAGGAATTGCCAGTGTTGTTCATGAGTCATGGATCGCCGATGAATATTATCGAGGACAATAGCTTTACCCGCAGTGTTAGCCAGCTAGGCGGGAAACTTGTTAAACCAACTGCTATTATGGTTATCTCAGCACATTGGCTAACCAAGGGTACGCAAGTTACCTGTATGACTAATCCGCGAACGATTTATGATTTCTACGGATTTCCCCAAGAACTATATCAGATTAAATATCCTTGCCTGGGTGCGCCAAAGCAAGCAGAAGCAGTGATAGAAGCTGCTGGCGGAGCTAAAATTACTTGCGATTTGGAATGGGGTATTGACCACGCGGCGTGGTCTGTTTTGAAGTATCTTTATCCGCTTGCGGATGTGCCGGTCTTTGAGATGAGCCTGGATATTTTAAAATCGCCACAAGAGCATTATAATCTGGCGAAGGAGTTGGCGCCGCTGCGCAAGGAAGGTGTTTTGATAATGGCCAGTGGCAACTTGGTTCATAACTTGCGGCTTGCCAAATTTGAACATACCTATGATGAGCCGTATGACTGGGCGGTTGAAGCTGACCAGCAAATGAAAGAATTATTGCAGCAAGGCGATCATGTCGGATTAATCCGGTATGAAGGCTTGACGGCCTCTCGCTTAGCCATCCCGACTTCGGAGCACTATTTACCCATGTTATACGCAATTGCCTTGCAAAAAGACGGTGAAGGGCTGACCTTTACCTGCGATGATATTCAAAATGGTTCGGTATCAATGCGTAGTTTTGTCATTGGTGCTTAGCAGTAAGTTGGTATTTTAACCGCAGTTCTGGTTGCTGGCGGCTGTGCCTGATTTGCAGGAATAATTACCATAAAACTTTAGTTGCGAAGTTTCTGCTGATACGCTATAATATCACAGTAACACACAGCAGGCCAAGTGGGCGGATATGCAAATAAGGGAATGCGTGATAACGGATGAAGGATGATAACTACTATATGGGGTTAGCTCTGGAAGAAGCCCAAAAGGCTTATTGTATGGGTGAGATTCCAATTGGAGCCGTTCTTGTCATAGATGGTGAAGTTGTGGCCAAAGCGCATAACTTAAGGGAAACCTGTCATGATGCTACCGCGCATGCTGAAGTGATTGTTATTCAAGAAACTTGCCGAAAGCTTAGTCGCTGGCGGTTGACCGGAGCAACACTTTATGTTACGATAGAGCCGTGTCCTATGTGTGCCGGTGCCCTTGTAAACAGCCGGGTTGACCGATTGGTTTACGGAAGTGCCGACTATAAGGCGGGAGCTGTAGAGTCTCTTTTTAATGTAGTGCAGAATGAAGCACTCAATCACCGTATGGCGGTTACTGCCGGAGTCCGGGGTGATGAATGCTCTGCCATCATGAAAGCCTTTTTTCGCGAACGGCGAAAGAAAAAAACGACAATTGTTGACTGAGATAAAGCTTTAGTACCTTAGGAACTTCGGGTTACCCTTTACGGGTACAACGCAGATGGAGCCTTATCGATGGTCGATTAGAATATGGAGAGGTGTCCGAGTGGTCGATGGTGCTTGACTCGAAATCAAGTGTCCTGTCAAAGGGACCGTGGGTTCGAATCCCACCCTCTCCGCCATATAAAAAAAGCTTCTAGCAATTTTGCTAGAAGCTTTTTTATTGCCGGAAAACAGCTTCCGGCAACAGGTTGGCAACAAAAGAACCGCAGCTTATATTTGAGCGTGCGGCTAAGAAGCGCTTT
>NZ_DALZUO010000018.1:0-80601 GCF_032013335.1 Anaerospora sp. | reverse complement strand
TTTTTGGTACTTTTGTATCAAGACAAAAGTACAGAACTACAATCCCTTGCTTCCCAGTCTCTTAAAACTTATAAACGCTGATAGTGATAAAAAGGAGACCTGCCGGTCTCCTTTTCCCCATGCTGATCAAAGTTTTTTCATTAAACGTTTACGGGTATGACGAGCTTGGCGCATCAATTGGCGAGTACCATCTTTGATCGCATCTACACTGCGTTCAGCAATTGGTTTCTTCTGCGGTTTACTCATCGGGCTTACGACAAGACCTAGAAAAGCTCCTACCAGGCTGCCCCATAATAATCCGTGCCAAAATTTGTTCTGCATTTGCTCACCCCTCCTGTAAATTAATCATACTTTCCAACGGATCAGCATAAAGGGTTAATGTTCCATCAGGTTCAACATTAAAAATTTTCGTAGTTGATCCCTGCACAATAAATTCCACGCAACAATCCCAACAGTAAAACTGATCGGGCCCTACTTTACCAATACCTCGCTGCCCGCACACAGGACAAGTTGTCACTTCATCCACCTCACACTATTACTCCTGGGGTTCGGGATGAATAAGTTTGGCCATTGTTTCCGGAACAATCAGTTTGTCCCCGCCAACAACTTGCACTTGGGGCAACGGCATAAGCATCCGACCATGAATCAAATCGGTTATTATTCCATCTGAAACTTGATAAGCTTTAATTTCCCCTGTTGATGGCTCAAAAAGAACATCAACCAGTACACCAAGGTTTAATCCTGTTTCCGTAAAAATTTGCTTATTCAGCAGCTCTTTGAGCGAACAGGTAACTTCCGATGAAATAAATTCAGCGATTGCTTTGCGGCTGCTGCGGATAGTGACCGCATCACGCCCTATACTGAATAAGTCATGAAAGAGAAAGCCTTGATTGTCGGCAAACCAGCTTGATCCCGAAATCATAATACCGATAACTGATGCCATTTCAATATCCAATATTACTTCCCGTACCTCTCCAATCTGTATACCGGTTTCTATCTCCAGTATTGGCAGTCCTAGCAAATCATGCAGTTTTTGCATTAGCAGGCCTCCCCAACAGAATGGTAGTACTAGTATTGCCGAAATTCATCGTTTTTATAAAAAAATAAAAACTTTTTGAAGTGCCAGCTGAGAATAATCTAGTTTCAACGGATTACTTTATTGATGATGCCGCCGCCAAAAACACAGTCTCCCTCGTAAAAGACGATTGACTGGCCAGGGGTAATCGCCCGCTGTGGCTGGCTGAAGCGTATATGAACCGAACCATTAGGTTGAGGAACAATATGAGCCGGCGCTTCTTTCGCACTATAGCGAATTTTTGCAGTTAATGTGATCGGTTCCGTTAAGGCGTCAACATTGATAAGATTAAGATCATCTGCAATTAATTCACTGGCAAAAACATCTTTATCAGTGCCGACGATAAGCGCATTTTTTTCATTATCCAATGCGACTACATACAGCGGTGTCCCCGCAGCAATACCTAATCCTTTGCGCTGTCCCACCGTATATAATGGTAATCCTTTATGAATTCCCAGAACATTTCCGTGAGTATCTATTATTTCACCTGGCTTAAGTGAAGCAGGCGCTTTATCTTCAAGAAAGCTTTTATAATCATCATTGGGAATAAAACATATTTCCTGGCTATCAGGCTTATCAGCTACAGATAAACCAAGATCCCGGGCCATTTGCCTTGTCTGCACTTTGGTATAATCGCCAAGCGGCATTAAAAAGTGTTTTAAGGTATGCTGCGTTAAATGGTAGAGCGCATACGACTGGTCCTTGGTAGTATCCATTCCCTTACACAAGGTATAGCGCTTGCTTTTTTCATTAAAACCAATACGAGCGTAATGACCAGTAGCAAGATATTGAGCATCTAACGCTAGCGCTCTTTTTAACAAGCCTTCAAATTTAACGTAGCGGTTACAGACGATACAGGGATTCGGCGTTCGTCCTCCTGCATACTCACGAATAAAATAATCAACAACTGTCTCTTGAAACATTTGGCGAAAATTCAATACATAATGTGGAATACCAAGCTTATCTGCAACCCTCCGGGCATCACTGACTGCAGAAAGAGAACAGCACCCTTGGTGATCCTCTGCTTCACTTTCGGGCAGGTTATCATCCCAAATTTGCATTGTTGCTCCAATAACATCATAGCCTTGATGAACAAGAAGGGCGGCAGTTAAAGAACTGTCCACCCCTCCACTCATGGCTACAACCACTCTGGGTTTAGCACACATGAAATCACTGTCCTTTTTTGGCGATGTAATCTTTAATGGCTTCATGCAATGCATCAGCTGCAAGATTCGAACAATGCATTTTTGCCGGAGGCAATCCTCCTAAAGCTTCTGCAACGGCTTGGTTGGAGATTTCAAGAGCCTCCTCAAGTGTTTTACCTTTAACCATTTCCGTCACCATGCTGCTAGTGGCAATCGCGGCTCCACAGCCAAATGTTTTAAATTTCACATCTTCAATAATATTGTTTTCTACTTTTAAATATATGCGCATAATATCGCCGCATTTGGCATTGCCGACTTCGCCCACACCATTGGCATCCTGAATAGCACCGACATTGCGGGGATTTGTAAAATGGTCCATTACTTTATCGGTATACATACTTATCTCTCCTAACTTTTAATGATGATGACAATTTTGACAAGGATTTAACGGTTTTGGACCATCGTCGCTGTTATATAAAGGAGACATTTGCCTTAATCTTTCCACGATCTCAGGAAGAACTTCCAGACAGTAATCAACTTCTGCCTCGGTATTACCTCGTCCTAGCGTTAGGCGAAGAGAACCATGAGCTACTTCATGTGTAAGTCCCATTGCCAAGAGAACGTGTGATGGATCTAACGATCCCGATGTACAGGCAGAACCACTTGATGCTGCAATCCCTTTTAAATCAAGATTCAGCAGTAAAGACTCTCCTTCAAGGAATAGGAAACTAAAGTTAGCACTGCCTGGCAGACGCTCTGTGGGATGGCCATTTAGTTTTGTGTGCGGAATCACTTCCATAACACCTTTGATTAATTTATCACGCAATGCCGTAATATGGGCAATTTTCTTATCCATTTCATTTTGGGCTACTTCCGCCGCTTTTCCAAGCCCGACAATTCCGGGAACATTTTCAGTACCGGCACGCATATTTCTTTCATGAGCACCACCGTGCTGAATAGCTTCAATGCGTACTCCTTTGCGGACATACAAGCCGCCAATCCCTTTCGGTCCATGAAACTTATGCGCTGAAAATGACAGCAGATCTATATTCAATTCCTTGACATCAATGGGATAGCTGCCGACCGCCTGAACAGCATCAGTATGAAAATAAATACCTTTTTCACGTGCCAATTGTCCGATTTTCTGAACTGGCTGTATTGTCCCAACTTCATTATTAGCAAACATAATACTAATTAAAATTGTTTTATCCGTTATTGCATTCTTAAGCTCTTCTATTGATACCATGCCATATTCGTCAACAGGAAGATACGTAATCGTAAATCCTTGTTTTTCTAAATATTCACAGGTATGTAAGATAGCGTGATGCTCAATAGCAGACGTAATAATATGATTGCCTTTTTTCCGGTTTGCAAAAGCAATCCCTTTAAGAGCAAGGTTATCGCCTTCCGTGCCGCCGCTTGTGAAAAATATTTCGTTACTGCTCGCATTAAGTAAAGCCGCTACTTTATCTCGGGCCTCATCAATCGCTTTGCGTGCTTCACGGCCAAAGGCATGAACACTTGACGCATTGCCAAATTTCTCAGTCATATACTCTACAGTAAGCTTTGCAACTTCCGTATCAACTGGCGTAGTTGCTGAATGGTCAAAATAAATGCGTTTCATTTCATTCATCTCCTTGAAACTTTTCTTCCTGGCATAGGTCTGCAAGAGTTATCGAGTCCAGAACCTGATTGATACTGTCACGGACTTTAGCCCACACCCCGCGAGTCACACAAATTCCTGCCCGCTGGCAATAATCATGGCCTGCATCGGTAGACAGCAAACAATCAACTGGTGCAATCGGTCCTTCCATAATACAAATAATGTTACCGACTGTAATTTGCCCTGGCTCTTTTGTTAAAGAATAGCCTCCTTGAGCACCACGTATACTCTTCACATAACCTGCTTTACGGAGTGTACCCATTAATTGCTCCAAATAGTGTTCAGAAATTCCTTGTCGTTGGGCAACACTTTTTAATGATATAGGCCCCTGACCGTAATGCAGCGCCAAATCATACATCGCAGCCACGCCATATCGGCCTTTCGTCGATAGTTTCACTGCAACCTCTCCTGTTTCCCGACTAATTCAATAGGTTTTCTTATAATAAAAATATAACAGAAAAAAATAGTGTTGTCAAAGCCAAAAAGCGCATGCTAGTTATTACTATTTTGGATAATTACCATTGGTTTTATCCTTTTTCCGGCGGCTAGCGAGAATGCCAGCAAAATCGCCTTCTTTTCCTCTGTTTTGGGGATGATAATAAGTAATTCCCTGCAAATTCGCGGGTAAATAAGTTTGTTCAATCCACCCGCCCTCATAGTCATGAGGATAGCGATATTCCGCACCGTGACCCAGTTTTTTGGCTCCTTTATAATGAGAATCCCGTAAGTGCAGGGGAACGTCACCACAGTTGCGGCTTTTCACATCCGACATGGCATGCTCAATTGCCACATAGGCTGCATTACTCTTCGCAGCACAGGCTATATAAGAAACCGCTTGTGCCAACGGTATCTTTGCCTCAGGCATGCCAATAAATTGAACTGCCTGGGCAGCTGCCATGGCAAGAACCAAGGCTTGGGGGTCCGCATTGCCAACATCTTCTGCTGCACATATGACCAGGCGGCGGGCAATAAATTTTACATCCTCACCGGCTGCTAGCATTCTGGCCAGATAATGCAGTGCCGCATCGGGGTCAGAACCTCTCATACTCTTAATAAAGGCTGAAACGATATCATAATGATTATCCCCATTTTTATCATATCGTTGTATTTTTTCACCAGCGACAGCTTTAACGGTTTCAATCGTCAATTGTTCCTTCTGCGCTTTGGCCATTGTTACCGTCTGTTCAAGAATATTCAATGCCGTTCGGGCATCACCGGCACTAATTTCTGCAATCGCAGTCAGGGCTTCCTTTTGATACTCGGTCTGGTCCATTTCCAAACCACACTCTTTATTAGACAAAGCCCTCTCTAAAATAGCAACAATATCATCGACTTCTAAAGCAGTCAGTCGTATAACACGCGTCCTTGATAATAACGGTGAATTCACTTCAAAATACGGATTTTCCGTTGTTGCGCCAATTAAAATAACCGTACCGTCTTCCACATAGGGAAGCAGGGCATCCTGCTGACTTTTATTAAAGCGGTGGATCTCATCAATAAATAAGATTGTCCTTTTTTGATACAGTCGAAGCCGGTCTTTAGCAGATTCCACAATTTTGCGTATATCACCTACACCGGATGTAACAGCATTTAACTTTTCATAGGTACTATTTGTCCTGGCAGCAATAATATGAGCCAATGTTGTTTTTCCTGTTCCTGGAGGCCCAAATAAAATCAACGAAGGTACATTATCACTTTCAATCATGCGGCGTAAGAACTTTCCGTTCCCAATTATTTCTTTTTGTCCATAAAATTCATCTAAGGTTGTCGGCCGCATGCGTACTGCCAATGGGGCTTGTCCGGCTGAGTGTGCTTCACCGGCATAACTAAACAAATCCATGTAATCACCCTTTTACGATTCGCGCAGTTACCCCAATTACGTAGTCAATATCTTCACGTGTTACTCCATAATGAGTCACCATGCGAATTTTATACTCACCAAATGCATTCACTTTAATTCCATTTGTTTTAAATTCGTCAACAAGTTCTTTTGCTGTTTTACCAGTTGCTGCAACATCAACCATGATAATATTGGTTTGAATTGTGGACACATCAATCTTTAATCCCAAGTCAGCCAATGCAAGTCCTAATATCCGGGCGTTATCATGATCTTCTCCTAGGCGATCAACCATGTCGGTCAATGCAAGAATACCTGCAGCAGCTAAAATTCCCGCCTGTCGAAGTCCTCCCCCCAGCATTTTGCGGAATCGGCGTGCTTTTTCAATAAACTCACGTTTACCTACAAGCAAAGAACCCACTGGAGCACCTAGTCCCTTGGATAGGCAGAATTGCACAGAGTCAGCATAGCAGGTTAACGCATCTACAGGCACGCCCTGCGCAACAGCTGCATTAAAAATCCGGGCACCATCCATATGGATAGGAATATGATGGGCCGTCGCCACTTCGCGAATAGCAGCTAACCCCTCTTTTGTATAGCACGTTCCCCCTGCACGGTTGTGCGTATTTTCCAGACATATCAGTCCTGTATCAGGCACATGAATATCAATGCCGCGGATAGCACCTCGTATTTGATCTGCACTAAGGATTCCCTTGTCCCCGACTAATGGGCGCGCTTGAGCACCGGACAAGCATGCTAAGCCAGCTACTTCAAAGTAGTAAATATGAGACTCGGCCTCACAAATAATCTCGTCACTTTTTTTCGTATGTACCATCGCTGCTATTTGATTACCCATCGTGCCGCTTGTCATAAACAAACCCGCTTCTTTACCTGTTAGCTGCGCTCCTAACGCTTCTAATCTCGAAATAGTGGGATCTTCCTGATACACGTCATCTCCCACTTCGGCTTCATACATTGCTTTTCTCATTGCAGCGGTTGGGTGAGTTACAGTATCACTGCGCAAATCAACATATTTCATTATCATCGCTCTCCCCTATCTGTTTTCTTTATAATTCTGGAGAAATTGTAAAACTCCTATACATTTTTTTGTAAATAATAGCAAAAAACCGCAAATTCATAATAATGAACTGCGGTTTTTTAAAATCGTATCCCCACCATGCCGTTTTGACCGTTGTTTTGAACCTGCCTATGCAGGTGGGTGCCTTCCTGATTATTTTATGTTTCCCTATTAAGGGCCTGCATGCTATAACCAGAGTCAGGCTCCCGTCTTACTTGTGTTGGCTCAAAACATCAGTGCTACACAAACACAGCAGGGTTTTTAAATTATTAGACTATTTAGTTTATATAATAACAAACTTTGCTATCATTTGCAAGTCAACAGCCGACGGTATATATTACCAACTGATGCTGAAAAGATTATGACTTTTTAAGAACTACATCCGATTTAATATGTAATTCCTTTAATTGACGCAGCGACACCTCCGAGGGAGCTTGCGTCATCGTATCGATCGCACTTTGCGTTTTCGGGAAAGCAATGACGTCCCGAATGGAACTGCGTTTTGCCATGAGCATAACTAAACGGTCCAAGCCAAATGCAATACCACCATGAGGAGGGGTACCATATTCAAAGGCTTCTAAGAGATACCCGAATTTCTCATTGGCTTCTTCAGTGGAAAGTCCAATTGCTTTAAAAATTTTCTCCTGCAGTGTACGGTTATAGATCCGTATGCTGCCACCGCCAATTTCCGTACCGTTCAATACCATATCGTATGCCTTTGCTTTAATGGTGCCTGCGGCATCCGTATCAAGCTTGTCCATATCTTCATCACGTGGTGATGTAAAGGGATGGTGCATCGCCACATACCGCTTCTCTTCTGCATCATATTCGAACATAGGGAAATCGAGGACCCATGCAAAAGCCAGTTTATCAGGGTCAATGAGATCTAAGCGGCGTGCCATTTCCAGCCGAAGCTGGCCAAGCGCATTTGCAACTACTTGCGGCTGGTCGGCAATAATCAGCAGTAAATCGCCTTCAACAGCGCCAGTAGCCTCGGTAATTTTACCGATAATATCATCACTGAGGAACTTGGCGATTTGCGATTTTAAGCCTTCAGGAGTATAGCCAATCCAAGCAAGACCTTTAGCACCATGAGTTGAGACAAAATCCACCAGACCATCTAATTCACGGCGAGGAACATGAGCATAACCTTTAACATTAATCGCCTTAATGCTTCCGCCGCTTTGCAATACATTTTGGAACACTTTAAATTCCGTCGTACCAACAGCTGCTGTAATATCAACGATTTCCATATCAAAGCGCAGATCCGGTTTATCTGATCCATACTTATTCATGGCCTCATCGTAACTCAAGCGTTTAAAAGGGATTGCAATTTGTGCACCGAGAGATTCTTTGAAGATATGAACGACCATCGCTTCCATCATATTCAAGATGTCTTCGCGATCAATAAAGGACATTTCAATATCAAGCTGAGTAAATTCCGGCTGACGGTCAGCACGTAAATCTTCATCACGGAAGCAGCGGGTAATTTGGAAATACCGCTCCATGCCTGCTACCATCAGGATTTGTTTGAAAATCTGTGGTGATTGAGGCAATGCATAAAATTTTCCCGGATTAACCCTGCTGGGAACCAGATAATCGCGAGCCCCTTCAGGCGAACTCTTCATTAGCATAGGAGTTTCAATCTCAACAAAATCTTTTCTATCTAAAAAGTCACGCATTGCCTTTGTAACCCGGTGGCGCAACAATAAATTATACTGCATTTCAGGGCGCCGTAAATCTAAATACCGGTACTTAAGCCTGAGGTTTTCATCTACGTCAATGTTGTCCTGAATATAAAAAGGCGGCGTTTTTGCCGCATTCAAAATGCGCAAATCGGAGCCGTTAATTTCAATCTCTCCGGTAACCATATTCGGATTAACAGTTCCGGCATCACGGATTTTTACGGTGCCTTTAACTGCTAAAACATACTCGGAACGAACATCTTCCGCTTTATGGAACGCCTCTTTATCCATATCCGGTGAAAAAACAACCTGAACAATTCCGGAACGGTCTCGAAGATCAATAAAGATAAGTCCCCCATGATCGCGGCGCCGTGCCACCCAACCACAAACCACCACTTCTTCTCCGGCTTGTTTGAGTGAAAATTCGCCACAGCTGTGTGTGCGTTTCAGCCCTATCATTGTATCCATAACTAGCCCTTCCTCTCTGCCTTGAACTGCTGCTGAATTGTATCCATATCAATCAACTGCTGCTCACCGGTTTCCATATTTTTAAGCATGACTTTATTCTCTTTGACTTCTTCATCGCCAATAATAGCGACAAAGCGTGCAGGATACTTATTCGCATACTTCATTTGCGCCTTTAAGCTGCGATTCAAGAAGTCCATATCACAGGCGATTCCCGCTTGTCTTAACTGGCATAACAGCCTAAAGGCAGGTGCTTGCGCATTATCGCCTAGCGGCGCAATAAATACATCAATATCTGATTTTGCCTCAGGCAGCAGGTTTTGCTTTTCCAGTGCAAGCAGAACGCGTTCTAGCCCAACTGCAAAGCCTATCCCCGGAGTAGCTTGACCGCCGCACTCCTGAATCAGACCGTCATAACGGCCGCCGCCGCATACGGCACTTTGTGCACCAAGAGGCGAATACTGTATTTCAAAAGCAGTCTTGGTATAGTAATCCAAGCCGCGTACCAGCCGGGGATTTAAAACATAATCTACATCTGCTGCTGTCAACAGGCCTTTTAATTGTTCAAAATGTGCTTTGCACTCATCACACAGGCAATCTACCATTTGCGGGGCACCCTGTGAAAGAGCGGTACAAGCTTCCTTCTTACAATCCAGAATTCTCATTGGATTCCGGTCAAAGCGTGATTGACAATCACCACACATAGAAGATACTTTTTCTTTGAGAAATTCCTGCAGTCGGATTCTGTATACCGGTCTGCACTGAGGGCAGCCAACAGAGTTAATATTTAACTTTAATTCCGTTAACCCAAGCTGCCGTAAAAATTGAACTGCTAAAACAATAATCTCAGCATCAATTGCAGGCCCCTTCGCGCCTATTGCTTCAATTCCAAATTGGTGAAACTGGCGATACCTCCCTGCCTGGGGACGGTCATACCGAAACATTGGCCCCATATAAAACAATTTAGTTGGCTGCGGCCCAGCATAAAGCTTATGTTCCAGAAAGGCGCGTACAACAGCTGCGGTGTTCTCAGGCCTGAGCGTAATACTGCGCTCACCGCGATCAGTAAACGTATACATTTCCTTATCAACAATATCCGTTGTCTCACCAATACCGCGTAAAAATAGTTCCGTATGCTCAAACACAGGAGTCCTAATTTCACTGTACCCATAAATACGGCATAAATTATAAACCGTTTCTTCGATATATTGCCAATGGCCGCTTGTTTCGGGCAATATGTCTTTTGTCCCTCGCGGCGCTGTCGTTAACATGTAATGATCTCCTCCTTGCCAGCTACAAACAGATTATCTAACAATAATTGCCGCTCTCTTAAATAAACCGGCAAATTGCTTATGTACGCCAATACATCTTTAGCATTATAACATTTTTTCAAGTCAAAGGTCTCGCAATTCACAGCCTTTGTTCCTGCCGCAGGGCCTATGCCGATAACAGTTTGACGTTCCTCCATAATCTGCATATTATAGAGGCATTCCTTGCCTGGAAGTGAATAACCGACATTTTCCAAATTTCCCGTCATGTACTTTTGCCTGTATAAATAGTAGGGCTCCATCCCCAGCTGTCGGGCATAGGAGGCAGCTATACCGACCATTGCTCCGGTACTTTCTTCATTAGGCAGACTATGCTCACTAAGACTGGCTTTCAAACGGGAACCCTTTTTAAGGGCCAGCGTATGAACCGTTAGGTTATCCGGTTCAAGAGATGCAATTTTTCCCATAGTATCTATCATATCTTGTTCTGTCTCACCTGGCAAGCCAGCGATAACATCCATATTAATAATTCCGATCCCAGCTTGACGAAATTGGCGAAAAACAGCAATTATATCATTAACCGTGTGATTTCTTCCAATCCGGTCTAATGTTTTTTGCTGCATGGTCTGAGGATTTACACTGACGCGATTGACGCCATACCTTCTCATAGCGGCAATTTTCTCTGTTGTAATCGAATCAGGCCGACCGGCTTCCACCGTAAACTCTCTTGTATATGCATCAACAAAATAGTTGTTAATTTTCTTCAAAAGCTTAGCAAAATCAGCTTCCGATAGACTGGTCGGTGTACCGCCGCCTATATAAACCGATTGTACCGTAAGGCCGTATTTTCTAATACTTGCTAAAGCATTTGTCATATCAATGTCCAAGGCATTTAAAAAATCATCTACCTGAGACTGCTTGCCAGGCAGCGTATATCCAGGAAAGGAACAGTATAAACAGCGGGTTGGGCAGTAAGGAATGCCAATATAGATACTAACATTCCTTCCGACTCCTTCAGCTTGCGCTAAAATCGGTCGCTGCCTAACAGCAATATCAGCTACCAGATGAGCTTTTTCGGGAGCAACCCCATAATGGTGACTAAAATTATGAATGATCCTTTCTAATGGCTGCCCTTTATCCAACATGCGATGCACCAGCTTTGTCGGCCGAACACCGCGCAGAATTCCCCATGGCCCAGGATCATATGAGGTTATTTGCTTCATCATATTGAGTAGGTCAAGACGAAGAATCTGTTTTACGCTTGGCAGTACACCATTCCCTGCATACTCGATACTGCTGCACGCTTTTTTGACTATTCTTGCTCCACAAGTCTTATGGACCTCGATATGAGTAACAACTTGAGAGTCAGCACCTTCAATAGTTACGAGAAACTGGTCGCCTCCCGCTGTCTCAGCTGCTGGCCATACATTAAACAAGGCCATAACATCCTGGACATCACGAGAGTATTGCTGGTTTCCCGTATATTGATATTCACTCTTCATGTTCACGTTTTTTTTGGCAGTCTTCGCAATAACCATAAAACTTTACTTGATGGTCTACAATTTGAAATTTACTTTTACGGGCAATGACCGTTTCTAACGTTTCCATAAGATCATCTTCAAACTCTTTTACCGTACCACAATCAAGACAAATTAAGTGATGATGATGATGGAGTGTATTGGACTCGTTAATTTCATAGCGGCTCCGTCCATCACCAAAATCCATCTTTTGCAATACATCTAATTCACTCAGTAATTCTAATGTGCGGTACACAGTAGCTAATCCAATTTCAGGCGCTCGCTGCCTGACTATGTGGTAAACATCCTCGGCACTAAGATGTTTTTCTTCATGATCAACAAATGTTTGTAAAATAACCTGCCGCTGGGGTGTCAGCTTGTACTGCTTCTCATGAAACTTTTCTTTCAGGTCATTCATATTGATAGACATAAAATCACCTCACCTGCTTTCTCCATAATACCAAAGATGTCGAATAATCACCCGTAACAAGGCTGTCACCGGTACTGCCAGCATCATACCGACAACACCATAAATATGACCGCCGATTAACAAACTAACCACTACTAATATCGGGTGCAGATCTATGGTGTGTCCCATTATATTAGGTACAATCAAATGGTTTTCAATTTGCTGAATGAGTATATAAAAAATAATGACTTTAACAGCAAGTGCCGGAGCTGCAATATAGGCCAATAAAATCGCCGGTATTGCACCAATAATTGGGCCTACAATGGGAATAGTTTCTGTCAAGGTTGCCAGTAAGCCCAGTACTAATGGATAATCTACGCCTAATAGATACATTCCGCTGAAAACCAAAATCCCCATGATGATACTGATTACAATTTGCCCCCGGATATAACCGCTGATTACATTTCCCATTTCATTTGTCACATTCTGCAGCTGCTGCCGGTATTGCACAGAAAAAGCATTAATCAAGCCGCTTTGCAAGGAACGCCAATCTTTTAATAAGTAATATGTCAGGACAGGGACAACCACTAATTCAACTGCCTGCGAAGCAAAGCCGAAGACTGCATTAAGAATTCGCTTGGCCATTTCAACAGAGAAAGACGCCATATTAGCTATCCCTTGATTGAGCAAGTCTCTTACATTATCCGGCAGCTCCATTGCTGTAGCCTGTTGCTCAATTACCACAAGCAGGAATTGTATTCTTCTTACTAATCCCGGCAGGTCAATAACAAACTTATCAAACTCCTGGATAAAAGGAAATACAATGAATAATGCTGCTAATACAATGGCAAAAATGGCAACAACGAATGACAAAAGTACAGCGATTGACCGGGGCATCTGCCTTTTTCCCCATCGCTTAGGAAGGGAAACAAAACAATCAACAACTGAATTTAACAAGAAAGATAGAATTAGAGCTAAAATTACCGGCAAATAGATGGAAGTGACTTTAGTAAGCAGCCAGACGATCATCCCTACGATGATCACTCTGAGCCAGAATGAGGCTGTTTTCAGCACACGCTTCTACTCCCTTTCACAATCATTGAATGAAGGGATTCATTTTTCTTTCCCAGCCAATTGTTGTATCCGGACCATGGCCGGGATACACTTTAGTTTCATCTGCCAAAAGCATCAGCCGCTCTTTTATATTGGAAATTAACTCGCGATAAGAGCCTCCTGGAAAATCAGTTCTGCCGATAGATTCAGCAAAGAGACTATCTCCGCTAAAAAGGACCAGCCCGCTTTTCAGGCAAATTCCCCCTGGTGAATGCCCCGGTGTATGAATCACTTCCAGGTTGAAGTTGCCAACTTCAATGATATCACCATCTGCCAGCATTTTATCTGCCGGTAAGCAAGTTTGCCCTTTACCAATAAAACTCGAAAGGTTTTTTTGAGCATTCACTAACATGTCTGCATCATCACGATGAATATATACAGGAGCACCTGTAGCTTCTTTTACTTTATTATTAGCCAAAATATGATCAGCATGACCATGGGTATTGATGATGCATACCGGCTTGAGTTCTTCCCGTCCAATAGCGGCAAGTATCTCCTCGGCATTAGCACCAGGATCGATAATGGCAGCTTCACGGGTATCCTCACAATAGGCAATATAACAATTTGTACCTAAGTTTCCTACTTCCATGCGAATAATCTTCACAAATTCCACTCCCTAGAATTGTCGTTTGCTGTCTAAAAGCATTGTTACGGGACCATTATTGTTTAAGGCAACGATCATATGCGTTTGAAATTGGCCTTGGCTTACTGCTATGCCGGCTTCACGACATAACCGAATGAAAACTTCGTACAGCTCTTTCGCTTTATCGGGCTTGGCAGCCTGATCAAAGCTTGGCCGTCGCCCTTTCCGGCAATCACCATATAAAGTAAATTGCGAAACAACAAGTAATTCACCCTTGCTGTCTATAAGCGACAAATTCATTTTTCCCTCATTGTCCGGAAAAATTCTTAAATTTACAATTTTTTCCGTCAAATAACGGGCATCATCTTCTGTATCGTCACCGGCCACACCTAGCAATACAGTCAGACCACAGCCGGCGTTAGCAATTACAGCACCGTCTACCGTAACACTGGAGCGATCGGTCCGCTGAACAACAGCTCTCATTAGAATCCCCCCGTCCCTTGCGTCACACGATGGACATTGAATATATCTTTCACACGCCGCATCTTAGTCATGATATATTCCAGCTGCGTTAGGTTCTTGATGTCGATGCTAATTGTTATTGTAGCTACTTTATTCTTATTCACTTTCGCATTGACGGAATTAATATTGGTCTTACTTTCTGATGCTACCATCATTATATCAGATAGCAGACCCGGACGGTCAGAACCAGTAACCTCTACCGTAACTTTATACATATCATTAGGAGCAAAATCCCAATCTACTTCAATCATTCGTTCATATTCAGTCGGATCAGTGGGAATGTTGGTGCAGTCAGCGCGGTGAACAGACACTCCCCGCCCCCGGGTAATATAACCGGTGATGGGATCGCCGGGAACAGGATTGCAGCACCGGGCAAGGCGTACCAGTAGACCTGCTTCCCCTTTAACCAGTATTCCGTGACCGGCTTTTCTATTAATACTTTTGGGTTTCAGTTCAGCAAGCAACTGCGATAAATCAGGCGGAGTAGTACTTTTCAATTCTTTTTTATGTGCTTCAATGAGCTTTGCCATAACACCGTGCAGTGTTACACCGCCAAAACCCAATGCAGCCAATAAATCTTCTTCCCCACCGGAAATATTCATCCTTTTGGCTACATCCTCCAGCCGATCGCCTTTGGCCAGATCCTTCCATTCATAACCTAACTTTTTGCTTTCCCGCTCAATAGCTTCGCGCCCTTTGGCAATATTCTCTTCCCTATTTTCTTTTTTGAACCATTGCCGGATTTTACTGCGGGTTTCTGAAGAACCGACTATATTGAGCCAATCCCGACTGGGACCGCTCCCTTGTTTACTTGTGATAATTTCTACAATATCGCCATTATTTAAGCGATACTCCAAAGGTGTAATTTTGCCGTTTACCCGTGCTCCAACACACCTGTGACCGACGTCGGTATGAATGCGATAGGCAAAATCTATCGGTACCGACCCGGATGGTAAATCAATCACATCTCCTTTAGGAGTAAAAACAAACACCTCATCTGTAAAGACATCTAATTTTAATGCATCCATAAACTCGCGCGGATCGCGCAGTTCTTGCTGCCATTCAATTAAATGCCTCAACCAGGAAAGCTTTTGGTCGAAATCTTTATCCGCACCTTTTGCGCCTTCTTTATATCGCCAATGGGCCGCTATTCCGTATTCAGAGATTCGGTGCATTTCCCAAGTGCGAATTTGGATTTCCACCGGCTGTCCACGAGTTCCAATTACGGTGGTATGTAAGGACTGATACATATTCGACTTCGGCATAGCAATATAATCTTTAAAGCGATAAGGCAATGGTTTCCATAAAGTATGAACAATCCCTAGTGCACCATAACAATCCTTAACACTATCAACAACCACCCGGATAGCATAAAGATCATAAATTTCGCTCAAATCTTTATTGCTTTTTCTCATTTTTTTATAGATGCTGTAAAAATGCTTAGGCCGTCCCTGAATATCCGCTTGTATACCAAGCTCATTCAATTTTTCCGTTAAAACGTGAACAGCATCATTAATTATTTCTTCCCTAGCCTGTCTTTTTTGTTTCATTTGATCGACTAGATCATAGTAGTGCTCCGGTTCCAGGTAACGAAACGATAAATCCTCAAGTTCCCACTTCATATTGAAAATACCCAAGCGATGTGCGAGGGGGGCAAATATTTCCATCGTTTCTTGAGCTATGCGCTTTTGTTTCTCAGGGCTCATATGTTTTAAGGTACGCATATTATGGAGTCGGTCAGCCAACTTAATCAATACTACCCGAATATCTTTCGCCATCGCTAAAAACATTTTGCGGTAGTTTTCCAGCTGCTGCTCCTCTTTGGACTTGTATTCAAAGCGACTTAATTTTGTAACTCCATCAACAAGCAGAGCGACCTCTTTGCTGAACTGTTTTTCTAAATCCTCGAGAGAGACGGCCGTATCTTCCACTACATCATGCAGCAAGGAAGCACTGATCGTCACTGCATCAATTTGCAAGTCTGCAAGTATTTTTGCAACTCCCAGAGGGTGGCAAATATATTCCTCACCGGAAGCGCGGAATTGCCCCCGGTGAGCATTGCAGGCAAGCTCATACGCTTTTTCAACTAATGCTAGGGGAGCATCCGGCTGGTAGCCTAGAATTTGTTGACAAATTTCTTTAATTGCTACATCTTTATTTTCACTGCCCATGGGCGCACCTCACACCTAACATCAAAGCATTAATACTGGGCAAGTGATACAATCCGACAATTAGGGAACATTTCACGGCCCTTTAAATACGTTAATTCAATCAGCACTCCCAGTCCAACAACCTCGCCACCTAATTGTTCTACCATCTTGGCAGTTGCATGAGCGGTACCGCCTGTGGCAAGTAAGTCGTCTACAATGAGTACTTTTTGTCCAGGAGAAATAGCATCGCGGTGTACTTCGAGCACATCTTTTCCGTATTCCAGACTATATTCATACCGCAATACCTCTCCTGGCAGCTTGCCTGGTTTGCGAATCGGCACAAACCCGGCATTCAATTTATAAGCCACTGGTGCACCTACTGCAAATCCCCTAGCCTCAGGCCCAACAACAACATCAATTTTTTCATCAACAAATGCTGCTGCTAAATCATCAATTGCCTGTCTAAATGCTGCGCCATCCTGCAGCAGGGTAGTAATATCTTTAAATCGGATACCCGGTGTTGGGAAATCAGGAATTACCCGAATCTTAGTTTTATAATCCATTAACGCCACTCTCCTTATATTGTTCAGGAATTACAGGTTGATTAATCCACGAAAGTAAATCAGCAGGCATTGCTCGCATAACTTCTTCTGCAAAGCTCTGAAAAGTTTCCTTTTCTTGCAGCCCCTCACAATAAGTCACCGATTGCTCTATTGCCAGTTTGTGATCCGGAGCCTGATTAAAGTGTATCGTTCTCTTCGAACCTCTAGTTTCACGCCATAGTAACTGGAGTTCTTCCAGAATCCGAATAGACGTTGCTACTGCAGTTTCATTGATACAAAAATCAAACCGGGTATTCACTTTTTCACAAATTTGCGTATTGGTTAATTCACAAGAGCCTGCATCCTTGTGCAGGTTTTCTTTAATCGCTACATACACTTTACCGACTGTTGGGCGGTCTGGGGCGGTATCATTGAGAATCCTGTTATTAAGCTTAATATCATTGTGACCGAAAATAAGATGAATATAACTGCGCTCACCATCGCGCCCGGCTCTGCCGCACTGCTGATTAAATGCAGTTTGGTTAAATGGCAAGTGATAAAGCACCACATGCCGAACATCCGGAAAATCCATTCCTTCGCCAAATGCACTGGTTGTAACAATTGTCCGCAGCTGACCAATGCGAAACCATTCTTCGACTTGTATCCGCCACTCATTGCTGAGTCCTGCATGGTAAAACCCAATTTGCTCCTCACGAGCCGGCACCATTGTCCGTAGTCGACTGGCGATATCTACGGCTTGTTTACGGCTGTTAACATAGATTAACGTTTTTTCTCCTGTTTCGAGAAAAGGAATGAGATAACTAAGTTTATCAGCAGTGCGCCTTTGATCTTCCAGGACCAGATTAGTACGGATCGTTCTGTCTATTATTACATCAGTAAGCTGCAAGGTACTGCATATTGCGTTTGCTGTATGATCATCAGCAGTCGCTGTTGCCGCTAATACTAACGGGTTTCCCAATATTTTCTTTAATTGCCCCAGTCGTTGGTAAACAGGGCGCTGCCGTTTACCGCTAAGGTAAATATGATGACTCTCATCAATGACAAAAAATCCAATCTGTTCTTTGGTTTTCTCAAATACGGTTAAGTTCGCTTCGAGAAATTCGGGAGTAGTAAGCAAAACATCTACGTTATGCTTACCTATAGCCAGAAACAATTCTGTTCGTTCATCTGGTGTTAACGTACCATTGCCTTTATAAATTCGCAAGCCTAATGCCCCCAGCTTACGAATCAGACTTTGGTATTGATCATTGACCAGTGCACGAAGGGGGTACAAAATTATGGTCATTTTATGTTCTTGCATTGCCAAAATAGCAGCATGGGTCTGAAAAATTGCGGATTTCCCTCTGCCAGTACCCATGATTGCCAATACACTTTGGTGATTTGCTAAGTGGGCTAACACCTGCTGCTGGCTGCTGTGATACTCACGACTGCCTAACAAAGCCTGTTGAATTGCCTGTTTATCCAGTGGTAGAGCCCCACATACAGCAACCTCTGCGTCTCTTTTGCGCATAATGGTAATATTAACGCCATATGACTGCCCGTTACCACCTGTCACTGCGGAAACAGCACATTGATAAGTATCATTCTTGTCAATTTCAGGCGCTAATTCAGCAGCTAACTGCGCGTTTATATAGCCGATGGTATTGCCATCTAACCGGTCAACGCGAATCGCATTCCTGTCATGACTGTTTTGCAGTTCTCTAACAAGCAGTAACTCGTCTCCTGGCTGCAAAGTCTGAATAAGGTCCTGACGACCAGAAAACGTAACTCCTACTACTTTTGTTGAAAAACACGAAGCTTGCAGAATATTCTTATACCGACTGTCATTGATGCCCTGCGCAAACAATTCATCAATTGGTGAACACTTTTTTTCCCAAGCCTTGAGATCATGAGCACGCAACTGAATATTGCGCATCCCTTGCCACTCATTGAACTGCGGAATGAACGCCAACTCAACGTAATCATTGCGGCGAAGCGTCTCACAAAGCTCTCCCATATTCCAGCCAACAACATCGGCACTACTGCGATTATGACGAACCTTTAGTTTTAAATGACGTCCCTCTTGACCAATTGAACGTATATCCGTCAATTGAAGTTGACTACTAGCAAAAACCGGACTGGGATTTCCCATACCGTGCGGTTCTAAACAAGCCATTTCTTCCAAAAAGGCAGTGTTAACTTCTTCTAGCGCAACAAGGGAATCAATTTGAATTTTAGGAAGATAGTCCTCTTCTTGCAGTTGCTCCGCTGCAAAAGCAGTCAGCCGTTTTCGTAATGCATCGATCTTCCCTTCTTCCACACTCAACCCTGCCGCCTGTCGATGACCGCCGAACTGAATCAAAAGATCGCCCGCATTTTTTAACGCTTCATACATATCAAAACCAGGGATGCTGCGGCAAGAGCCTTTACCAATACCTTCTTTAAGTGAGATCATCACAACTGGACGATAGTATTTTTCGACAAGCCGGGACGCCACAATGCCAATTACGCCTGGATGCCAATTTTCCCCGGCTAAAACAAGTACTTTTTCCTGCTCTACGTCAAACGCAGCCGCTAAGCTATCAGCTGCAAGCAAGATTTCCTTTTCAACTGTCTGCCGGGTTATATTTTCCTCATTAAGCATACCAGCTAATTCATTTGCTCGTGCCATATCACTGGTGACCAGGAGTTCTACACCAGCGGCAGCATGACTGATGCGACCTGCTGCATTCAGCCGTGGCGCTAGGGTAAATCCAACTTTTCCCGTATCAATGCTGCTGCCGGTTAACCCACATACTTCTTGCAATGCCTTCAGCCCTACATTGTCTGTTGCTGCAAGCTGCTTCAACCCAAGCCTCACAAGTGCTCGATTCTCTCCCACTAGAGGAACAATGTCTGCAATCGTGCCAAGTGCTACGATATCCAGATAATTTGTAAGAATTGAGGAATCTGGATAATAATGCGCCCAGAGCGCTTGGCAAAGCTTGAAAGCCACTCCAACACCCGCAAGCTGCTTATCCGGATAGGAGCAGCCAGTTTGTTTCGGATTCAGAATAGCATAAGCAGGTGGCAGAATTTCCGGCGGTTGATGATGATCTGTGATAATGATATCCACTTTACTTTGTATTGTGGTCACTTCTTGCACTGCACTAATTCCGCAGTCGACCGTAATGATTAGCTTCGTGCCTGATTGAACCAAATTCTCCAGTGCAACCGCATTGAGGCCATACCCCTCACTCTGCCGTTCTGGAATATAATACTCCACATCAGCACCGAATGTTCTAAGAGTACGGTACATCAGAGCACTGGCCGTGATGCCATCTACATCATAATCACCGTAAACTGTTATCTTTTGACCTTGCGCAATTGCTTGGCTGGTACGGGTTACTGCTTTCCCCATATCTTTAAGCAGCTGTGGATCGCCAAGACGTTCGACACCACTGAACAAAAACTCCCGTGCACTTTTATCATCAACGATTCCCCGGTTAATAAGAACCTGGGCCACAGTTTTAGAAATTCCCAAACTACGGCTTAACGAATCACTCAAATCGGAGTGAACTGGAGCCAGGCGCCATAACCGGCCTAATTTGGCCATAAAAGCCTCCATATTGTGGTAATATTATATCGAATGAAGCAAAATTATGCAAATAACACACTGTATTTTCTAAATATACTATTTAACATTAGAAATCTTGCATAACTTACAAGTTATTCTCTTCTATTTAGTAATAATCCTCTAAAAAAAAAGAAAAAGCCTGAATCACCTGCCGTTATATCTACGTTCAGCCCACGTAGCCTTAACAAGTGCCTGCTTTTCTAACTCTTCTAAAATATAAGCCCTTCCTCCGGCTGCTTTCGATAATTCTTCCAAATATCCCCGATGCGGTTTTAATCCGATACACGTAAAACCATAGCCACTTGATTTTATATTTGCTGCTGCCGTAAGAGCATCTGCCAGAGGATCTCTTGTGCGGTCCGGCAGTGTCGGTACACCATCAGTGATCAATATAATCAAGGGATTGACAGCACGGGCCTCACGCAGATAAGCAAGTGTATGATTTAATCCCAGTGCCAATGGTGTAGAGCCAATTGAGTTTATTTTGCTTAAGCACTCTTCCGCCAAGTGGAAATTACGAGTTAGCGGCACCTGAACAACCGCCTTGTCTTCTTGAAAAGTTATGACACTAATCCGGTCACTTGAAGCGAGAAATAAATGGCGCGCTAAAAACTTTGCCGCTCTAATGCGTATTCCCGCCATACTGGCACTGGCATCGACCAGCAGACAAAAATCATTCTTATTCTTTCGATAACGCAATTGCTGCCGTATGTCAGCGCTTGTAATACTAAATTCATTATTCTCCAGCACCGTCCGACCAGCTGCAGCATGAATAGTCTCAGCGACCGCTAATTCTCCGGAAATTCCACCGGTCAGCCAGTTTTCTGTTATACTGCTTCCTGTACCGGACGAACCGCTCTTTTTTAACAGTGTTAAGCTATTGCCGTTAACTTCACTGGCTGGCTTAATCAAGCGAATTGTTCTGCGAATATAGGCATCAATATCCGTCATATTCAGCTTTAAATACTCTTTTAAAGCCTGTCCGTAGTCGGTTAATTTGATTTGTGAACGATTGGCTTCCATAACGCCCATCCCAATCATTCGTTCAATAGCATCTCGCCCATTGCCGCTTTTATCCAACTGCTTCAACAACTTACTATGATTTATGCCTTCATTTACATCATCCAGAACCTTTTGCAAATCCCGTGCTGAATCAAATTGATCTGCCAATTCCTCCGTATCCTGGAGCAACTGATGCTCCTTGACGATCGGAGACATATCATTGCAGTTTTTTTCCTGCAAAAAAGAATCAGATTGATGATCTGCATAGGGTGACAGATCACTTTTACCGCCACCACTTAGGATATGAACAATTTTTTCATTGCGCCTCAACTCAAGCGATGCACTAAGTATGCTTTTCTCGACTGCATTAACTAAATAAAACAGGCACGCAATATGGTCACGGGAAATAAGCGCTGCTACATGAACATGGTTTTCATGAGCTCTTTTTAATGAAAGCTTCTTGCCGCGATTTAAATCACCAGTGACTCGCCCGCCGCCTGTTCCAGTTTGAATGTCAATATAATGAGCATTTACACCCTGCTCTTTGTTTGTAAAAACGATAATATGCTGCATAGAATAATGCAAGTTATACAATTCAACAGCTTGTTTGATTGCTGCAGCCACTTGGCAGTGATCAACAAGGCCCGTTTCATGAAAAATGTCCAGATGAAATATCTTGCCTTTATCGCTGCGGTGATAGAATGCTTGCCCGGCATCCGTATCCTGGACGATTTGAATTTCTTCAACATGCTCAGGATGATAAGTATGCATTTTCTGGCTGACAACCGTACTTTGCCCAATACGAACTCCCCGCTGCTTTTCTATCGCATTTGCTATCTGTTTGGACGGTTGAATCAAACGGATTAAAAATTGATTATCATAATCCAATTCCCATTCAACCACGGTTCTCATCCTCACTGATAAATTTATCTACAGGCAATTTTGACAAAGGAGTTGCTTTAGCACGAGGTGCATGAATCGTCATTTGCAGCGGATCCATCGCTTGCGGGGCAGGACTGCTGCCAGGTCCATTGCTTTGGCTGCTGCCATTGCCTGTACTTGTCTGTTTTTGCTGTGATTGGTTTGCAGGGCTTGTTGAAGCCTTGTTCCTCAGACTCTCCCACAAATTTCGCCACCAGGATATTTTTTCTGCGTTAGAGCCAGTTTGATTGGGAAAAGCAACCGGTGCTGGCAGTACATCATCTGCTGGCGGTGTATCATGAAGAGCAGGATGATTTAAGTGCGTCAAGTATTTGAGAATATTGGTTACTGTACCATGGTCCGCTCGATGACCTAAGGTGAGCGGTACTACCTGCATAACATCATCCAGCGTAACTTGTATTTTACCGGCATGCAATGCCTGTAAGGCGGCAGCCATTTCCATGGCTTGCACTGCCCGCAGACTTTCCAAGCTAAAATCTACGTAAATAGTCGCCAATACGTTTCGAATCTCTTTGCTAATCACGACTTGCTCCAAGCCAACAGGGAACGTAAAAGCTGGAGAAGCTTGGGCAGAAGCTAAAGGTCCTTTTTCGCGAGTTTCTAAAATAGAGTGTACAGCCAAGTAGTCGTTGGGACGCCCCATCGTTACCAATACATCAAAGCGATCCGACAATTGACGGCGAACTTGGGCTAATGCACCCGGGTCTTCATCCGGATTGGAAGCTGCCCACACAGTAACAGCTAAAGGTAATTCCACCGTAGGCATACCCGTCTCTTCAATTTGAATACGGCCTGGTTTTGTTCCCATTACATCTAGTAAAACATCTGCTAACTCAGGTGATGTATCAGCAAGCCGGTTAATTTCATCTACAAAAATAATCCCCCGGTGAGCTTGTACAATTGTACCAGGCAGCAGCGAGGCTCCCGGTGAAGCCTTATCCGTTAATTTAGCTAAGTCAATTGTTCCTACCACAGTTCCAATTTTAGCTGACTGTGATATTTCCAAAAAAGGGCACGGTACTGTTTCAGAGCCAATTTCTTTAATGGCCTGGGGCGTTAAGTACCGGTGTTCAGGGCAATGTGGTTTCGCCGGGTCACAATTATACATGCAGTTCTTAATCCTGACAATCGATGGTAAAATGTCCTTTACTGCCCGCATGATTGTTGTTTTCCCTGTCCCTCGCAGCCCTTCGGCATGAAGGTGAAAAGTCTGCCCTTCAGCTAATGCCGATAACGATAACTCTACTGCACGAAATAAGTCGCCATTTCCGCTATGTCTTACAAGTTCAAAATATGAAGGCAATCGAATCCCTCCCCGCCATTTTTCTTATTTTGCCCATTGCGAGACCTGGCATACGAGTCTAGCTAACGGTAATATTCATTTTGTATATTACAGGATGTAGATAGTTATCAAGATTACCATAACGACTGCACAAATAAGCCGGAGCATTGCAGCTACAGCTAACAGATAAATAACTCGTCCTACAGTACTCCAGCGGGGGATAAAAGTCTTACCGACAATTACCTCCCAAATCACGATTCCCAGAATAGGGCCTAATAAAGCATCAGCTGCAATTATTCCTGCAATATTCCCTGCAGAAGCGTTGACACAAAACAAACGAGACAGCTCGTAACGTCTGGTTAAATAGGCACGAAGCCATCTTCCTCCTACCTCTGCGGTTATTGTTAAAAACAATAATAGAACAGTAAGCCACGGCTGAAAACTGGCAAACCCTGTGAGCACCCCATATAATAAAGCTCCGCAAAAGATAATTAAGGTACCTGGTATTCGAGGGATCAGTGTACCGACTACTCCAATAAGCATGATAACTGCAATCAAAAGCTTCACAATACTATATCCTTTCAACGATATAGTATCATTATTACTTGTTTATTCGCTGTTTATGTAAAAACCATGCAGTATAAACTAAAAAGCCTATCGTAATAAGGCCAGCCCAGCTCATCATCATCAGAAGAGTATTAAAATTCACTAGGCTAACCAGATAGACCGCCAGCATGGAAAGCCCAAGTGACGGCCATATTGGTAAGTCCGTGATTATGCTAATCTGCCGGGCATTTACGATCATCGCCGGGACCATTGTATTCATAAACGTACACAACAAAATAAGATTGAATATATGAAATCCAATTGTTCCGAGAAACTTATGTACTACCTGAGATAATGCCAGCGGACCTGCAGCACCGGCAAACAGTACCAGATGAGCCACACCAACTGTAAATAATCCTTCAACCACTTTGGACATAACGGCTAAAAAAACTGCCTTATCTCCTTTTTTTGATAAGAGCGCGGCTGCCTCCACAACTAGAATTGACCGCATTCCACCTGAGTTGTAACCGATTAAGGCAAATGCAAGGGGCCAGTTAATTGCTCCCATATCAAAAAAATGCTGCAAATTAGTAGAATCTTGCTGAAAAAACAAAATGCCTACAACAGGCAGTAAAAACAAGGCTAAATAATTTGATAATTTTAAGAACTCAAATCCATAACCGGCTGCCATTAGAGTAAAGAACAATAAACAGACAGGACCTGCAGCCAGAATTGGGATTCCAGTAAGTAAGTGTAATACCCATCCGGCAAAATAGCAGCCTGTGATAGCGCTTGCCGGAATGCAGGTAGCTAAGATAATTGCGGCCAAGGTATTTTTTCCCGTACAACCAAAATATTTCTTCACCACAATAATTAACTCTTGTCCGGTCTGTACTCCAATCCATGCTGATATGCCGGTGATGAGCGAACCTAAAATGACGTAGGCTACAATAATTGTACTATAAATATCTGTACCAATCACCGAAGCCATATCAGGAACGACTGCTACGTTATCACCGGCAATTTGCACAATTGCCAAAGAAATAGCTGGTAATAGCATCCACATTGTCTTCACCGCCCTTGTTGCTACCATCATATTACAAAGATCAGCCGATGGTGAATCATTACAACTTTGATCCCAGCTAAATCTGCATAAAAAAATTGTGCAGCCACTTAATAAGTGGCTGCACAATTTTTATGATCGATTTATTTTGCACTTTTAGGGCGCAGTTGCGCCTTGCGGCGGTCATCATATTCTTTCCAGGTTACCCAGATTGGACTGGCATTAAATATGGATGAATACGCACCGCTGATAAAACCAATTAACATCGCCAGTGAGAAATTCTTGGTTGTTTCTCCACCGAAAAAGTACAGAGATGCAGTTGCAAACAATACCGTCAACAATGTATATATAGAGCGGGTTATCGTTTGTCCTATACTGCGATTGACCAATTCCTCGTATGATTCGCTTTTACGATGATTACGCAGATTCTCCCGGATGCGGTCGAAAATAACGACGGCTTCATTCATTGAATAACCGATAACCGTTAAAATTGCGGCAATAAAGGATGAATCAAGTTCCAAATGAAAGATTGAAAAAACACCTAATACCACAAGCACATCATGCAAAATAGCTAAAATAGCAGATATTGCAATTTTATATTCAAAGCGGTAGGAAATATAAGCACACAATAACAGGCAGGCAACTGCTAAGTTCAACAGAGCCTGGCGAGTAAGCTCAGAGCCGACAACAGCTCCCACTTTCTCAACTCTCTGTACTTCAAAAGCGCCAAGTTTATCGGTCATTCCCGCAAATAAAGCCTTGCTTTCGTCATTTGTTAAAAAGTGAGTCCGCAAAAATACATTTTGCGAAGCATCCACTTTCGCCGTTCCTGCCAGCTGGATGGTGCTGTTTTCTAAGTGGAAATCTTTCAGTGATTCACGAATTTCAGCAACAGTTACTTCGCGGCTGAATTTTAAATCAACGATCGTTCCGCCAGTAAAATCAATGCCTAAATTAAATCCGTGTATGGCCATGGAAATGATTCCCGGAATAAGGATAATACCTGAAAGCAGGAACCACCAGTACCGTCTTCCGATTATATTAAGCTTCATGTTTTATCACCCCTTATGCACCAAAAAATTTGCTATTTTTAACCACATTGGCATGAATAAGCATTCGCAGCAAAGAACGGCTGACTGTAATTGCCGTAAACATGCTTATAACTACGCCGAGTCCAAGTGTGACAGCAAATCCTTTGATAGGGCCTGATCCAAGCAGGAATAATACCGCTGCTGTGATCATAACCGATACATTGGCATCCAATATCGTTCCAAAAGCGCGATGGAAGCCAGCATCCATTGCCGCTCGCAATGTTTTTCCAGAGCGAAACTCTTCCTTAAATCTTTCAAAAATCAGTACATTGGCATCAACGGCAACACCCATTGATAAGATAATACCGGCAATGCCCGGTAAAGTCATTGTCGCTTCCAGGCCTTTCAATACGCCTAACAACAACAACACATATACCAGTAAGGCAATATTGGCAACTACACCGGATAAACGATAGAAGAGTAACATAAAAACTACAATGGCAAGTACGCCAATTGTAAACGCTTTGATACTTTTATCTTTTGAATCCTGTCCAAGTGTCGGCCCTACAGTACGGGTTTCCATTACTTCAACCTTTATCGGTAATGCACCCGACCGGAGTAAGATAGCCAAACGCTGTGCTTCTTCCAGTGTACGGCTGCCAGTAATAACCGCCTTACCACCAGGTATTGCTTCCTGAACGGAAGGATTAGTCAGGACTTGCTTGTCCAACAATATTGCAATTCGCTTTCCGATATTTTTTGCCGTCAAATCAGCGAACTTCTTAGCACCTTCGTCAGTAAACTCAATAGCAACGAGATTTTGTTTTCCCTGATCAATTTGCGACCGGGCATCTTTCAGGTCTTTACCTGTTAAGACGGTAACGCCACTTTCATCTTGGAATTCCATTAATGCTGTTTTACCAATCAGTTCAATCGCTTTTTCGGGATCTTTGACACCTGGCAGTTCGACAATAATCCGTCGTTCTCCTTGGCGTTGTACAATTGGTTCTGTAAGCCCTAATTCATTAATGCGTCGTTCAATAATCTTAATAACCCGTTGAACGGCATCATCATCTACTTTTGCCTCTGGTGTATCAACCGCTTCCAGTACAACGTGGGTCCCCCCTTGTAAATCGAGACCTTGTTTAATGGATAAAGCCAGCGGCGAGATGTAGTAACCAAAAACGACAATAATAGCTAATACAATGCCGAGAAATTTCGAAAAAATTCCCCACCTCAAACAGTTCTCCCCCAATCATTGTGTTCTACAATAAAACAATTATAGTCAGAAAGTACCATTTATGTCAACGAACAAGTCTTATTGCCTATAATAAGCGATTCTCATTAATAACTAAATTAAATTTAGTATGCAAGAATTCTGCTGCCCTGCGACACATAACCATACGCTCCAAAAAAATTTCAAAATATTCCATTACTGGACAAATAGTAGTATCAATTGTCAAATCAAGAGTGATCACTGATTTTGTACGGTCAACAGTCAACAAACTATGATCGGCAGCATAATTGACTCGATCGTGAATTTCAAATTTAGCAAAATCCTTATTAGTTACGCGGCTGCGGTGAACATCGGATTTATCGGCTAAAATCAGGGCAGAGGCCACATGATTAACCGCATTTCCTCTTTCCTCTTCATGATTACCAATAGCTGAAACAACTAACGCTATTTCTTCGGGCGGCATTTCTAAACGGGATAAAATGGAAAACGCAATAGCGGCACCAATTCCACCATGGTTAAAGCGATTAATCATATTCGCAATATCATGTAAATAGCCCGCAATAGCAGCTAACTGGCAATCACGTTCTTCATACTGTAAATCCTTAAGCACCTGATAGGCACGGGCTGAGACTATTCCGGCATGGCGGTGCCCGTGCTCAGTGAAGCCCAATTGTCCTAAATATTGAGTACTGCAGGCGAGGTAGACAGAAACCTCGTGATTTTTTTTCAGATCATCTACTGTAAGAAACGCCATAGTATTACCCCCTGACAAAAGCTGCTACTTGTTGTGCTACTTGTTCTTTGGTAAGGGAATCTGTTGGTAAATATAAGTCGGCATTTTTTCTGGCATCTTGCAGGCGTTCGCGCTGAACAATTAATCGTTCTTCTCCCCATGGTACATGGCGCCGACTGCGGATACTTGCTAAAGTTGCATCAAGCATAATGACAAGATCCGGCTGCTTACGTTTCCATAAAGTCTTAATTCCCGAATGCTCTTGCGCAACATTATGGGCGTCGATCCCCCACTCTTTCAGCTGATTAACTAGTGTTGTTTTGCCGGAGGCACAAACCCCAACTATTATAACTCGCATACGATCACCTGCTTTACCACGGAAAAGATGCTGCAATCTTACGGATTTTATGGGTATCTTCCTTGTCGCACAAGCCCATGACCACAACTGTCATGTCATCACCTGGCCGATAATCATCTAACTCAAGAGCATACTCTAAAATGCTTTCCGCTATAAAGGCGGCATCCAGAGCTTCATTCTCGTTTATAATCCTGTATAAATGATCGGTATCCACAGCTCGTCCCCTTTTTCTGCCGGCTGCCTGAATACCATCACTATAGGATACTAAAATCATGCCCAAATCCAGGGGCATTTCATACGTAAGCGGTTTCATTCGTTTATGAACACCAATGGGATTAATTTCTTCGTCGTACACATCGAGGCCATAAGACTGTTTTACAAGTACTGGACAGTTTGAGTTGCGGCAGAATACCACCGTTTGTGTATCCAGATCAGCACTGATAATGGCTAAAGTGGAAGACACCTTACCGTCCTTAAGAGCATACAGATAATCGTGAACTGCCCGGGCAACAGCACCATCGCGGGCTCCATCGGCAATTAAGGCGGATGTTTTATTAACGACCGCCAGGCTGGTTGTTCTTGCTGATTTTCCACTGCCTTGTCCATCTGCCAGAATGACAGAAACCCCGCCCCGCGGTCTTTCAGCAATTTCCACACTATCGCCGCATTCACTCATGGCATACTTATTCATTTGTGCAATTCCTATTTTTACTTCCATTTCCAGCCTCAGCGCATAGAAAGGCAAAATGCAGTGAACTACATTTTGCCTTTACTGCAAATAGTTATTTTTTCTTCGGTAATTACATACTGAACAGGAACATCATGTTCTTCAGCTGCAACAAAAGGAACAATTTGAAAGCTCCAGGCTACACCAAGCGTACAAGCCTTTGAAGCCTGGGTAAGAAAGCGGTCATAATAACCCGCCCCCATTCCTAACCGGTTTCCATTTAAATCAAAGGCGACCGCAGGAACTAAAATAAGGTCAAGTGATCCGGGATCAACAATTGTGATTTTTTCCGGATCAGGAACTCGCAAATTAAGTTTACCCGTTTTCAAATCCTGTAATCCGGTAATAGCTGCACTTTCCATATAGCCAAATTTTTCAGTAAGCAACGGTACACTCACTTGCTTACCGTTTTCCAGCGCAAATAAAATAAGCTCATCTATGTTCGGTTCTCCCGGCATAGCAAGATACAGCATTACATTTTTGGCTTGAAGAAAAGGCTCCCAGTTGGTTAAAAACCCGACAATAAGTGCACTTTGGCTATTCACCCAGTCCGCTGAAAGAGCATTGCGCCGTAAGAGAATTTCCCGGCGCATTTCCTTTTTGTCCTTATTTATTATCGCCATTTTTTGTAGAATCCTGATAATGGCTTATAGCTGAACGTGAAACTTTAATTTCTACTTTCTCAGCAATCTTCAGCATAACTGTTTTGTCAGTCAAAGCAGTAATTGTGCCAAAGACACCGCCTATCGTAACAATGCGATCTTCTTTTTTCAGATTATCAAGCATGTTACTTCTTTTTTTCTGCTCTTTTTGCTGCGGGCGGTAAAGCATAAAGTAAAAAATTACCCCCATAAGCACAATGGGCCATGAGGCCTGGATAAACTGGGTTACATCTGTAGAAAATTCGGGCAATCAACTCACCTCCTGATATCCCCAATATATTCCACACTAGTACGTAAAAATCCTTTAATGTGTCTGGTAATGTGCCCAAAACTCTTGCCGGAATGATACGAAACGATCTTCCAGAATCGCTTGACGCATTTTTTTCATGAAATGAATAAGAAAGTGAAGATTGTGGATCGTTGTTAGCCTAAGACCAAAAATTTCTTCTGTTTTGAGCAAGTGCCTAATGTAAGCTCTGCTAAAATTACGGCACGTATAGCAGTCGCAATCTGGATCAATTGGTCGGAAATCCCGGGCAAATTGGGCATTTTTAACCACCAGGCGTCCTTTGCCGGTCATCGCTGTTCCATTGCGGGCTACGCGAGTGGGGAAAACGCAGTCAAACATATCAATTCCATGCATAACCCCTTCCACTAAACAGTCCGGGGTTCCAACTCCCATCAGATAACGCGGCTTCGTTTGCGGTAATTGTGGCACCGTATGCTCCAGCATTTCGTACATAAGGTGCTTAGGTTCTCCTACACTAAGCCCTCCTACGGCGTAACCGGGAAAATCCATTTTAACTAAATCCTGAGCACTCTTTGTGCGCAATTCTTTATACATGCCGCCTTGTACAATTCCAAACAAGGCCTGATCTTTGCGAGTATGAGCTTTTTGGCAGCGCTCTGCCCAGCGGGTGGTTCGTTCTGTTGAGGCCCGTGCATATTCAAATTCCGCTGGATAAGGAACGCATTCATCAAAAGCCATAATGATATCTGCTCCCAAGGCCATTTGAACTTCAATTGCCTTCTCGGGTGATAAGAAATGCTTTGAACCATCAATATGGGAGCGGAAACTTACGCCTTCCTCCGTAATTTTACGCAAAGGTCCCAGACTAAACACCTGAAAACCGCCGCTGTCTGTTAGAATGCCTCCATCCCATTTCATAAACTTATGAAGTCCCCCTGCCTCTGCAACCAAATCTGCACCTGGCCGCAAATACAAGTGATAGGTATTACTCAGGATGATACCTGCCCCCATAGCCTTGAGTTCATCCGGGGATACTGCTTTAACAGTCGCCTGGGTTCCCACAGGCATAAACATAGGCGTATCAAAAACACCATGAGGTGTATAAATTCGTCCTACCCTAGCTCCTGTTTGGGAGCATTTTTTTATTAATTCGTATGTAATTGCCAATCTCAATACCTCCTTATAGGATTAACATCGCATCGCCAAAACTAAAAAAGCGATAGTCTTCATTTACAGCGATCTCATACGCTGCAAGAACATTTTCCCTGCCGGCAAATGCACTAATCAACATTAAGAGTGTTGATTCGGGCAAATGAAAGTTTGTCACCATCGCATCAATCATTTTAAATTCAAATCCTGGATACATAAAAATATTCGTCCAGCCGGACCCAGCCTCAATCCTGCCGTCTGTTCCCACCGTTTCCAGCGTCCTCACCGAAGTAGTTCCCACCGCAACTACCCTGTGCCCTTTTTCTTTCGTCTGATTAATGATTTGCGCTGCTTCAGGAGAAATAGAGTAATACTCCCGATGCATAACATGCTGCGTAATATCAGCCACACTAACAGGGCGAAATGTCCCCAGACCGATATGGAGCGTGATGAAGGCAAGATTAATTCCTCTTTGTTTAAGGTTTTCCAGCATTTCTTCCGTAAAATGCAGTCCTGCTGTTGGTGCAGCTGCCGAACCACTTTCACAGGAATAAACCGTCTGATAGCGCTCCCCGTCTTCCAAACGCTCACGGATATACGGTGGCAGAGGCGTTTCCCCTAAGCGGTCCAAAATTGCTTCAAAAGCGCCCTGAAAGGTAAACCTCACAACTCGTCCACCAAATTCAGTGCTGTCAAGTATCTCACAGCTTAACTCCTCTCCAAAAGAGATGGTGGTTCCCGGTCGAGCCCGTTTTCCCGGCTTTACCAGTGTTTCCCATTCATTGTGGTTGAGCCGGTTAAGCAGAAAAACTTCAACTTTGCCGCCAGTGTCTGCCCGAGTGCCAATTAATCTGGCCGGGATGACTCTGGTATTATTAAAAACCAGGGTATCCCCTGGCTCAAGATAATCAGGAACGTTGTAGAAATGCTGATGGGAAACCTCACCCGTAGTACGATTCAATACCATCAAACGGGAATGATCCCGTGGCTCGTGGGGGTGCTGAGCAATTAACCCATCAGGCAAATTGTAATGATAGTCAGATAACAACATACGACTGTCTCCTTAAAGGCAATAAATTTCAAGTTAAGCTAGTATATTTTTACAATTTCCACACCTTGATAATAGTGTTTCAATATCGTTCTGAAATATGCGAGATCACTTTGCGGTGCCTTTTCTGCCATCGCTTTTGCTCCCCATTGTGACAAGCCTAAGCCATGCCCAAAACCCGATCCGTTTATGACAATCCTTTCCTGGGGGCGGCCGGTAATTCGCCGGATAATGTCTTTGTCATTAATTAACCCTTTTTCCACACTTGGTTTTAAATTGACTTGCATTTTTTTCGTGCCGTGATCACCAAAGCTATCCGTAATAGGAACATCAATACTCGGTGGTGCGGGTGTAACTATAACGATATCAAACAAGGTACTGTTCAGGCCTAATAAGCCGCGTAATTTATTACCGGTCAACATTACAGATCCGTTTGTTCCCGTAAAGCGAATTGTCTTAACTCTTCCTGATACGCCACGGTCAACCGCATTTACCGGCGGTTCGCTTAATCTGCTGAGCACTATGGCCTGCAAATCACCAATATTATATCCGGCCTTCGTCAAAAGCTGGCTTAATTCCTGTGGAGTATACTCTTGTTTCCACTTGGAATAAGGCGATTGCTGATCATAATCGACAACCCCTTTCAAGTAAGGCAAAGGAGAACTCCATACATTTTCACTGTTCTCGGTAAATCCGCCGCCGCTGCTGTGAAAACAAGCTGAAATCAACTTGTTCGCATACTGCAGGACTATCCCGCGTGTATCATCAATTGCTTTTTTCGTACGCTCCGATTCGCTTGCACGGCCATCGTAAACCTGGCAATCCGTTGTTGAGCAAACGTCATAGCCATCTGCACTGTGCTTATTCATACTAAATAAAGCATATGTCCTGGCAGCAACCGCCTGTGCCTTTATAGCCTCCATTGCCCAGTCTGGCGATATTTCCCGTGCAACAACACCATAAAGATATTCCTCAACAGGAACTGTATTAATGGCTGTCAGACCTGGTTTATCGACTGTCTTATGGATAGAAATAGTGCCCCGATAGCTGCGTTTATTCACTTCCATGTATGAGTCGCTCGTATCACCATTTATTCGGAACTCTATTGTCTTTGCTTTAATTGCTTTGCCGTTAAGAAGGATCTGATCTCCTTGAGAAGAAAAGGCAGCCCTTTCTTTATTCGAAAATTGACCCAGTATTTCACCATTATCATTTAACGCTACGAAATCGCGATTTGCGGAAACAACAATATTTTGCTGACCAGCCCATAAGCCAACACGAATAGATGGCACTGTCTGTGCATGTGTTACGCCGCAAAAAAGGAAAAGCGTTAGTACCATTATACTGAAGAGCCCAATAAAGCGTACTTTCTGAGTCATAAAAATCCTCCACATGTCACTAGCGGCGGAATAGTACATTCAGCACGATAGTTAAAATAACACTTACAATCAGCGATGTAACCACCGGAAAGTAAAAAGTAAAGTTTTCTTTCTCCACAAATAGATCCCCAGGTAAGCGGCCAAAAGGAAGGAATTTTTCTCCAAAGGATAATATTGCGCCTATAACAAGCAGTAAAATTCCAGCTGCCATAAGTAGTTTTCCTAACGATTCAAATCCGCCCAAAGTTTGCCGCTCCTTCCCTAACTACCATAATTTTTCCTCATTTGTTTTATAGGCAATTCCTAGATGCGCGTAAGCAGCAGGCGTGGCCACCCGGCCCCGCGGTGTACGGTTTAGCAATCCAAGCTGCAGCAAAAATGGTTCATAAACATCTTCAATTGTTGTAGTTTCCTCGCTAATGGCAGCTGCTAAAGTTTCCAGGCCTACCGGACCACCATTAAACTTAGTAACAATAGTAGATAATAATTGCCTGTCTGTTCTATCCAGACCACATTTATCTACCTCTAACATAACCAGCGCCTGATCAGCCAGCTTATCGGTAATAATGCCGCTGCCGGCAACCTGAGCAAAATCGCGCACCCTTTTTAACAAACGGTTAGCAATGCGCGGTGTTCCTCTTGACCTGCGGGCAATCTCTTCTGCGCCCCGATCTTCTATCGCTATGTTTAAAATTTCTGCTGCCCGGTTAATAATTGAGATTAAGTCTTTGGTTTCATAGTATTCTAAACGGCTAATAACACCAAAACGGTCCCGTAAAGGTGCCGCCAGAGCGCCCGCTCTGGTTGTTGCGCCCACTAAAGTAAATGGTGGCAGATCAATTCGGATAGACCGTGCACTAGGTCCTTTGCCGATAATAATATCTAAAGCAAAATCTTCCATTGCCGAGTACAAAACTTCTTCCACGCTGCGCGATAAGCGGTGAATTTCATCAATAAACAATAGGTCCTTTTCACCTAAATTGGTGATAAGCGCAGCTAAATCACCAGGCCTTTCTATTGCCGGGCCTGAAGTAATGCGAAAGTTAACACCTAATTCATTGGCAATAATTCCGGCTAATGTAGTTTTACCCAGCCCTGGCGGGCCATACAGTAAAACATGATCCAATGCCTCGCCTCTTGCCAGCGCAGCCTTGATGAATATCGATAAATTCTGCTTTGCCTGATCTTGTCCAATATACTCCTGAAGTCGGCGTGGGCGCAGACTATATTGCCAATTATCTGCTTCAAGCTCGCTGCCGGCTACTATTCGCTCGTCTTCCATAACTACCTCCCGCCGCCAAACTCACGCAGCGCCAGTTTTATCAGATCTTCGACTGATTTTACATCACTGCCTGCCTTTCGCATGATCGGTGCAATTTCCCCCTGATTATAACCAAGTGCAACTAAGGCCTGCAGCGCTTGCGCCTGCACATCATCAGCCATCGGACTGATGACTGCCTGGCCGGCAGCAGGTTCTGCCTGACCGCCGGCTCCCAGTTTATCCTGAAGTTCAAGAATCAGACGTTCAGCCGTCTTTTTGCCTATCCCGGGAATTTTAGTTAACATACTTATGTTTTTCTGACTGACAGCCAGCCGGAAACCTTCCGGATTAGCGGCAGATAAAATACCAAGAGCAACTCGGGGACCAATGCCCGTAACTGAAATAAGATGTAAAAAAAGTTCATATTCTTCTTGCGTAATAAAGCCATATAACAGCATTGCATCTTCCCGTACATTTAGATGCGTAAACAAAACAACAGTCATCCCTGTCGAAAGCTTCTGCCGTGTTGAATTAGGTACAAACACCCGGTAACCAACGCCTTGTACGTCAACAAAACAAAAATCGGAAAATAAATGTGATACTTGCCCTTTTATGTAGCCAATCATGGTTTTACACTCCACATTTTATTGGAACCGCTGCTATGAATCGAACATATGGCAATCGCTAAAGCATCAGCCACATCATCTGGTTTTGGTTTCTCCACTAAAGATAGCAGCCGTTGAGTCATATAAATGACCTGTTCTTTTGTCGCTTTTCCATATCCTACTACCGATTGTTTGACCTGCAATGGTGTAAACTCAGCCAGCGAAATATCATTTTGGGCTATAGCCAGTAGAATTACTCCTCGTGCCTGCCCTACCGCCATAGCCGTAGTAACATTTTTATTGAAAAACAGTTGTTCTACACCGACGATATCAGGCTGATATTTTTTTAATAAAAGATCAAGTTCATGATGAATAATTTGCAGCCTATCCGCAGCACTAAGAACCGGACTGGTACGAATCGCGCCATATGAGATCGCTTTCAAACGGCTTCCCACTGCTTCAACAACACCGTACCCGCAAATGGCTGTTCCCGGATCAATACCAATCGCCAGCATGGCCCTCAAGCCTCCCTTTTTCTCAAACCTCCAAATTCGACAAATTAAAAGCATTATCCTTTTAGAGCAAGAAAAAAGGCAGGGCGTTAACCCCACCTCACTCTACCTTGACTCTAATCCTTCAATAAAACGAAGTAATTCTTCCCTTGATTGAACAATCATTCCATGCTTTAACTCTTCCGCATCCCCGGGCACTAGCTTTGTAATCGGTATTTTCGTTACCTCTTTAAGAATTGCCTTGCCCCCTGGCTTGCCATGAAAAACAGCTACGTAACCATCCTTTACACCAATAAACATATTATTGGCATGCTCACGGCATAAGCTATTCACCTTAAGAGACATTACCACTTCAGGCATATCAAACTTTTCAATTGTCCATCCCGAATATATTTGCTGGATCTGCTGATAATTCAACCCTATTAAATTATCGGCAGGTTTAGTTCGAAATGTTTCCTCTTCATTACATTTTAGGTAGACAATCCTTTGAACGATATCCGTCGTGGAAGTAATTTTAATCTTTGCATCCTGTTTAGCTACTTCTGTTTCTCTTGGCAATGCAGGAGGCATATCAGAGTTTGCCGATGGCTTTACAAAATAATAAACTCCCGTACAGGCTAGAAGAATACAAAGCACAGTTAGAGCCGCTCGTATTTTGGTGCTATTACTAAATGGCAACATCAAAAACACTCCTTATGTTTTGTGTTGCCATTATAATTACCAATTATTGCATAGAGTATACATATACTACAAAAGCTGGATTACCATTACCTTGGCCGCATTAAATCTGGGTGGTACTACTCCATATCTTCAGGTAATTCTACATTAGTATAGACCTCTTGAACGTCATCATGGTCTTCAAGAGCATCAATCAGTTTAACCATTTTAACAGCTTCATCGCCATTCAATTCCACTGTAGTTTCGGGAACCATGGTAACCTGAGCGACTAAAGTAGTAACCTTGTTTTGGTCTAATGCCTGCTGCACGCTATCAAAATCTTCGGGGGCAGTTGTAATTTCGTATTGGTCTTCTGCTTTAAAGTCCTCAGCACCTGCCTCAAGAGCAACAAGCATAAGAGTTTCTTCATCTACCCCTTCTTTTTCAATAACAAACAAACCTTTTTTCTTAAACATCCATGCAACGCAACCTGATTCTCCCAGATTACCGCCATATTTTGTAAACAAATGACGCACATCCGCCGCAGTACGGTTACGATTATCCGTCATAACCTCAATCGTAACGGCAACCCCACCCGGACCGTAGCCTTCATAGGTAATTTCTTCGTAATTGGCACCATCCAGTGTTCCCGATCCTTTTTGAATCGCACGCTGAATGTTTTCCTTAGGAATATTGTTTTCCTTCGCTTTTTGCAATGCCAGCTTAAGCCGCATATTACCGGTCGGATCTGCACCGCCAATTCGTACGGCCACTGTAATTTCTCGCCCTATTTTTGTTGTGAGTTTTCCTCTAAGGGCATCCATTCTACCTTTTTTGTGTTTTATATTTGCCCATTTGGAATGTCCAGACATATTGTTGCTCCTCTCAGACAATCTAAATCAGGCTATATTGTAGCATAAAAAGCAGCATTTGGTAAAGCAGAAAACATAATATTAATGTCCGTGATGCCAATTCTCGCCTTTCTTTATTTCCTCAATCGCTGTGCTATTTTCAGGTGATGCCGTTACTTTGGCCGTATTGGCATGATTATCAACCAGCCTGGTGGTAACCCGGTAATCCGTCAATGTACCCGGTCCGCCTACGCAGCCGCCGTAGCACGCCATTCCTTCAAAGAAATTAGCATCAATCTTGCCTTCCTTGAGTTGCTTCAGGGCCGTTTTGCAATTGCCCAGTCCTTCAGAACGATGTGGCTTAACAACAACATCGGGAGCCATTTGGGCTGCTGCATCGACTACAGCCTGCACGAGTCCGCCAGCCCTTGCAAATGCATTTCCATCCCGCGAGGCAACCGTTTGATAACCATCATCTTCCACTTCGGTTACATTAATACCAGCTCCGACCAGCATTGCTGTCATTTCTTCAAAAGTTAACACATAATTAATATCTTCAGGATATTTCTGAGCCTCTGCCTTTTTGGCAATGCAGGGACCAACAAAAACGACTACCGCATCAGGATCATTATTTTTGATCCATCGGCCGGTTGCAATCATGGGAGAAACAGTCGAAGAGACATGCGGCTGCATTTGAGGCATGTGCTTGTCAACTAACCCAACAAAAGCCGGACAACAGGAGGTCGTCAGAAAAGGGCGCTCAGCAGGCACAGAAGCGGCAAACTCTTTGGTTTCCTCAATAGTTGTAATATCAGCACCGAACGAAACTTCATGAACTTCATAAAAACCCAATTCTTTGACCGCTTTCATCACTTGTCCCGGCTTGACCTTTAAGCCAAACTGTCCAATAAAAGCAGGGGCTAAAATTGCATAGATATGTTTATCCGTATTTTTTAATAGTTGTATTAACTGTACAATGATAGACCTGTCACCTATTGCACCAAAGGGACAAGCCGTCTTACAGGCACCACAGGAAACACATTTATCGTAATCGATCACAGCCCGGCGATCGGCTCCAGCATTGATTGCTTCTAAATCGCAGGCCCGTTCACAAGGACGGCTGATTTCAATAATAGCACAGTATGGACATGACTTTTTACAGAGTCCACATTCGACACACTTAGATTGATCAATATAAGCTTTGTTATTGACCACCATAATTGCTTTTCTTGCGCAGCTATTGATGCAATGATGTGCCACACAGTTACGACAGGCATCAGTAACCATAAATTTATCAATTGGACACTGATCACATGCTTCTGGCAATACGCTGACAATTGGTATATCAGCAGCCCCTTGGGTTAACGCATTCTCAGCAGAAACTGCTAAATTTGTATTAATAGGCTGACAAAGAGCTAAATTAACACGATCTTTTAATACCGCTCGCTCTTTATGCACACAACAGCGATAGCGTGGACCGCTTTCTGTAACAACCGATTGTAAAATATCTTTTACATTTTCTTGTAAAGTACCCTCAAACGCCATACGAGCGACCTCAGATAAAACTTTACGGCGAATTTTAACAACTTCCGTTACTTGGGACATGAAAAACTCCTCCTCTTGCTGCGAATAATTTTATATAGTAGCAAAAACAGTCAGAAGTAACAGCTAACTGACATTGTTTCATACAACCAAATCACCATTAAACCCATTCAATCGCTACTTGTTTGCCTTTTTCTTTTAATACCGCAAGCAATTGATTCAACACCTGTGATTTTATATTAATTTGTACTGGAAAATTAGGATTCTGGTGCGCCGGATTAACTGCGCTTCCTGCAATGATATTAATTTGATCAGCTTCCAGCAGCATTCGAGCTAACAGGCTCGCTCCGTCCTGCTGTTTCCCTATTCCGGCACTGCGCAGCCTATCCACAGCAGCATTCAGTGTCAGAACACCTTCCGTTACTAAGTCAATTCCTTCAATCCTCCCGGTGGGAGGAATAGCAGGATCGTGATAATCGAGATTAACCTTGAGTGGGCGGCTGGTAACGCGGCTGACTATATTGGCGGTTGTTCCTCCTGCTATCACTTTTTTGCCGGGCTGTTGCAAAAAACGTTTCACAACTTTTTGATCATACGACCGATCAGCAGGCGGACCAGTTAAAATTGTCAAATGCAGTGGTCTTCTGATTTTAACGGAAACTACCGTTGAGTCATCTCCGGCTTTATCCAGATAATAGCCTTGGCAGCACCGGATAACCTGTTGGCTCAGGCTATCGGCATTAATAACCTTAGCAGATTCACTGGCAAGCTGCTGGGCAATCCCTTGCCACCCCCAGCCGAGCTTCAAAAGTCCACCAATACCGGCATGAATCACGCCGTCACTAACGGCAACCAGCATGTCATTTTCCTGCAAAGAAAGCTGACCTTCCCGAATCACCTTGCCGCCAACAACTTTTTCCACTGTGGGAAAAACAATTACATGATTATTCCTTTTTAAAAAAGTAGAAGGACAGTCGAATTCAACCACTGTTGCCAAGCCATCATCGGAAATCTTGATGATATGGAAGGTGGAATACGCTATTTTTCGCTGCTTACAGACAGGAAGCGTTGCTGTAATGGTATCAACAACATCCTCTAGCGGGATTCCCCTTTTCAGCATAGAAGACGCAATTTTTGTGGTTAAGGTAGCTAGAATATTGGCTTTCACACCACTGCCTAATCCGTCAGAAATGACAATAATAGTATCCGTCGCAGTACGTACCACTTCAACATTATCGCCACACAGCTCTTCTCCTGCTTTTGAAAGTTGAGATAAGCCGACTTCAGCATGAAGTAATTCCATCAAGCCTCCTCCTTACCCTTAAGAAGCCAGATTACTTCCAGTAGTGCCGACTTAGTCTCTGCAGTTGTCTCTCCTAAGAGACCTGCAATCTCCTGGGCTACATGCATTTGTTTATCAATAACCTGAGTTGCTTTCTTAATCGTTTCCAATTTCATCAACTCAAGTTCTTTTAATTTTTTCTCTTGCTCCGTTACATCCGTGATAATCGCGATAATTACATCGTGTTTGGGTACAGGAATAATCATCTGCTCTGTTACTAATCCATAAGGAACATATTCGATACGCTTACCCACCACTTTATTGCCGCTTTTAGCCGCATACACAAAGTGAGCACAGTCCATTATTTCGCCAAGGTTCATGCCGGTCGCCATTTCACGGCCCCAATCGAACATTTTTTGAGCAGCGGGATTAAAATCCTGGATAATCATACGCTGGTCAACCACGATAATCGCATTAAGCGAATTGGTAACAATGATATTGGCAAATGACTCTGCTTTAGAGCGCATATAGGGAACACACATATCATTTTCTGCTAACCCTTGAAAAACAGCAATTGCCTTATCACGGCACGAGTTATATCCACAGGCACCGCAATTTTTTTCATCCGCTGCCGTAGTCTTGCCAGTCTGGCTCAGAATATCGACAATTTCTGCTTCCGTTGGCAGTGGATATGCTACCGGCATAGCTTGATGAATACGCGTAAAGCTTAGCGCACTATTATCATCCAGTTCCGTTTCACGCGAATTGCTTTTAGCATAATTAATCACTTTCCGGCGTTTCGCAGCCATACATTGCCGACTGCCGCTTACCGGTCCGCCAATACAGCCTCCCGAGCAAGCCAGGGCTTCAATAAAGCGCGGTGAAATATCGCCTTTAATCAATGCATCAAAAGTTTCCATGCAATTTTCAATACCATCAACCGTAATAATTTCCGTATCCGTTTCATCATGATCCATAAATGATTTAAGAATACCACCGGATATGGGGAAATAGCGCCCCCGCCCTTGCGGCTCAGCTGATATCCGTTTTTCAGTAAAGTTATTATGTTGACTTTCTATTAACCATTGCCGCAATTGTTCAAATGTGATAACTGCATCAATCGAATTAGCATCCTTTTCAGCTTCTCCAATTTTAGCAACACAAGGGCCGGCAAATACAACATACGTATCATTGCCGGATCGCTGTTTAATCACTTTGCCGTGGGCAACCATCGGAGAAACGACAGGGGCGATATTCTTTACCAATTCAGGATAATACGTTTTGATAACATTCACTACAACCGGACAACAGGCTGATATTACCGGTTCATTGGATTCTTCCAGCATTCGGCTGTAATGGGCTGATACAATTTCTGCACCAATTGCCGTTTCCTCGACATCAGTAAAGCCAAGGTTTTTAATGGCCTGGATCAGTTCATCGCCTTGATACTCGGGAAATGAACTAATAAATGATGGAGCAAGGCTCATTACAACCTTATATCCATAAGCAATTTTGTTTTTAATATCCATTACTTGGTTTTTTACTTGCTTCGCTTTTTGCGGACACTCCGTTACACATCTACCACATACAATACAGCGATTTTCTACGACACGTGCTTGTCCTTTATCAATACCAATTGCTTTGACCGGACAAGACCGTACACACCTGTGACAGTCCTTGCAATTTACTTTGAGAGTCGTAATACTCTTCATTGCATCACCGCCCTAGCACCTTCTGCATAAAAATTTCGTGTACCTTTTCTTTAGCAACATTAGTGATAATCTCGTCATCAATTTTAATCACGACACCCTCCGTACAGCGTCCCTGACAAAAGCTTCCTTCGATATCAATAGTTCCTTGAACCTGATATTTCTGTAATAATGCAGCGAAAGCATTTAAAACGCCATGCGCTCCTTTCAAGTGACAGGCACTACCAATACAGACAGATATGACTACCATCTAAATCCACCTCAAATATTTATGTGAATTTTTTCACATTGGTGTTTCTATTTTATTTTACCTCATATGAAAGTTTTGATCAACGCTTTTTTAGGAATAGCTAGTATCACTTTTATATATGCTTACCTAAAAAAGCAGCTTAACCAACGAAATGAGTTCTTAATTTAATAAGAACTCATTTCGTTGGTTAATTCGTATTGCCGATATTCCCCAGTTCATTGGGAAAGGGAAACGGGAATTGAACATATGTATTGGGAACTTCGCCGACAACAACATATTCAGCAATTGGAACCTGCGTATTAACGCTTACACTTTTGCTTACTAAAGGAATAACAATGCGAACGGTGGTTGTTGCCATTAGGTAAACCATATGACGGGTTTGATTGATTCCAGCCTGTTCAAATTTATCCACTACATTCACTTGCACAGTGCCTACAGGAATAATCGTTACAACAATGTTCGGTCCCCAGCTGGCTATTAACTGGCTTCCTACTACCTGGCCGATAGGAATATAAATCTTTTCGTCAGCAATTGCTCTTAATCCATCCTGAACCTTGATTGTTGTATCTGCTGCCAATTTATTAAATTCCATTGCATTGGGCTGAATCAATACTACTTTGCCATGATCATCTACACGAACGGTAATTAAGCTTTGCGGATCGATGACTGTGCTGATTTTTTCATTGATTACATTATTAATGGTCTGTGTAGCGATAAGTGTTGCACGGGCTTCTGCGATGGTTAATAAGGTCGGTTTTAAGTTAGATTCAACAATCCAAAAGGTATAAACTGATAAAAACACGCCTAATAAGGCAAGTAACCATAATTTTGGAATTAGTCTTTTTCTGCGTACGGAGAACCGCATCGTTCTCCCTCCCCAACAGTTTGTTTATTATTGTATGTCAGGAGACAGAGAAGTGTGCCTCTTTGAATAAAAACAGGTAGAAAGCCTATGTCATTTTTATGCAATCAGACTTTTGATATGATAAGAAAAAGCTAGAGATGCGACATGGCATCCCTAGCTTTTTAGGCGAATACTACTTTGGCATATTTACGCTTGCCAACTTGTACGATCATTCCGTCAGAAACTGTTATTTTTGCATCAGTGTCTGTTATTTTTTCACCATTTATTTTTACAGAGCCTTGTTGAATGGCTCGCTTAGCCTCACTGCTGCCGGAGGCCAGCATGAGCTGCATTAAAAGCTTTGGCAGCCAAATCGGTTCAGACTGATTTTCAAAAGTAATTTCCGGTATGTCATTAGGTAAATCGCCTTGCTGAAAAACCTTGATAAATTCGTTTTGAGCTTGCTCAGCCAGTGCTTCGCCATGATAGAGACGCACTAATGTGTACGCAAGACGCATCTTAGTGTCTCGTGGATGAAGAGTTCCGTTTTCCAACCCTGCACGAATTTCCTCCAATTCCTCCAACGACACATCTGTCACTAATTCAAAGTACCGTACCATCAGAGAATCAGGAATTGACATGCTCTTTCCGTATATTTCAGTAGGCGCTTCATCAATTCCAATATAGTTGCCTAAACTCTTACTCATTTTTTGGACACCATCAAGACCTTCCAGAATAGGCATCATAATGGCAACCTGCGGCTCTTGTCCGAACTCCTCTTGCAAATGACGTCCCATTAGCAGGTTAAACTTCTGGTCTGTACCACCAAACTCAATATCCGCTGTTAAGGCTACTGAATCATATCCCTGCATTAAAGGATAGAAAAATTCATGAACACTGATTGGACGGCCCTCTTTAAAGCGCTTAGTAAAGTCTTCCCGCTCCAGCATGCGGGCTACCGTATATCTGGCCGCTAAATTAACCACATCGGCAAAAGTAAGTGGCGCCAGCCATGTGCTGTTAAATGATACTTGGGTTTTTTCTTTATCTAATATCTTAAAGATTTGCTCTTCATATGTTTTAGCATTGCGGCGAATGTCTTCATCAGTCAACGGTTTGCGGGTTTCGGACCTTCCGGTTGGATCGCCGATTCGTCCGGTAAAGTCACCGATGATAATAATAATATGATGTCCCAAATCCTGAAACTGCTTCAACTTGCGTAAAACTACCGTATGACCAAGATGAATATCCGGGGCTGTTGGATCTAATCCCAGCTTTACCTTCAGCGGTTTGCCACGTTTGAGCTTTTCTGCTAATAAAGCTTCAGGCAGGATTTCGGCTACACCGCGTTTAATTATTTTCAACTGTTGTTCAACAGAAACCATACTGCTTACCCCCATAAGAACGCAATAAATTGTTAGTTTTTACCGTATAATGGTATTATAGTTAGCCGCATTATAACATAACATCCTTCTTATTGCAAATCTTACCATAATCTATGCCTGTTTGAGGATGTATGTTATAATGATTGAGATATCGGCACCAAAGGAGGTCATCATGAGTAATCGCAATAATGGCGATACGGGCGAACGTCGTCGCTCAAAACGCGCCTTTTCAAAAATTGCTATCATCTCAGTCATTGTATTTATTGTAATGATTACCGGAGCAGGTCTTGGATTTTTAACGGCAAGTATTCACACTATGCCTAGTTTAAAAGGTGAAATTCGTCCTGCTGCGTCATCGCAAATCTTCGATTCTAACGGTAAGTTAATCACCACTATTCATTCAGTGGAGAATCGCTTGCCCGTATCAATCAACAAAATCCCGCAAAATTTACAGAATGCTTTCATAGCGGCTGAAGATGCCCGTTTTTATCAGCATATTGGCATTGATCCCCGCGGTATTCTGCGTGCGGTATGGTCGAATATTACTGACCGCGGAGTTTCTGAAGGCGGAAGCACAATTACGCAGCAGCTAGCGCGTAATGCCCTGCTCTCTCAGGACAGAACATTGAAAAGAAAAATTCAGGAAGCTTTTCTGGCTCTTCAAATAGAACGCCAGTTTAGTAAACCCGAAATTTTGGAAATGTACCTTAATCAGATTTACTTTGGGCAAGGTGCATATGGCGTACAAGCAGCATCACGTGTGTATTTCGGTAAAAATGTAGAAGATCTGAATCTCGCAGAAGCGGCTATGATTGCAGGCTTACCGCAAAGTCCCAATTACTATTCTCCTCTGAGCAATATAAAAGCTGCAAAAGAGCGGCAATCGACAGTGCTTGATCAAATGGCTAAATACGGCTACATTGATGCAGAAACTGCCGCACAAACAAAAACAAAAGAAATTAAATTAGCGACTATTTCCGGCAGCAATGAAGTTGCTTCCTATTTTATTGATTATGTAACACAGCAATTAATTGATAAGTATGGTGCCGATGCAGTCTATAAAGAGGGCTTGAAAATCTACACTTCCCTCGACTTAGACATGCAGCAGTCAGCCGAAAAGGCTATGCGGCATTTGCCGACCGCTTACACTGATAAAGGCGGACTTAAGCAGCCACAGGGAGCACTTGTTGCAATTGATCCTCATACCGGCTATATTAAGGCAATGGTCGGAGGCCGCGGCAATGATCAATTTAACCGTGCTATTTTAGCAGAACGCCAGCCTGGATCTGCTTTCAAACCATTTGTTTATTTGGCGGCTATTGAGAGCGGCATGACCGCCGCAACCAGAGTTGAAGACAGTCCGATTTCTTTTGGTTCCTGGTCGCCTGGAAATTATGACGGCAAATTCCGTGGTCAGGTCTCACTGCGCAGTGCACTGGAACAGTCGCTCAACGTAATAGCAGTAAAGCTTGCCAACCATGTGGGTGTAGATAAGCCTTTATATTATGCTCAGCAAATGGGTATTTCCACGCTTGTACTACGAGGTAATACCAATGATCGCAACTTGGCAATGGCTCTTGGCGGCTTGACTCGTGGTGTAACTCCTCTCGATATTGCAAGTGCCTATGGTGTTCTGGCTAATCAGGGAGTACGCGTCGAACCGGCTTCCATTATTAAAGTGGTTGATCGCGCCGGTAAAGTCTTAGAGCAAAACAGCCCTCATGAGAAGGTTGTCATTAATGAACGAAGCGCCTATATTCTGACAGATATCATGAAAGGCGTGCTCATCAGAGGAACTGGTACGGCAGCAAACATTGGCCGGCCGGCTGCTGGAAAAACAGGTACTACCGATGATAATAAAGATGCCTGGTTCGTGGGCTTTACACCTGATCTTGTTGCATCTGTGTGGCTGGGTTATGATAACGATGGTTATCTGGGAGATATCACCGGCGGTGGTGTTCCTGCCGTTATTTGGAACTCTTTCATGAGTGAGGCAGCGGCAAAATATCCTGTGAGAGATTTCCCTCGCCCTGGCGGTATTGTATCAGCGACCGTTTCCACTAAAGATGGGCTCCTTGTAACGGACCCGGCAAATAAAGACGTGCAAAACGAAATATTTGTCGATGGCACGCAGCCGACTAAACCGAGTACTCTCATAGATGAGAAAGATAAGGATGCCAAGAATAAAGATTTAAAAAATACGAAAGATCCAAAATCACAAGAGCAGCCGGCTGAAACAGCTAGTGATAAAACACTAGTTCCGCCGCCACCTAAAGCGGACAGCAAACCAGCTGTCTCACCTGCTCCGCCACCACCGGTAAAGCCGGACAACAAAAAAAATTAAATAAAAAAACACGCGTAAACTACGCGTGTTTTTTTTTGTTTTTCCGCATATACATTATTATTGGTTATAATTAGCAGCTAAAATCAGTATCGTCCTCAAAGAAGAATAGCAATAAGATAATGATGATGATTATGACTGCCACACTACTGCGGCCACCGCCAAAACAGCTCATAAAATCTTTCCTCCTTCCCATTCATTTTATAAGTAATAAATCGTACCCTATGCTAGTATGATATTTTATCTCTTACCGTTACTGAAGACTCAGGAACACGCTGTTACACGTGTTCCCCGCCACGATAACAAGTGAAAACTTATAGACAGGTATCCGTATCTTCTTCAAGGAAGAATAAGAGAAGGATGATTACAACGATAACAACCCAAGTTCCATTATTACCGCCGAAACCACAACCGCCCCAACCTCTTGCCATTTGGAATACCTCCTTTAACATTCATTTGCGGGACGGTTAATAAACAGTTCTCCCTGCCCGATTATTTACCGTCCCGCCTTCTACTTCAATATATGGAGTTCCCGCAAGAAGTGTTACTGCCCATTGCTTACATTTTCATCTTCTATTTGATGTATTATTAAATAACTGTTTAATTTGTCTGGGAGCTTCAGCTGCAGTTTTAAGCGAGCGCATACTATTATTAATGAGTTCAGTAATATTGCGAACTTTATCAACGGTTGTTGTCATCGTTTCCAGTCCTCTGTCCATCCGAGCATTGTCAGAAGTCATTGTTAGCAGCACCGTCATAATCTGTATGTTAAAATTGGGGTCGCTTAACAGCCGTGTAATACCTCTCCCAGGTTTTACCGGCACGGCTTCTTTGACCTCACTTTTTTTCACACCTTCGAGAGCGTTAGATTCATCTCTTTTATTTCGATTCTGTCTCTTACTCTTGTCGCGTCGCCATCGTAATCGCATCTCGTTGTCCTCCTTCGGTAGTGTATTATCTACTCTAATATATGAAGGAAAAGGAAAAAAGGTCTCTCTTTGTAAAGAAAAAACAGGAGGTGCATAATTATGTTAGAACAGTTAGGCGGTCTTATGGATATGGTAAAAAAAGTACAGCAAAATGTTGACCAGGTTCAGGATCAGCTAAAACAGGAACGTATCGAGGTGTCTAGTGGTGACGTCATTAAAATCATCTTGAATGGTCAGCAGGAATTGGTTGCAATTGAACTCAATCCCAAATATTTAACAGCCGATAATGCGACTCTTCTTCAGGATTTAATAGCAGCTACCATGAATAATGCCCTTACGAAATCCCGGGAACTCAATCAAACTGCAATGAGCAAACTAGCCGGAGATATGAATTTACCTAAAATTCCCGGCCTGTTTTAAGAGGAGGCACTTATATGTCCAATGAAGCAACTATGCATCCCCCTTCCTTATCACATACTGTACTCAAGATGATTCAACATGCTCTTGGCGGTGGCATGACATTTGACACGATTACCACCGTATTATCCTTGCTATGCTTATTATCCATATTACAACGCAGTCACCCCGCAGAAGCAGAATTACCAGCCGCCTCACCAGCACCGGTTGCGAACAGCACCGCCAATACTGCCGACGGTCTGCAAAAACTTCTCGGACAGCTAACGAAATCCGATGGTGGCGGCGGATCAGGCGACGCACTAATGAGCCTTCTACCTTTATTAAATAATCCGCAAATCAAATCTAAAATGACTCCCGGCAATATTGCCGCTATTTTGGGACTGATCAATAACTTTGGTGGTTCCGGAGGATCCGGAGATGGCAAGCATGAAAAAAGTGACAAAGAGAAACAAGATAGCAAAGGAGATGGTAAAAAGGATTCACCAGCCGCTACAGTTACTGCCGGAGCAGACTCAGAAATACCTGAGCTATCCTTCACTGAATCAACTCCAGAGACAATAAATATTGAATCAGAATCGCAGCCATCAAAAGACAAAACCCGTTATCTGGAGTGGAAAAATAACTTTTAATGCCCAGATAAAGAAGAGGTGTGGAAATTTTCCACACCTCTTCTTATTTAATAAACTATACCAATTGAGCGACAGTAACTCCATCGCCGCCTTCATTCATGTCACCAAACCGTACATCCTTGATGTGAGGATGCTCAACGAGATAGGTTCTAATGCCCTTGCGCAATGCACCTGTGCCTTTCCCATGAATGATTCGTACATCACTTAATCCTGCTAAAATGGCATCATCTATATATTTATTTAAGAGTTCTTCTGCTTCCGCGACAGTTGTGCCCCGAATATCAATTTCACGTGAAATTTGTTGTACCTTTGCAATGTTAATTTCCCGCCTGGCGGTAACTTTCGCTGCTTTTACCGGCTCCTCCATGATTCGGCAATGAATCAAAGGAACATTGACCTTCATAATACCCAATTGAACACTGATTTCGTCTCTGCCAACAGCTAAAACAATGCCTTTTTGCTTTAATGTAGTAACAAAGACAGTCATTCCGACTTCCAGCTGACCAGCTTGTGGAATATCCTCATTAGCTGCTTCTTCACCATCCTCGGTGTATAAGTTAGCCATGCCTTGTTGCAATTTTTTTCTCACACCGCTGATAGCCGTTTGCCGATCTCTTTCACTGTTAACAGAAAATTGAGCTTTAAGCTCGGTAATTACACTTTCTGCATCTCTGCGCGCCTGACGAATAAGAATGCCTGCCTGTTCTTGCGCTTTGGCAACTATATCACGTTTTTTTGTTTCCAGCTGCTCTTTCTCTCTTGTCAACTGTTCTCTCAACACAGTAACTTCTCTTTCCAGGACTTGGATTTCAGCGCTTCGCTTTGCATATTCCCGTTGTTTATCATCTAATGCAGCTAAAACCTTTTCAAATTCAGCATGATCCTCATCTAACAGCTCTTTAGCCCTGTTAATAATAGGCTGCGACAATCCCAGCCGACGGCTAATGTTAAATGCATTGCTGCTGCCTGGTACACCAATGAGCAGGCGGTACGTAGGTCTGAGCGTCTCAATATCAAACTCAACGCTAGCGTTTTCAACGCCTTGGCGCGCATAAGCAAATGTCTTAAGTTCACTATAATGCGTTGTGGCAATAGTCCTTGCACCCAGATTATGAAGATATTCCAAGATAGCCATAGCGAGGGCTGCACCCTCACCGGGATCAGTTCCTGAACCTATTTCATCAATTAATACGAGATCATTTGCAGTTACATGGCGAAGAATACGTACGAGGTTCGTCATATGCCCTGAAAAAGTACTAAGACTCTGCTCAATGCTCTGCTCATCACCAATATCGGCAAAGATATTATGGAACAAGGGCATTTCCGAAGTAGCTTTAGCCGGAATAAACAAGCCTGACTGAATCATAAGTGCAAAAAGGCCTACCGTCTTTAAACTGACAGTTTTACCACCTGTATTGGGTCCCGTAATTAAGAGAGTGGTAAAATCCTTGCCAATATGAACATCGATGGGGACAACTACATCTTTAGGAATTAAAGGATGCTTAGCACCGATCAGACGAACATGTCCTTTTTGATTAACAATTGGTTTTTCGGCATCCATATCCAAACTAAGCCGCGCTTTAGCAAAAGCAAAATCAAGCTGAGCCAAAGCACTACAATTTGTTCTTAGCGGTTCTACCATCGCAGCAACTTGGCCGGACACTTGAGTTAATATCCGTTCTATTTCATTTTTTTCCGCAGCCATAGCTTGCTTCATATCATTATTTAGCTGAACAACGGCCATGGGTTCTATAAAGACCGTTGACCCACTGGCAGACTGATCATGCACAATGCCAGGAAACTGATGACGATATTCTTGCTTAATCGGTATAACATAGCGATCTCCCCGTACAGTAACCAGCACGTCTTGAAAGTACTTTTGATATTCCCCGGAGTGCAAAATACTCTCAATTTTTTCTTTGACGCGGCTCTGCGCAGTCCGTATCTCGCGTCGCAGCCGTGACAATTCCACACTTGCATCATCCCGGATCTGCCCTTGTTCGGTAATCGTATTCTCAATGATATTTTCCAAATTGCGCAAAATCGTAATATCAGCTACTGTACCTTCCAGTATTGGCAGCGGTTTACTATACTCGGCAAAGAAGTTTTTTATCCTCCGGGCAGCATAAAGAGTGCTGCCAATCGCTAATAATTCATGAGGCTCCAGCATAGCGCCAATCTCTGCACGCTTCAGCGCCGCGCGAATATCCCGGATGCCTCCTAGGGGAACAGAAGCGGCTGCGATCAGCACATCTCTGGCTTCTCCCGTTTCCTGCAGCCTTCTGTCCACTTCTATTCGCTCTGCCGTAGGCATTAAAGCCTGCGCTAATTCTTTTGCCATGATTGAACCTGCCTTACCGGCAAGCAATGCTACTATTTTTGGGTATTCCAGCGTTTTACATACGGATAACTCCATTCGAATTTCTCCTTACAATACTCCCCTAAAATAGTGACCTCTGGTTATATCGCTATTATCGGGTTTTTCCGAACTGTATTGAGTAAATAAATGGTGATTTTCTCCCAACGTCAACAAATCTCGATATAACTTCGTTACTTCTCCCACCTTTTGAGCAGAGCCCTGCTTTGCCTCAATCCGAATACGCTTAATACCCATCCGGGAAAAGCGGGGAACATGAATAGCCATATTTAATTCCTTTGCATTTAATACATGCATACGGCAGTATTGATCAGTTACAACAGGAAATATTTCGTCCAAACGGTCTTTTAACCAAAATCGTCCCTGTAAACAAGCCTGATTGCATTTTCCGGTATGCAATTGCCCCAAATAGCTGCCAACAGTACAATATTCAGAAATCATCATCGTCAGATGACCGTGAACAAGGCACTCCAGTGTCGTATTAGTACGGGCTGCCAGATTCTCAATTTGCGTAAAATTCAATTCCGGCGAAAGGGTCAGACTTTGTACTCCATGATTAGCAAAGAATTCAATGGCAATGCTATTGTAAATATTGAGTGAGAAATCACCATGAACCGGGACCGTGCTGTCTAACTGCTGCAGCATATGCAATGTACCTAAATTTGATATTCCGATTGCATCCGGACGCAGTTCGATAAATAGCTGCAAGTTCCGCTTAATTTCGGCAACTTGCCACTCTTTAATCAGTCTTGGCGTATTTAAAATAATTTTGACATGTTTATCACGGCAGAGCCTTACAGCCTGTGTATAATCATTTGCAGTAAAGGGTAAGTGATGGAAGCTTTCACCGCCGAATAAAATCCAGTCAGCGCCATTATCAACAGCAGCTTTAACTTTATCAAGAGTATCAACGTTCACTGTCAATTGCGTTTGAGCTGCTTGAACAGCCTTATACGTCGGCATAATAACAGCCTTCGGCATCGTAAGCCGCGTGCGGGCAAACCGTACCAGCCGCGCTTCCTCCAAAGCTTCTACCGCATTTCGCCTTGCTTCGTTGATTTCACTTACGGGTACCATAAGCTGCCCGTCAATGCGGCATTCCAGTGACCGCAGCTCAAAAACTGTAGTTCCTAAACGATCAACTTGCTTTGCTATTGTTTCTTCAGTCAAGGGTCTTTTAAGAGCGGGTTCTGCAATGAATGCGGTTTTCGCTTCACCTGTATATCCGTCAGCATCGAGCATTTTGATCACTAATGGGCTGCCAAGTACTGCCTCAACCTGAATATCAACAGGAATACGCCGAACCGCTGCCGGGGCATTAAAAAATGATCTGGCCTGTTCCATGAGTCTGGCATCAAAAGTTTTGAATACCCTGTCACTTACCCGGATACCTGGTCCATGAACAGGTATCGTTACTTCTATGCCTGCTTCTGCTTGTGTTACCGGTTTTCCTTGCACCGTAATTGAGGTAACACTTGTATTAACACGACCGCCAACTTTGACCCAAAATTCAACCATATCTCCAATCGCAAGAGCCTCATCCAGTTTAATGACAGCTGTCTTATCGGCACTGTCATAGGCAATCACACGGCCAATGCGTACGCCCCGGTTATTAGGCCGGCGGTCACTCATCATCTGGCGCCCTTCTTTACGCTGCAAATAGGCCGTTGTAAAGTCACGGTTAAAAATTTGTGCTAAATTCTTTTGCGTTTGATCCGTTACCTGATACGTTTCTTGATTAAGTAAATACGAGTCAATTGCACGGCGATACGTATCCACTACGACTGCCACATACTCTGGCCGTTTCATACGGCCTTCTATTTTGAAAGAGACGATGCCTCCCTCTATCAGCTCAGGAATAAGTTCAATTGTATTTAAATCTTTCGGGCTAAGCAAATACTCACCATTATCACAGTTCTCCAATACATCCTGCCCGTCCTGATTTACTAGCGTATAAGGCAGCCGACAGGGTTGTGCACACCGTCCGCGATTGCCGCTGCGTCCACCAATCAAACTGCTCATCAGGCATTGTCCGGAATAAGAAATGCATAATGCTCCATGAATAAATGTCTCAATTTCAATAGGCGAGTGCTTGCAAATGTACCGGATATCCTCTAATGATACCTCCCGGGCCAGCACAACACGTGTAAAGCCTTGCTGAGCAAGAAAAACTACTCCATCCAAATTATGCACAGTCATTTGCGTACTGGCATGGAGAGCCAGTTTCGGCACAACCCTCTTAGCAATAGAGGCAACCCCTATATCCTGCACAATAATTGCATCAACACCGATATTATATAAGCTGACAAGATATTCTTCCAGCATCCTGATTTCGCTGTCATCGACTAATGTGTTAACGGTTACATAAACGAATACACCACGCAGATGAGCAAAACGAACAGCATCAGCTAACTCTTCATCAGTAAAGTTAGGCGCATAGTGACGAGCCCCAAACGCTTTCCCCCCCAGGTAAACCGCATCAGCTCCACTTTCTACTGCCGCTATGAGCGCCTCCTGGCTGCCTACAGGGGCAAGTAATTCAATCATAAAAATTCTCTCCTTTAAACAACGTCAAAATTGCCGGCGTAATATCAGTTAAACTCCTTATTTGAGCGGCCACTTCCTGGCAACGGCTGCCTATAATAATGGTTGGCACTGGATTACGCGTATGAGTTTTGACGCTTAAATCTTCAAAATTACCATGGTCACTAGTAATAATAATCAACGTATCAGCGGAAGCTGAGCTCTGAACTGCAAGTAAAAACTCATCTAATTGATTTACAACCCGCTCTGCCGCAATCCAATTCTGTTTATGACCATATCGATCAGTTTGAAAGTATTCAAACATCGTAAAATGATGCTGTTCCGCTAACTCTACCAGTCGTCTTCCCGCCTCAGTCGGAGTAATAGCAGATACGCCAGGCATAGCGAATGGTAATAGCACTTCATTTGTTAAATCTTGGCAAACAGCCTGACCCTGCTGCATTTCAGGTAAAGAGCGCAGCCCAATTCCGGCCCCCATAATAACCAGTGTTGTAACAGAGTGCCGCCTTTTTCGCTGTCGCACCAGTTCCTGATAATCTGGTGAGTACATATTCGCTGAGGTTACTTTATAGCCTCGATCCGCAAGCTGGCGCATAATTCCGTGCTCCTGGACGATACCGGCTAGAGCCGGACCAGGAAATCCCGGAATATGCCTTCCCATAACCTGGGCAGCATTAACACCGGTGAAGATGGCAGTTTGACCGGTAGCACTTTGGGGTAAGCCATCAACTCCAAGACATGCATCAGTCGGCACTAAACACACTTCGGGACGATAAACAGTCCCCAGTTCTATTGTTAAATGCTTTTCAAAGAGCTCTTTGAAAAAACGAGGAGAAAAACGGACAAGCGGATTCCTCTTGGCATCATTTTGCCCCAACCCCAATCCATCAATGAAGAGCATCACTATTTTCATTTTATCTCACCCTCAGCATTAGAAAAGACTTGGCTTGCACCAAGTCCTTTTAGGGCGCAGGTGGAAGCCTATAGCGTGCTTATGCACGACAGATCGAAAGTTAAACGTTCTGATAAGATAAAGAAAAAGAAGGTTACCCTCCTCTTTAGTACTTACGTTGATTGTGTCTTTTCAGCCTCTGGAGCTTTCATTACTAAATCCTGCTGTTTACGTAAATGCTCGGCAACAATATTCACATCTTTCATAAGCTGTTCAATTTTTGCAGCTTGCTTTCCAATAGGACTGAGAGGATTATCGTAAATATCCTGAAGATATTTCTCAAAATCACGTCTGGTTAGCGGCTCTGCCTCAGCCATAAGGATAAGTGAAAAAGCACCGCAGCTTTCTAGTCTTGCTACCTTAATATCTTTAATGTTAGTCATGTCCATTCCGGTTTTATGCAATTCCTGCCGTAAGTCATCGTAGTTAAATTGATGCTTTACGAAGTTTTGGGGAAGGATTTTACCATTCTCAATTAAAGTAACCGGCACTCCTTCAAACCATTTACGTAGAGTCGTATTCTTCAATGCCAGATAAGATAACACTTTCTGCAATAGCAGTAAACCAACTAAGCCTTCAGCACCTAATAGAACAGTTTCCGATTTGTCCATTGCGACATTCGCAACAATATCCCCAATGCCTACCATTAACACGAAGTCAAAGGGTGATAACTGGCCTACTGCCCTATTCCCCATGGCACGTACAACAATAAGCGCAACTGCGAAAATGATCGTCATTCTTACAATGACGAGTCCAGCTCCTTCGTAGCCAAACACACTACCACTCCTTTTTATGTTTGTAGTATGAGCAAACATGCGGAGTGGTATTCTCTTATAAAGGTTATGGTTTTTCTTCTTGCAGCATACGCACCATCTGCCGGTAATCTTCCTCAAGGCGTAAGAATTCATCAGCAATATTTAAAGCTGCTAAAACGGCAATTTTAGCAGGTGTTAACGTCGGATTCGCCAAGGCAATCTGCTTCATTTGTTCATTAACCAGCAAGGCAACCCGGCGAATGCGCTCCGGCTCTCCCTCACCCTTTATATTATAGGGTTCTCCGTATATTTCTACAGTAACCTTAGATTTTTTCGCACTCATCGTTTTCACCTATTCAGTATGTACTTTCTATGTCGAATGTATAAGATTCTACTTATTATCTGATTTTCCTGCAATAAAAAAAAGAAAGGCCGTTTATGCTTCGACATAAGCAGCCTTTCCTCCGCGTTTATTTTAGACTTTCCTTTTGTTTGTTTAACTCGCTATTACGATAGCTATAGACGAAATAGACGACAAAGCCAATCGCACTCCATATAAAGAACCGCATCCAGGTTTCTCCTGGTAAATTATACATGAGGTAACTGCACGATATAACGGCAAGAGGAGCAACAATGGAAACTGCCGGGCAGCGGAACGGACGATGCAGATCAGGACGGGTACGGCGTAATACAAATACACCAATAGCAGCCACAACAAATGCAAAAAGCGTTCCAATATTGGTTAACTCCGCAATAATCCCGATAGGAGTGAAGCCGGCAATTAACGCTACGGCTACACCTGCCAGCATAGTAATAACATGGGGAGTACCGTATTTAGGATGGACTTTGCAAATTCCTGCAGGAATAAGTCCATCGCGGGACATCGCAAAAAATACTCTTGTCTGACCATACATCAGTACCAACAGTACTGTGGTGATACCGGCAATCGCTCCGGTTCCAACCAGCGCAGAACCAAGGTTATACCCGATAGCCCTAAGTGCATACGCAACAGGCTCGGCATTATTGAGCTCTGTATACGGAACCACTCCTGTCAGCACAGCTGCAACCGCTATATAAAGGATTGTGCAAACAATTAATGACCCAATGATTCCAATCGGCAAATCCCGATTCGGATTGCGACATTCTTCTGCCGCTGTAGCGACAGCATCAAAGCCAATATAGGCAAAAAAGATGATAGCAGCACCGCCTGCTACACCGGAAAACCCGTAAGGCATAAAAGGAGTCCAGTTAGCAGGATTTACTTTTGGTCCTGCTAAAATTAGAAAAATAAAAACAGCTGCTAGTTTTATAAATACGAGAATTTTATTCAAAGTTGCACTTTCTTTAGTTCCCCGGACAAGTAAAAAGCTCAAAAAGATTGCAATAAGCATTGCTGGCAAATTAACTATACCACCATCAGCCGGAACAGCCGTATAGGCTTTTGGTAATTCAATACCGGCTGATTTTAAGAGTCCTACCATGTAGCCCGACCAGCCCGCGGCTACAGCACTCGAACCTACAGAATATTCCAAAATTAAATTCCAGCCCACAATCCAGGCAATAATTTCACCAAGTGCAGCGTACGAATATGTATAGGCGCTGCCTGCAACCGGTACCATTGAGGCTAATTCAGCATAAGCTAATGCTGCAAATGCGCAGGCAAGACCGGATAAGACAAAAGAAAGCATAATCCCAGGACCTGCATATTTGGCTGCTGCCACGCCGGTAAGTACGAAAATACCGGTACCGATAATACAGCCCACGCCAAGCATGACCATGTCAGAGGCTCCCAGTGTCTTCTTTAATCCTTTCTTCTCAGCACTAGCAATTAATTCATCGATCTTTTTTGTACGAAGAATATTCATATTTTTTCCCCCTCATTAAAATAAACGGGAACACAGCGACTTCTCTTTGTATTATGCACCACGAACAAAATAATAGACCTGCCTAAGGCAGGTCTGATGATAATGCAAGATACTTCGCCCCACGTCCGCCCACGGTTAACAGTTTAACACAAAGTAAAACGGGGGTAAAGTCTTTTTTGTATTTTTCTCGAAGACATTTTATTCTCAATCCCTTAGTTTAGCCGCTAAAGTCTTTTCTAAATGCACAAGTATGTTCTTATGGTGAGTCTCAATTTCCGTATCGGTTAAGGTACGGTCCACTGCACGAAATACTAATGAATAAGCAAGGCTGCGATACCCGGCAGGAACTTGCTCTCCAGTATAAACATCAAACAACTTAACTTCAGCTAAAAGACTGCCTCCATTTTCAGCAATCACTTCCGCCACTTGGCTGGCTGATACACTAACAGGAAGGACTACAGCTAAATCACGGGCAATAGCCGGAAATTTTGGAAGCTGCTCATACTTAGCAATTAAACGGGCTTGCTTTGCCAATGCCGCAACAGGCATTTCAAACATATATACTTTGCGGGTAATGCCAAATGCAGCCTGGACCTTAGGATGAACTTCCCCGACAGTAGCTACTATCTCGCCACCAACAGTAAAGACAGCTGTTTTTCCAGGGTGGAGCGATGGATGTTCCCCTGCTTCTACTATAGGATTATAAATTCCTATTGCAGCCAGTAATTCTTCTACAGCACCCTTGGCATCATAGAAATCGACCATCTGTTGCGGTTGATTCCAGGATACCTCATTGCGACGCCCGCATAAAGCACCGCACAGCATAAGAGGCTCATCCGGTAAATCGACTAACGGTAATTGTCCGGGATGATAAACAGCTCCCAATTCGAAGAGTTTTAAATCTTCATTTTTACGTGAAAGATTTCTTACAAGAACATCCATCATACCGCCTAATAAGGTGGTACGCAGCCAGGGGAATTCATCAGTAATCGGATTTTTAATCTCAATTCCCTGGTATAAAGAACTATCACTTGCAAAGTTCAATTTAGCAAGCGTTGCAGGATGCATAAAACTAAAAGTAATAATCTCAGTAAAGCCGCCGGCAGCTAAACTATTTTTTAGTTTATCTGCAATAGACTGTATATAGCTCTGACTGCCACGAGTCATTCTTCCAGCCGGAGTCGTAGTAGGAACCTTATTATACCCGTAAATCCGGGCTACTTCTTCTGCAATATCAGCAGGTCCCGTTACGTCTGACCGCCATGTTGGTACAGTAACAGTGACTCGCTCCGCTTGAACATCCAGTTCAAATTCCAGTCGCCGCAAAATATCTACCATCGTGGCATGAGGAACATCAGTTCCTAAAAATGCGTTAATTTGTTGCGCCGTAAAGACAACTTGGCGTGGCAATGTCATTCCTGGATAATTGTCAATAATGTCAGGACAAACTTTGCATACTCCCATATCTTCCAATAATTTGGCAGCCCGATCCAAAGCCCGTGTTATGTTTGCCGTATCAACCCCCCGCTCAAAGCGGCCTGAAGCTTCGGAACGCAGCCCTAACGCCCGCGATGTACGCCGCACGCTCACTCCCTGAAAAGCAGCTGCTTCTAAAAGAACAGTCTGGGTCGTAGCAGTCACTTCTGTTGCCAAGCCCCCCATAACACCGGCAATACCGACAGCCTGCACGGCATCGGCAATTACAAGTGTATCCGTACTCAATTCCCGCTTAACGCCATCAAGAGTAGTCAGCCTTTCACCTGGGTTTGCTCTGCGTACAGTAATGCTATGACGGGCAAGCAGGCTGTAATCATAAGCATGCATGGGTTGTCCCATTTCAAGCATAACAAAATTAGTCACATCAACTACATTATTGATAGGACGCATACCTGCGGCCTGTAGACGATGCTGCATCCATACAGGCGAAGGGCCTACTTTTACATTCTGCAAGATGCGCGCAGCAAACCGAGGGCACAATGAGGGTTCATTAATCGTAACACTCGCAAGCGTTACTGCCTTGCCTTCTCCCGCTTCCTGCAAGGCAAGCATCGGCTTTGTAACAGTTTCATTTGTTAGTACCGCTACTTCGCGAGCCAGACCAATAACACTAAAACAATCAGCCCGATTAGGTGTAAGTTCAAACTCCAAAACCGTATCATCTAAACCAAGTGCAGACTGAATATCAATACCGACTGCAGTTTCGGACGGCAGAATATAAATGCCCTCACGCAACTCCGGTGCAATAATCTTTGCATCGAGGTTTAACTCTTCAGCAGAACATAACATGCCTTGTGACATGACTCCGCGGAGTTCAGCACTCACAATTGTCTTGCCACTGGGAAGTTTAGCTCCGTCTAAAGCAACCGGCACTACCTGACCGGCACGCACATTAGTTGCACCGGTAACAATAGTTACTTTACTATTACCAATATTTATTTTGCAAACAGAAAGGCGATCAGCATCAGGATGCGGATTAACCTCCAAAATTTTGCCGGTAATAACATGATGAATATTCTGTCCTAGGCTCTCTACTGACGCCACCGGTATTCCTGCCATAGTTAACTGATCAGCCAGAGCTTCCGGAGCTTGCGTAATGGAGACATAGTCTTTAAGCCATTTTATTGATGCACGCATGTGATATCCTCCTTAAAATTGTCGCAAAAAGCGCAAATCGTTTTCAAAGAATAACCGCAAGTCATCAATTCCATAAACCAGCATAGCAATGCGCTCAACGCCCATGCCAAAAGCAAAACCGCTGACTTGGGCAGGATCATAATTACTTAATTCCAATACCCGTGGATGAACCATACCACAACCTAAAATCTCCAACCAGCCTGTGCCTGAACAAACACGGCAGCCCTGCCCGTTGCACATAACGCAGGAAATATCAACTTCCGCGCTCGGTTCAGTAAAAGGAAAGAAACTGGGACGGAAACGCACACGAACATCATCACCGAATATGTCATGAATAAACAGTTCTAACGTGCCTTTCAAATCAGCAAACGTGATTCCTTTATCAATAACCAAACCTTCTACCTGGTGAAACATCGGCGAATGAGTGGCATCATAGTCCCAACGATACACTTTACCGGGTGCTATAACACGTACCGGAGAATTAGGATCGCCGGACTGCATCGTACGCACCTGTACTGGTGATGTATGCGTGCGCAGCAAAAATTCTTCCGTTATGTAGAATGAATCTTGCATATCGCGAGCGGGATGATCAGGTGGAAAATTGAGCGCCTCAAAATTATAATAATCTTTTTCTACTTCCGGTCCTTCAGCTATATCAAAACCCATTCGCATAAAGGTTTCCTTTATACGGTCAAGCGTTACCGTGAGGGGATGCTTCCCCCCGAGGACGGACCGGCGTCCAGGCATAGTGACATCAATGCGTTCAGAGGCGATTTTATGCGCTAATTCTGCTTGTTTAAGTTCCTCAGCCTTAGCAGCAATTAACTCCTCCAGTTCGGTGCGGATTTCATTAACAATCTGGCCCATACGTGGGCGCATTTCGGCACTTAACGCCCCTAACCCGCGTAAAACAGATGTAAGGCTGCCTTTTTTTCCAAGATACTTTACCCGTTGCTCATTCAGCATGTCCATGTTGGACACTTGTTTCAGCTCTTGCAGCGCTGACTGACGCAAGGACTCCAATTGTTGTTCCATATAATACCTCCTAGTTGCTAATTTCAAAAATAAAAAGACTTTCACCCCTGAAGGGGCGAAAGTCCAGCTTCCGCGGTACCACCCTAAATTACCACTCGTGTTTCCATTAACGCGGAAAAGACGTCCAGCCTACACAAGAAACCTCTTCAGCCAGATGCTCCGGAGCGAACTTCAGCCAGGCGATCCGGATGGCTCTCAATCGGCGGCACATCCTCCCTGTAGGACCGGAACTGGCGTACTCTCTCTGTCATTGCAATGTATATTTCATTAGTGAATCATTAAGCGACGATAAAACATATACGCAGCAATGGAACCGGTAGCTTCAAATACTTTCCAGAATAATTCGGCGGTCACCAAGAAGGACCACACCCTCTCTGCCATAGTTGGAAATTTCAGGTCATTGCTTTAGTAATTATACCATACGAATTTTCAAATTACAAGGCTGCACGCCGCTGCCGCGCAATCTCATAAAAAATTACCGCAGCGGCAGCAGCCACATTCAAAGACTCTGCCTTGCCATACAAAGGAATAAATAAACGGCTGGCAGCCTGATGAAGAAGCGCATCACTTACCCCATTGCCTTCATTGCCAAAAACAATCGCAGTCGGTCCTGTGAGATCAACCTCATAATAGGGTTTAGCAGAAGTTAATGCAGTAGCTATGAGCTGGATTTGAAACTGTGTTAAATATGTTACCAATTCTGCTGTACTTACTTTGCTGATTACCGGCAGATGAAACAAGGAGCCCATTGTGGCCCGAACGGTCTTGGGACTAAATAAGTCAGCACTTCCCGGTGTCATAATGACAGCTGTACACCCAGCAGCATCTGCTGTGCGAATTAAAGCTCCTACATTTCCCGGATCCTGGACATTATCCAGGACGGCAATCAACGGCTGACGGTCTCCAGTCACCCAATTCTTGAATAAATATTCTTTTTTCTTTACAATTGCCATAATGCCTTGCGCCTGATCTGTATCAGTAATTTTGGCATACAAAGTTTCCGAAAGCTCAGCCAAACGGCAATGGCGCTCTTGTAATTGAGTCATTATTTTTTGAACACGTGATTGCTCAAGAGCTTTTTTTGTAACAAGACAAGCGGTAATTTCCCAATCAGCCTGAATTGCTTCTTCCACCAGGCGTACCCCTTCTACCGAAAACACACCTGTTTCATCACGATATTTTTTTTGTTTTAACGATGCAGCCAGCTTAATTAAGCTATTCTGGTTACTTGCAATGACCTCTAGCACTATAATTCCCCCGGTCATGAATTCGAGTAGCGCAACTCTCAGATCGATGTCAAGATTTTTCGCTACTGCAGTAGTTTATCACAATGTGCAAATGAAAACAAATAAATATAAAGCCCGCCTTTTTTCAAGGCAGGCCAATAGTTCAAACTACTTTTGCTATACAATCAAAACACAGCATGTATTTACGAACAGACTCTTTAACCCCTTTTTTTACAGCATTCATGAGATTCACATAGTTTGCAGTAGCACTTCTGCCTAATTCCGATCTCAATGTCTCGGCCGCCGCCTGTGACATATCAGTCGCAATATTAATCTTTGTGATTCCTGAATTAATCGAATGCCGGTAATCATCTTTATGCAGCTTTGAGCCGCCATGCATAACAAGCGGCACATTCACGCTGCTATTTAACTCATTAAGGCGGGAAAAATTCAGTTTGGGGAGACCATGATACCCGCCGTGGCTAGTGCCTACAGCTACTGCCAGCGCATCAACCTTTGTTTTATCAACAAATTCAGCAGCTACTTCCGGTTTAACCAAATTATCCTCTGTTAAATCGCCTATATTGTCATAACAACCAATATAGCCCAATTCCCCTTCGACAGAAATGCCAAGAGAATGGGCTATGCGGGTAATATCCTTTGTGCGTTTTAAGTTTTCTTGCATAGACAAATGGGATCCATCAAACATAACAGAGGTAAACCCCCAGCGAATAGCTCTCATTACCCCTTCATAACTATAGCCATGATCAAGATGGAGTGCAACAGGTATAGAGGATTTTTGTGCGGCACGCACTAAAGCAGCACTTAGCGTTTCTACATCGACAAACTTAAACAATCTTTCTGGAATGCCTAAAACAAGTGGGGTCTTTAACTCTTCTGCAACTTCCAGGACAGCTCCCAGCGTTTCGAAATTGAATACATTAAATCCACCGACTGCATACTTCCTTTTACGGGCATCCTGAAGAAGCTCATGCATAGTAACCAAGGCCAAGATTGACTCCTCCTTCTATTCCTTTATTGTCATGCACTTATTACATACTATTCGGGAATCAGTGAAGAAACACCTGCCAGAATTATCTTAAAATTTAAAATAGTCTTTGTTGATGCAATTATTTCCAATATCGCAGCTAATATACTATTAAAATAAAAAAACTCCTGATTACTCAGGAGTTTTTTGTTCTATTGGAGCTGCTCTTTAGCAGTCTCAACAAGCTTACCAAAGGAAGCCATATCGTTGACAGCTAAATCAGCCAACATTTTGCGGTTAACTTCGATTCCGGCTTTGCTCAAACCATTAATCATCTGGCTGTAAGAAATGCCATTGATACGAGCAGCGGCATTAATACGGGCAATCCACAGTTTGCGGAATTCGCGTTTTTTAGCACGACGGTCGCGGCGAGCATAGTATAAAGCTTTCATTACCGTTTCATTAGCTTTTTTGAAGAGCTTGCTCTTCGAGCCACGGTAACCTTTTGCTAATTTTAATATTTTTTTATGACGCTTATGAGCCGTCACACCTTTTTTAACTCTTGGCATGTCTAATTACCTCCATTTAAAAATTCCTGATTTATGCGTACGGCAGCATTCTTGATACGCGCTCATGATCAGATTTGCTTACCATTCCAGCTTTGCGCAGATTACGTTTACGTGAAGGAGATTTTTTCTCCAGAATATGGCTTTTGAAAGCTTTAGACCTTTTGAATTCTCCAGTGCCGGTAACTTTAAACCGCTTAGCGGCGCTTCTACGAGTTTTAATTTTTGGCATGATGTATCCTCCTTTTTAATTGTGTTGCTTTGCTGAAAGAATCATAATCATATTTTTTCCTTCAAGCTTCGGTTCGCGTTCTACATTAGCGACTTCCTTTACCTCAGCAGCCATTTTAACAAGAACCTGTCTGCCAAGCTCGGGATGACTCAGTTCCCGTCCACGGAACATGATGGTAACTTTTACTTTGTCCCCATCTTCTAAGAAGCGCAAAGCATTTTTTAATTTAACCTCAAAGTCATGATCTTCAATATTAGGACGAAGTTTAACTTCTTTGAGAGTAAATGATTTTTGCTTTTTCTTGACTTCTTTGTCTCGCTTTTGCTGTTCGTATTTGAACTTACCAAAGTCCATAATACGGCAAACTGGCGGTTTAGCTGTTGGGGCTACTTCAACCAAATCAAGCTGCTGTTCTCCGGCAACCCGTAGTGCATCCCTCAACAACATAATCCCTAATTGTTCGTTTGCTTCGCTAACAACCCGAACCTCTCTTGCGCGGATTTCTTCATTAATCCTTAAAGTGTCTTTGCTAATTGCCGCTCACCTCCTGATAATTTCAAATAAACAAATTAAAAGCGGATGGCATACACCACCCGCAAAACAGCATAATCACTATGCTAAATCCTAATACCTTACGAACAACCTAAAGCGTTGTAAGGTGAGAAGCGGATGGCCTCTGCTTGTAAATATTTACTTACTAGGATATATTAGCATCCATAACAATAAAAGTCAATAGCTTTACCATTTTTTACGGAACTAAATTGTTTTTTTTGCCACTTCATCCATGACTGAGGCAATAAACTCATCGACCGCCTGAGCTCCAAGATCTCCCTGTCCACGTTTGCGGACAGCAACCGTATTGCTTTCCATTTCTTTGTCACCGACCACAAGCATGTACGGAACTTTGGACATTTGTCCTTCACGGATCTTGTAACCAATTTTCTCATTACGGTCATCCACATCTACTCGAATATCTTTATCCCGCATTGTCTTAGCTAATTGCTGAGCATAAGCGACTTGCCGCTCAGTGATCGGAAGAATCTTTACTTGCACAGGTGCCAGCCAGGCTGGAAAGGCACCGGCAAAATGCTCAATCAGAATACCGATAAAACGCTCCATGCTTCCATAGGCTACCCGATGGATCATAACGGGGCGATGTTTTTGTCCGTCTTCTCCGATATAGTTAAGATCAAACCGCTCAGGCATCTGCATATCCAGTTGGATGGTACCGCACTGCCAAGTCCGTCCGATAGAATCCTTCAGATGGAAATCAATTTTGGGACCGTAAAAAGCGCCATCCCCTTCATTAATTTTAAAAGGCAGCCCTTTTTCTTCCATTGCTTCCCGCAAAGCATTAGTAGCACTTTCCCAAATCTCATCGGAACCCATTGCCTTTTCCGGCTTAGTGCTTAACTCTGCATGGTAGCTTAAACCAAATACGCTATATACAGTATCAAAGAGTTCGATAACACCCATTATTTCCTGTTTTATTTGTGATGGCAGCATAAAGATATGGGCATCATCTTGTGTAAAGCTCCGAACACGCATCAGCCCATGGAGAGCGCCATGAAGCTCATGACGATGAACAAGACCAAGTTCAGCTGTCCGCAGCGGCAAATCACGATAGCTGTGATGCTGGCTGCGATACACCAATATACCGCCAGGGCAGTTCATTGGCTTTACGGCATATCCTTCACCATCAATATTTGTAAAATACATATTCTCCCGGTAATGATCCCAGTGTCCGGACTGCTGCCAGAGTTTCTGGTGCAAAATGATAGGAGTTTTTATTTCCTGGTATCCATATTTAACGTGCAATTTGCGCCAGAAGCTTTCCAGTTCATTACGAATGATCATACCTTTAGGATGGAAAAAAGGAAAACCAGGTCCTTCTTCCTGCATGCTGAACAAATCCAACTCTCTTCCTAACTTGCGGTGATCCCGTTTTGCTGCTTCTTCCAGCATGTGCAAATACCCATCAAGATCCGCTTTTTTCTCAAAAGAGGTGCCATAAATACGTTGCAGCATCTTGCGCTTTTCATCGCCGCGCCAATAGGCACCAGCCAGGTTCTGCAGTTTAACAACTTTTACCTTACCAGTGGAAGGTACATGGGGCCCTGCACATAAATCGACAAACTCACCTTGGCTGTATAACGAAATAGTAACGTCTTCCGGTAAATCGCGAATAAGCTCTACTTTATAAGTTTCACCTAGCTCCTCAAAGCGCTTAATGGCTTCTTGCCTGCTTATCTCGATCCGTTCTATCGGTAAGTCTTCTTTAATAATCTTTTCCATTTCGGCTTGGATCTTTTCTAGGTCCTCGGGAGTGAAGGTATGTGAAGTATCAAAATCATAATAGAAGCCATTGGCAATAGCCGGCCCGATCCCGATCTTTACCTCCCCAAATAAACGTTTTACCGCTTGCGCAAGAATGTGCGATGAACTATGACGCAGCGCGTCTTTACCTGCTTCATCTTCGAATGTCAAAAATTCAACCTTTACAGGTTTGGTTAGTTGAGTACGCAGATCCGCTAATTGACCGTTAACTTTTGCTGCAAGAGCACTTTTGGCTAAGCCGCGGCTAATGGATTCGGCAACTTGTGCCAAAGTTGTACCGGCATCATATTCCCGTTCGCTTCCGTCTTTTAAAGTGATTTGTATTTTTTCCATGTTATAGTCCTCCTTGCTGACAAATAAAATAAACTCTCATCCCTAAAAGGGACGAGAGTTCTACTCACGCGGTTCCACCCTGTTTGGCTATAATAGCCCAACTTGATCATGTGATAACGGGAATGACCCGGACTGGCTTACAAGAATTTCGGCCAGACAGTTTCGAGGTGGTAATAAGTATAGTCAGCCCGTAAGATGCTTTCAGCCTATGGCATCTTCTCTCTGGTACGGCGATCCATATTTATCGTATCCCCGGCATTACTGATAAGAATATTAACTTAAACTTAACTATAGCAAAAAAATTAATCACTGTCAACATTATGAGAGACGCTTTTTGTGCTGCACATGTCACAGCCATTGCAGAACATTACCCGGTCTTCAAAGATACTCTTAATGGTACGAATCAGCTCATTCGGCCCTTGTAAAAATGGATTATGCAAGACAACATGATGCGGTGATACAGCAATCAGCGCAGTAATTAACAAATCCTGATAATTGATTTCATCTGAATACTGAGCATCAAAACTGTCAAGATACTGATTGTCAATTGACTGTCCGTTTGCATCCAAAAGCTTAAAACTGCTGGCACCATAGATTAAGACATGAGTTTCTTCTACTTGTGGTTCCTGAACATTAATGAAATAACGAAGTACGCGGATGAATTCCTGGTACTCCAAGTCCAGCATCAGATCATCTACAGCTTTATCTACTACCTGCGCCAGATTATCCCTGTAATCTTTTAAACGAAACTGAACAAATCCATCGACGACTAGTTCATGATGGTTATCCAGATATTCCATCAGGCGTGATACGATTCGTTTGCGACGTTCTCCGGCGCTAAAATCCTGAATTAGGCAACTGCTGCTGTCTGCAAGGAGCTTTAAAGAGTTCTCATAAATTATTTTTTGTTCTTCTTTGCTAAAATAATGATAGTTTCGTTCAATAAGCCGGCTAACAAGAGCCTTCTCCTCGTTCGCAAGTATAAAATCCGCCACTATTTTAGCCACATAATTCTTTAATGAGTCTTTGACACGTTCATAATTGCGAAAGGATAATTCCCCTTCAACAATATTACATCCAATAAAAGTATACTTCCCTCGATTCATTTCATCAACGGCGATTCGAAAGCCTTCATGCATCAAGCTGCAGCAATCCTGTTGCAGCCTCATGGTGACATCCTGACTGACACCGGTTAATCCTACTGAAAGCAGTTTCAAAGACCTCAACTCCTTTCCACGTTATAGTATATGTGCCACCAAGCATTTGCATACAAAAAGCCGGTGTTAACATGCCATCGCATTGGAAAAGAATCTGCAACAAAAAAAGCACCCCTAAAGGGTGCTTCCATCAATCTGCGTTAACTGCTTGTTAATAGCATTTATCCATTCATCGCGCTTGGAAATAATGATTTTTAGAATCCGGTCGCGTATTGTTACAACGCTAAATGCATTAGGTATAATGAAAAAAGTCTTCTCCAATTTTAATTCTGTTATATGCTCTAGAGGTACTTCTTCCATATATTTACGGTTCAAGCTTAACAGATAGCCGATAAATACGAGGCGCTCATTGGTCAAATACAAAGCTCCGCTAAATGCATTGCCTTCAACCGACAGGCTGGCGTGACCTTTTTTTACGATCCATTCCGTCTCTTGAATAGGAAAGCTGTACATGCCGTTTCGCTCCCTGTAATAACATTACTGTATTTTCCGCTAATATTCGCTTTGTTTACTTATTTTCCTCCCAATGCTTCCAATTCCTGCGAAGTGAGTTCCCGGTACTCTCCTGGAGCTAACGATTTATCTAGCTGTAATGTTCCCATCGTCAAACGCTTTAGATACATAACCTTTTTACCAACAGCTGCAAACATTCGTTTTACCTGATGAAATTTCCCCTCATAAATAGTCAGTTTTATTTCAGACTCAGCACCGGAATGGAGAATTTGAAGTTCACCAGGCAGCGTTTTATAGCCGTCATCCAGTACGACGCCCTGAGCAAAAGCATGTCCATCCGCTTCTGTTACTTCTCCTGCTACTCTAGCATAATACGTCTTTGCTACATGCTTCTTGGGAGAAAGCAACTCATGAGCTAACTGTCCATCATTCGTTAACAGCAGCAGTCCTTCTGTATCTTTATCCAAGCGCCCCACAGGAAAAGGGGCAAAAAGCCGGTGTTCCGGCTGTAACAAGTCTACCACCACCTGGCCATGATTGTCTTCTGTGGCCGAAAGTACACCCTGTGGTTTATTCATAAGCAGATAAATATATTCCCGGTAAATGACAGGCTTTCCATCTACTTCAATGGTATCACGGGAAAGCCAAACATGCATATCTGCATTTTTCACTACAACGCCATTAACCATCACCCGGTTGGCCTTAACCACCATTTTTATTTCCTTACGCGAACCAACCCCCGTGTTTGCTAAAATCTTGTCCAAACGATATCGGTCTTTCTCTGCCATTTATGCACCTCAGCTAATCTTCCCAGCGCCAGCCAGGAGGATAATCATTTTTCAAACTATGGCCGGCACCTTTAGCCCAGCCAAGCGCAAACCCGTCAACTGTCATAAGATACCAGCCTGAAGGCCAGTCGTGATTCTCGATTTGAATTGTTTCCCCGCGCAAATAGCGAATTGCTGCATAGCGGCCTTGTTCATCCTCTGCCGCAAAATTACAGCACTGCGCCGACGCAACTGCCTCACGGGGAAGCCCCATCGCATAAGCTTGACTAGGACGAAAGCGCCCCTTTTCCCAAGCACCAAGCAGCCAGCCTGAGCGCAAAACTTTTAATCCCTTAAGTATAGGCAGGCTGTTATGCTCCCACAAAACATGACCATTTCGCTCAACAACAACCCCGTTGGAAGGTAGCCATTTCAGCCAAGCCTGCTGTTCGCGCCATACTTGCTTGGAAAATGTCTGCAATGCCTCGCGAAGCGAGGTACTCAAACCGCTGATATCGCAGTCCGGGTATGGATGTTTTTCACTTGCAGTTTCATCCAGCAGCTCATGCTGTCCTTTTATTCTTGCTGCAAAGTGTCCTTCTCCTTTAACCTTATGAGGCCACAAGCGCTGCATTTCCATAATAGCAAACTGTGGATGCCGCTCAACAAAATTATTTAATTGCATTTCATTCTCTTCAGAAGAAAACGTGCAAGTAGAGTACACTATTTCTCCACCAGCACGAAGCATGGAGGGAACATAATTTAAAATTTCTTGCTGCCAAGTTGCGTACTTATCTACTTCCTGCTGGGACCAGTCATTGGCCATGGAGGGTTCTTTGCGAAACATCCCTTCTCCCGAGCAAGGAGCATCAACGAGGATTTTATCAAAATAGTCCGCGAACACCTTTGCCAGGCGGTCTGGTTTTTCATTTGTAACAACAACATGAGTGACACCATAACGCTCGATATTTTTTAATAATGCCTTGGCCCGCTGAGGGTGAATATCGTTTGTAACCAATAATCCCCTGTTCGCCAGTTGTGCTGCTATTTGTACCGATTTTCCCCCAGGTGCTGCACAGAGATCCAAAACCCGCTGCCCGGGAAGGGCAGCAAGCAGTTGGACGGGCAGCATTGCACTCGGCTCCTGAATATAATATAAGCCAGCATAGTAATACGGATGCTTCGCCGGCCGTACTTCGCTGTCTCGGTAATAAAAACCATCACTGCACCATTCAACAGCCTCCTGCAAATAGGGTAATAATGTCTTCAGTTTTTCAGGCGAAATCTTTAGACGATTTGCCCGCAGTCCGGCTATTTTATCTTGTGCAAAAGCTTCAACAAAAGCTGGATATTCTGCTCCTAATTGCTGCTTTAATTTTTCTGCTAATTGTATTGGCAGTTTCAGTTGCATCACATTCCTCTACTTCTAGATTATCATGTTACTAACAGGCAAATAAGGTGTAAGCTGCCTAATAATGTCTTCAGGCGAATACCTGTACCGCTCTCCAATAGACTTATAAAATTCGCTCATCTGCTGTATTTGTTGACTTACAATGTCCGGCGAGAAAGAATATAGTTCGGCAGGTACAATTGATCTTATACAATTTAACGTCTTAATTTCAGGCATAATTAAATTTTCTTCCGCCCAGCCACCATTAGCTTTTATTAAAAATACAGGTTTTTGTGCAATCATTGCTTCAGCCAATGTAGACCAGCCGAATTTCGTAACAACGGCATCACAAGCAGCGACATAATTTTGTATATCCGATTCATCATCAGGTATCGGGAATGTATTATCCTTGGAGGGCAAACAAACACCACGCGTGTAAAGCCAATCTATGCCTGAGGACAACGCCTGACATTCCAGTTCCAAGGCACCGCCTATACTAAATAATAGCAGCGGCCGATCCTCCTTCTTATACCTTTTTCGGATTTCTTTCACCTTATTTTCATTGATAGGACGGCTGATCATCCCCACCGGAGTCCTGTTGCTCACTGGCATATGATCACCTGTAGACAGCGGGAACTCAAGAAAAGTCGTTGCTTTTTGATACATTTCTTTTAGAATAGCCAGGTACTTTGCCGGTACATATTCCTTACAAATTTCATACCAGGTAAAATTACTAATTCCAATAGCAGGTATCCCTAGCCGAGCTGCCACTACAAAAGCTTCCGGTACTATATCGGAAAGGATTAAAGCCGTTTTTCCTTCAACATGCTCACATTCCCGCAGCCCCCGGGCCGGTAACTCTTTAATCCACATCTTAAGATTATTAATGGTAGACGGAAAATCGACGCATACCTTAACCGGGTCAACGACGATATCAAAATTTGATTCAAACAACTGAATTTGTACAGTCAGGTTTCGCTCTTGCAAGTAACGCTCTGCAAAAGCAGCATGCGCTGAGCTGCACTTCATACGAATTGAAAGGTCGTTTCTATGCTGCAAAAGCAATTCAATAATTGCCAATGACCGGGTCAGGTGCCCGAAGCCATGACCGGAAACGTAATATACAATATGCTGCATGCATTTTCCTGCCTCTATGTATAATGATTGTCTTTGTACTGTAGCAGCTATCTTATTTTTTTATACAGGTCTCCATTTGACTATGGCGGAAGCAATCTGTTGTATGATCATTTACCATCCCAACAGCCTGCATATAGGCGTAACAAATCGTTGGCCCAACAAAACGGAATCCCCTTTTTTTCAGATCCTTGCTCATCCGTTCCGATTCTTTACTCTGTGCAGGTACCTCTCCAATACTTTGCCAGTTATTGCGTATAGGGGCTCCTTCTACGAACTGCCAAATATAACTGGCAAAACTGCCATGGCTATCGATAATTTTCATAAAAGCTTGCGCATTTTGTATAGCAGCTGCAATTTTTAAGCGATTGCGTATTATACCTGGATCTTGCAGCAATTCGGCCACTTTTGCTTCGTCATAAGCAGCAATTTTTTCCCAGGAAAACTCATCAAATGCTTTGCGATAGGTTTCCCTTTTCCGTAAAACAGTAATCCAGCTTAATCCAGCCTGTGCACCCTCAAGCATTAGAAATTCAAAAAGTTTGCCGTCATCAAATACCGGGACACCCCACTCGGTGTCATGATACTGAATATACAAGGGATCGTCACTACACCACTGACAGCGAATAGGCATTATACTTTTGGCCATATCAAAAATCACACCCAATCTTTCTTTTTTGTCAGTTTACAAACTTGGTACTGTCTAAAAAGCAATGATGCAGGGCATACTTTATATGATACCAAATCTTCTCCTCTCCCATTAACTGGCTTAACAGCCAGTTATTTTTTTTGCCCGTCCCAATGCAAAAAAGTTAATATGCCGCTCTCACTATAAAGCTTGTATAAATTATGGTAAAATAAAGAAAAACCGTTACGGAGGTAGACTGTTATGAATCAATTAAAACAAGGGCTATTGAATGTATGCTTAGTACTACTATTCCTCATCGCTACCCCATTCCATGCGGCAAATGCCTCACCTGCAAATATGACCGTAGAGGTTGTTGTAGATAATCCGTCTACGTTTTGGGCGTCCACTTATTATGCCAAAGAAGAAATGCCCACAAGTGCTGCAGAAATTAAACTTGAATGGAGTGTTGGAAACTCAAAAACCCAACGCGAAACAGTTGTTCTTAAGGGAAAAGATTCCGGTAAGATATCAATCCCTGCTGAAAAAGGCTCTCTAGTAAACTTGCAGGTTTTTGTAGTCAATGCAAAGAATGAAAAACTGGGAACCTGGAGCCTGCAAATAATAAACAATGGTAAAACAGAAGCGATTCGAGTGTTCTCTCCCGAATCAGTGCAGCCTGAGTTTAACAGAGACTAACTTAGATTCGTATATATAAACGAATAGGCTTCCACCTACATCCTAAAAGACTTGGTTCCAGCCACGTCCTTTAGGATGTATTTCATTCTACTATTCGTCTACTTAAGAAATAAAACCTTTTTTGGGAGAAATTAACGCTAGTCTCGTGTAGGATATTGTACATCTAAGTCGAATTATGTAGTAATCACTATTGACTGCAGGTGATAAATTTGCTTTCAACACTACGTACTATTCTGCATATTATTGGCTCCTTCGCCTTGTATTATTTTGCAATACTCCCTTGCAAAGCCGCCTTGCGCTGCATACAAACCGGAAGTATTGGCTGGATATTTGCGGGCATACTTTGGTTATCAGTGCCTGTGGCAGTTTTTATCTGGCTTCCTGTTACCACATTTTTAAATGGTGACTATGAATTCTTACTTAGCGAAATTGCATGGTTCATTAATTATCTGCTTTTACGAACAGATACACACGCTGTTTAAACGAAATTGAATAATAACAACGACCTCCGCTTTGGCGGAGGTCGTTGTTTCAGATACGAATGCCTTAGAATAATATTTTAATAATCACACTGACAGCTATTGCGCCGCCTAGCCAGACAGCCCATTTGGGAATATCATACTCTAATGCCTTTTCTTCAACCTTATCGTCTATTTTTGATCCCACTTCATCTAGCTTTTCTTTCAGTTTTTCATCCATTTTATCCCCTCCTATGTTATTATATTCTGTTAACTAGATAATGGTTACATCGTTCATAGGAGGGGATTTTCGTTTTTATTTATTGGTAATATTAAAGCAAACTAAGCCAAGACATGGAACATTTTCAGGTTTTGGCTCTCCAGCACATTGACCTGATTGATTGTACACGCACTGGCATTTTGATCCCATAATACAAATCATACTATTCTCCTCTCTTGTGATATGTTTGTATTTTTCCCTCTATTCCAACTTTTCATAACATTCATTTTGCAAAAATAAAAGCACTCATGACTTCATGAGTGCTCTCAACTACTTTCTTTCATTCACTGTGGCAAGACCCATATCGATATGACAATACCCATGTGGATTCTTGTTGAGATAATCTTGGTGATATTCTTCAGCGGGATAAAAGGATTGCAAGGCTTCTACTTCTACCACGATTGGCCTGGTATAGCGAACTTGTACCTGTTGCAGCACTTCCTTTATTACAGCCCCATCAATTTCGTCTGTATAATACACACCACTCCGATATTGCGTGCCACGGTCAGGCCCCTGACGATTGAGACTGGTGGGATCAACGATGCGAAAGAAATGTTCAAGCACTTTAACCAGCGTGATTTGTGTTTCCTCATAAACGACCTCACATATCTCCGTGTGTCCGGTTTCTCCGCTGCACACCTGCTGATAAGTAGGATTCACCACTTGACCCTGACCATAACCTACTGTTGTATCGACTACTCCTTGTAATTGCTGAAAGTAGCCCTCAACACCCCAGAAGCAGCCGCCTGCCAGCCATATTTTTTTCACTGCAACATCACCACCTTTAGCAATTAGTATACACGCTTATTAACAGTGTCTATCCACCGCTGTACACTTTTGTACCTTGTCAGCTCAAATCCATTCCTACGCCTTAAGCTGCAAGTTATTAGATTTGACAGTCTACCTTATCGGCCGTGACCGTACAGATAAGCTCTTTCTTATTTTTCTCAGAGCGGTTGGTCACTTTTTTGCGATTCACTTGTTGATCTTTATTCTGCTCAAGTCCAAATGACATAATTTTTATCGCTTTATTACCTACAACCGGAGCCACCGGCAATACCTTATCATCTTGATCAATCAAGGCAATTCCTCCTTGAAAATAAATTTGACTTTCTGCCATAATTCGCGATAAGATTCACTCTACCTTCCCCGAAATGTTAATAATTAATAAATCTGCCCTTGCATCAGAGGTTTTTTTTTGCTATGCTATTGCTAAATAGCATAACGACATCATAATGATGATAGGAAAAGTACGTATTTCTTCTTTTCACAGAGAGCTGGTATTAGTGGAAGCTGGCATAAGAACAATACGGAAAGCCACCCTGGAGTTAGAGACGAATTCGTAAGTCTCATCGTAGCCGGCGTTAACGGCATAAAGTGAGCCAATTGGCTAATTTAGGTGGTACCGCGGGTTTAGTTCCCGTCCTTCTCTTAGGACGGGAACTTTTTATTTTGTCAGAAAGTCGCTCTCTCTGACTGCAAAGAGGAAAATTCTCGTGCAAACTATGCAAATTTCGAAGGGAGAAATACAAGATGAAAGAATTATTGGAGATTTTAGATAAGGAACCAGCCCTGCCCTTAAACAAATTGGCAATTATGCTGGATACTCCTGAAAATGAATTAGCAGAAACAATGAAACGATTAGAGGATGAAAAAATTATTATAAAGCGCCCTGCTATTATCAATTGGGAAAAAGCCGGGATAGATAACGTAACGGCAGTGATTGATGTAAAAATAACACCGCAACGGGAAAGCGGCTTTGATTTTATTGCCGAACGTATTTACCGTTTTCCTGAAGTACACAGTGTTTCGCTAATGTCAGGTGCGTACGACCTTTTGGTGATCATTCAGGGGCAGACACTAAAAGAAGTTGCTCAGTTTGTTTCTGATAAACTTGCTACAATCGATGGCGTTATCAGTACTACCACCCATTTTATGCTCAAGAAATACAAAGAAGCCGGTGTCATTATTGAAGATGACGAAAATGATCACAGGCTGGTAATCACACCATGAGCTGGGCAGATCGAATTTCACCCACAGTAAACGCTATTCCGCCCTCTGGTATTCGTCGCTTTTTTGACATTGCTGCTGAAATGAAAGGTGTTATTTCGCTCGGTGTCGGTGAGCCGGACTTTATTACTCCCTGGCACATCAGGGAAAGCTGTATCTATGGCTTACAACGCGGTTACACTTCGTATACCTCCAATTATGGATTGCTTGAGCTGCGAGAAGAAATTTCCCGTAAAATTGCTGCTGATTACGAAGTTCATTATGATCCGCGTTCTGAAGTATTAATTACTGTCGGAGTAAGCGAAGCCGTTGATCTCGCAATGCGTGCGTTATTAAGCCCAGGCGATGAAGTCCTGATTCCCGAGCCCTCTTATGTATCATACAAGGCGTGCGTCTCATTAGCAGGTGGTATCCCCGTTCCTGTTCCTACTTTTATGGAAGATGAGTTTCGCGTTACCGTTAATCAATTAGAACAAGCAGTTACGGACCGCACAAAACTTTTGCTCATCGGCTACCCGAATAATCCAACAGGAGCAATCATGACGCGGGAGGATTTATCCGCCATCGCGGCCTTTGCTCTAAAACATGATCTTATTGTTATATCAGATGAGATATATGCCGATCTCACCTATGAAGGCAGCCATACCTGTTTCTCCAGCCTTCCTGGTATGCGTGACCGAACCATTGTGCTGAACGGGTTTTCTAAAGCATATGCAATGACAGGCTGGCGTATTGGATATGCATTATCAAACTCCGATTTTATTGGTGCCATGATGAAAATTCATCAGTATACGATGCTGTGTGCGCCAATAACCGCCCAAGTAGCCGCTATCGAGGCTCTTAAAAGAGGCAAGACAAATATGAATAAGATGGTTGTCGAATATAATCATCGCCGCAGACTTATGCTTGATGGATTTCAGCGTATTGGCTTACCTTGCTTCGAGCCCAAGGGAGCATTTTACATCTTTCCTTCAATCAAAACTACAGGGCTCTCTTCTATGCAATTTGCTGAAGAGCTGCTAAAGGCAGAAAAGGTTGCATTGGTCCCCGGTGATGCTTTTGGCGCAAGTGGTGAAGGTTTTGTCCGCTGTTCCTATGCTGCATCTGTTGAAAATCTGTCAGAGGCGCTCCTTCGCATCGAGCGGTTCGTAAAATCGCTAAATAAATAAATAAATAAATAAATAAAACAGTCAAATAATCTACTTATATTCAAGCAGGTTATTTGGCTGTTTTGATTTTAACAGGGTTTTTTAAATAATTGAACCAGTTTCCTGCTGCGGTTCCAGTTTTCCTTAGCGTTATTAATTGTAATATCAGCGAGTTTCTGCATTGCTTGCACTTCTTCATGATAGGTACTAACTCGTAACAGCGCATTTGCATCTCCTCTTTTTTTAAGGCGGGCAATGCATTCTTCTTCGGGAGCATAGATACCTACAAGTAAAACTCGTTCACAATATTTTTTCCGCAGTTCACTAGCACCATTGCAGTCTACGATTATTGAACCAAGCAGTCCCTTGAGAATTACTTCATCCAGCGAAGCTACTGGTGTTCCATATAAATTGCCATTGTATTTAGTAAACTCCAGTAATAAGCCCTGCTCAAACATCTGCATAATCGTATCGTTAGTTGTAAAATGATAATTTACTCCATTTATCTCGCCTTCACGGGGTAATCTCGATGTCCAGGTGACAATTGGCTGAATATCCAAAAAACCTTGTAAGGTGCTTTTGCCTGCTCCGCTGGGACCTAGAAATGCAATAATATTTGTCATAACTACACCTCTACCTACTTAACTCATTCTTTTCTATTACAAATTGCTCGGGTATTCTGTGAAAATAACATTTATAGTAACATTTAAACCTAACGCTCCCGAAGATAAAAAGTATAGGGAGGTTCCTGGATTGATAATGATCGGAACAATACTGATTGGGTTAAAACTATTGGTTAATGAGAGCTGACTCAAAAGAATATCTCCGTCACTCACACTAACTGCAGCACCCGCAGCAGATGCTACAGTAGTAGAGATTGAAGGAATAAACTTACTATTTACATTATACACGGTTTGCGGCGTTAGCGTGCCATTTAATGCACCATTTCGTATAAGAGAATAACCAATATTTACTGAGCTGTTGACCAAAATCCCTTCCACCGATGTCATTTTATTTGCGCTATTATTTTTAATTTGACACACGATATTGCCGGGAACAGCAAGCGTTAAATTTGCAGAACTAACATTTACCAACCCATTTCTCGCTTGCGCTGTTAAATAGGAAATCGTATAGACCGGCTCACTCACTGAAGTAATTAATTTTGAACTCAGTCGTGTTAAATCAACTTCATCCATCGCTTATACTAACCTCCTAACAACTATTTAAAAGAATAGTCCTTACCGGTAATAAAAAGTTAAACGAAAGGGAATAACTATATTGTAGTAAATTTTTCCCTCTCCTTCTAACTGGCTTATAGCCAGTTATTTTTTTATCCTTCAGCCCTGCATTTTAAAGGAGTACTTGCTATGTCTATTGAACTTACTGTACAGTATTTATCACTGCTTATCGCCCTAGCGGCCTTGATTATTGGCTACAAAGGGATGAAGCGCTATATACCAGTAGCTTTATTTGCAAGCTTATATGCCAATCTATGGTGTTACACTGCAACCTATTTTGGCTGGTGGGAGTTTCCGCTCCGGGTAATGCCTCTGGTAGAAGATATCTCATTTGCAGCGAATGTAGTTGTTGTTCCAGTATTTGCAATGTTTTGGGTACGCTACTCCCCCATGTCAAGAATAAAGTGGGCATTGCTATGGTCTATCGTCTTATCGGTCTTTGAGTACTTTGCGGTAGAATATACTTCTATGATCAGCTATAACAATGGCTATAGAATTTATCACTCCTTTATCCTTTGGATGCTTAGCTGGTTTATCTGGTATCAGTTCCATATCTGGTTTTACAAAGACGGCTGGAGAGCAGAAAAATAATTTATATCAAATTTTTTTACTTTTTCTTCACCTCCTATATAGAACTTAACATATGATAATAACACAAAGCCGTCTTTATAGGAGATTTCGATGAATGAGAAAATAGTCTTGAAAGTCAGTCTCGAGAACAACAAAGCAAATACCGTCTTAGATATTTATTTAAAGAATGAAAAAATGATTCTTGAAATGTATAGCCGCAGTTCAGATCCTCAAATTCCTGGCATTACAATGTCCGTCGATCCCTATGAGTTTATTACCGCCTTGCAGCGTTTAACAGGAGAAAAGTAACCCCACTGCTACAGCAGTGGGGTTTTTGTTCTTATTAAGCCTAATTTTATTAACAGTAGAATATACTTGACTATACAGCGACAATAGACAATCAGTTGAGGTGATAAAATGAAAAAAATTCATTTTATACTTTGCTCTTGCTTTATTCTGGCAACAGCAGTTATCGGAGAAATTGCCCAAACTAAACTCGATAACAATCAAATCATTTATCAGGCTCAGGTTCCCCGTAAAGTTATTGCTTTAACAATTGATGATGGACCTCATTACAAAACTACTCCCGAGATATTAGAGGTTCTTAAAGCCAAGCAAGTAAAAGTAACTTTCTTTGTACTTGGGATTAATGCTGAGCAATCCCCCGCGCTGATTGCTCAGGAAGTACGCGACGGCCATGAAATTGGCTCCCATGCCTATAGCCATTCATCACTACCGGCACTTACTAAAAAAAATATAGAAGAAGAGTTTAATAAGACAGAAAAAATCATTCTCTCCCATGCTCCCCAACCCGTTTTATTCCGGCCCCCAGGCGGTATGCTCAATAGCAAAGTCATCGAAGTCGCTGAGCAAAAAGGGTATAAAGTCATATTATGGTCCATTGATCCTCATGACTGGCAGCGGCCTTCTACTGAGAAAGTAGTTAATTTTGTCTTAAAAGAAGCAAAGCCAGGCAGTATTGTCCTGTTGCACGATGGCCAATACCCCTTGCCAACTCCACAGGCGATAGGAACTATTATTGATGCACTCCGCAAAGATGGATATGAATTCGTAACCGTCAGTGAGTTATTACAATACAAACAAGAAGCGTACCCTTCCATTACTTCCTTTAAAGATTTTTTAAATAGATACTAATAGTGCCATTCAACCCTATACAAATTTTCTCCTCAATATTGTATACACTAACAGATCTATTACATATTATGTAATAAAGATCATGGGGAGGAATTCGTATGATATCATGGGCAGTTATAGCTGTTATTCTGTTTTTCTTACTGTCCAACTTTTGGCTGATCATCCTAATTCTTATTGCGATTGGCGGATTATGGGTATTAGTCTAACATAATAAAAAGCGTCCTAACCAGGACGCTTACATACATAAAGCAAAAAAGCACTTACAATTGTAAGTGCTTTTTGTCTAATCAGCGACTCCCTATCCTCCCAGGCCGTTTCCAGC
>NZ_DALZUO010000017.1:33411-84001 GCF_032013335.1 Anaerospora sp. | reverse complement strand
TAATGGTATTTTTACAATTGCTAACATAGTTCTTCGTTCCTGCTTCATAATTGCATGGTAGGACTTTAAGCCATCATCAGGAGTATTGTGCCTAATTTTATTTGCGTGAATGCCAGTACAGCTGCGGCTGCAGAAAAAATAATCTCTTCCTTCTTTTTGCTGTCGCCGCACTTCTTTGTCTGCTTTTTCAAATTCGACTCCACACAAATGACAAGTCACCTTCATAAAGCAAAACCTCCACCTAATATAGATAGATCTTACATCTATTATATACCGGGTGGAGGGGAGATTCAATTGGTGGAGGCGAGGAGAATCGAACTCCTGTCCAAAGGCGTTGCTACATAAGTCTCTCCGAGCGCAGTCAGTGCTTTAAATTTCGCCCCGTTGACGCCCCCTGACAGGCTTCTCTGGCGCTATCTCGATAAAGTTTTCCAGTCGGCCCTCCGAGAATTGGGCTTCAGGTATCCCGCTAAATGACGTTCTATCCCAGGCCACGGGCGAGCGTGGGCAGAACGTTAGCTATGCAGCTAAAGCGTAATCTTCGTTTGCGTTTACAATTTTCCACCGTATCAACGGGCAGATGGAACCCCGGCTCGCTACCTATGCCACACCCACCCCTGTCGAAACCAGTACGCCCCCATGGTTATGGAGCATTTGGCAGTATGACTCTAGTGCACTGTTTAGTATATACTAATACAGTTAAAAAGTCAATAATAACGAAAAAACGGCTCTTAGTAGAGCCGCTCTTCTATGGAACTAGACCAGGAAATACAAAGGCATACATCCACACCATAAGTCCGAGGAAAATGACATATGGAATTGTATATTTAATGGTTTTGCGCATAATCAGGCCTTCTTTACCTAACAATCCTACGGCAGTTGCGGCAATGACAATACTCTGTGGTGAGATCATTTTCCCGGCCGTACTTCCGGCGTTACCTGCCGCAGCCATGAGGATATCAGATAAGCCAAGTCCTTGGGCAGTTATTTTCTGCAGGTTACCGAACAAAGCATTCGAGGAGGTATTGCTGCCTGTTAGGAAAACGCCGATTGTGCCAAATACGGGGCTTAGGAAAGGATATACATAGGCATTCACCATGCTGACCAGACTCTTAGCCATAACAGCAACCATGGAGGGCAATGCTGCGCCGGTGGAGCTGACCCATATGGCCGCCTTCGTCTTAGGATCGATAATAGGCAATGCCAGATTCATCACTTCTGAGATAGAGAGAATACACGCTACTGCAATAAAGGAGGGAATCATCTGGGTGAAGGTCTTACCAAATTGCTCTTTCACTACTGCAAAACGTATGCCCATAAAGCGGAAAGCAATCAGTCCGGCAATCAGCATAATAGTACCGGGACTTTGCAGCCAGGTAAAGGCATAGAGTTTGCCTGGATTATAGATATCTGCCCGGATAAGCAGGAACTCTGAACCTACTGTCCTTCCGGCAAAAAATGCTTTTGTAGACGGCAGATTAACTGCGATAATCAATACCGCCAGTAAAATATAGGGCAGCCAGGATAAGAACAACTCGCGGAAATTAATCCGCCCGATTCTGGATTGCTGCCGCTTTTTCTCTCCAGGGAAAAGCCATACCGGCTCGATTTTGCGATAGTTGAGATAACCGGCAACGGCCGTCAGGCAAACAAGGGATGAAAGCACATCTACCAGCGTTGCACCCAAATAATTGGCGGTAAAAAACTGCATAACGGAAAAACTCAAGCCTGTTACTAAAATCAGCGGAATGACTCCCTTTACGCCGCGAGTGCCCGACATAGCATACACAGTGGCAAATGCCATAATAAAGGCTAACACCGGCATTATGCGGCCCGTCATTTGAGAAAGCTTCATCCAATCCAGCTGAGTGGTAAGAGCAAGCGTATCTGTAGGTATGCCTAGCGATCCAAAAGGCACTGGCCCTGTGTTGGCTACCAAACAAACCAGCGCGGCCATCATGGGATCATAGCCTAAGCCAACCAAGATACTTGCCGGAATCGCTACCGGTGCGCCAAAACCGCAAATACCTTCCAGAAAAGCACTGAAACCAAAGCCGATCAATAAAGCCTGCGCCCGACGGTCAGTTGTAAGAGACCCCATGGCTCCTTGCATTTTGTTCATCCAGCCTGTCACTTTTAAAACATTATAGACAACTAAGGCACCAAAAGGAATGTACATGATAGGAAAAATACCGGTTACTGCGCCTTGCAAAGCCGCCAGCAAAGTTACTCCCACCGGAAAACCAAAATAAAAAATAGCAAGTAAGACCGTAACCAACCACGCAATGGGAGCTACCTTTACTGCCGGCTTCATCAGCAGCGGCAGCCCGATTAACAGAACAAACAAAGGTATCGAGGCAATCAGAGCATCCAAATCCATCTCCTCCTTCTCCTCTTACATATATATTATGACAGCGAAAGAATATCCATCATTCCTATGGAGAGATAAGAATAAAAGGTTACGCCTTCCTTTCTCACTGCATTTACTATATGATAAAGCTATTGTATATAATTGGAGGAATGCTGTCATGATTCCACATCACAAGGGAACGCTGCTAGCCTTAGCATCTGCTGCCGGTTTTGCAACTCTGCCGATTTTTATAAAATTTTCTTACGCTGCCGGAGCCAATACCCTTACTATTCTGACGACCCGGTTCATTCTGGCCAGTATCTTCCTTTGGCTGATCCTATATTTGCGAAACATAAATGCCTCTGTCAATAAAAAAATCGGCATTCAATTGGTCCTCCTGGGTGTAGTTGGCTATGGAGCGATGTCTGCTACCTTTGCGGCTTCCATTCAATACTTGCCAGCCTCTCTGAGTTCTATGCTCCTCTATTTATATCCGGCCATCGTCAGTCTGCTTGCCATTGTGCTGGGTGATGACCAGCTCAACTGGCGGAAATTCGCTTCTCTCTCTATCTGTTTCTCTGGTTTGTTTTTCATTCTCGGCGTTTCCTTTACCGGCGTAAGTACGGTTGGGGTTATCTGCGGAATTACTTCGGCAATTATTTATTCACTATACATTCTTGCAGGAAATCGGTTAATGAAAACGGTTGATTCCCTTGTTGCCACCACGTATGTATGTACGGCAGCAGCAATAACATTCATCCTCATATCTCTATTAACCGGTGAGTTCATCTTTACCCTGCCTGCAAGCGGCTGGTTAACGCTATTAGCTATGTCAATTTTCTCGACAATCGTCGGTATCCTTGGTGTTTTTGCCGCCTTGCCCTATATCGGCCCCTCCAATGCTGCGATTATCAGTTGTGCTGAGCCCGTTCTAACCGTATGTATGTCCATTTCGCTTCTGGGCGAAAAAATAACGCCGCCCCAGTTGGGCGGCGGTCTGTTAATTCTAGCTGGCATTTTATTCTTACAGCTCTGGGGAGGCACTAAACAGTCACAGCAGACTACCGGTGCTTCTTAAAAATCCTTTTGTTTATCCCGCATATGGCGGTCAATCTCCCGCTTTGCATCTTTTTCGGCCATATCATTACGCTTATCGTAATTTTTCTTCCCGGTCGTCAGAGCCAGCTCCACTTTCACTTTACCTTTGGAAAAATAGAGTTTAAGTGGCGTTAACGTATAACCCTTTTCCCGGGTTTGGCCAACCAGCTTATTAATCTCATACCGGTGCATCAGCAGCTTACGGGTTCGCAGCGGTTCATGATTGAAGCGATTGCCCTGCTCATAAGGGCTGATGTGCATGTTATGCAGCATCAGCTCACCATTATCGATCCGCGCATAGCTGTCCTTCAGGTTAGCCTTGCCGGCTCTCAATGATTTTACTTCCGTACCGGTCAAAGCAATGCCTGCTTCAAATGTTTCGTGAATATGATAATCATGCCGCGCCTTACGGTTTTCGGCAGCTATTTTTATGCCTGCAGTTTTTTGCATTGCCTGACACCTCTTTTACTAGTGTACACTATATGTTACCTTAAAACTTGGAAACTAGTCAAGCTTACAGCAACACAGGGATATCTTCATCAGGCTGCAGCACCGGTACTTCCACTTTCACCGTATCAGGATATTTCAGTCCCGTACCGGTATTGAGCAGGACTACCTTCTCACCTGGTTTGATCCAGCCGCTTTGGCATAGCTTCTTGGTCGCCGTATAGTTAGCTGCTCCTTCGGGGCAGATAAATAATCCTTCTTCACTAGCCAGTTCAGCAAGATCACGCAGCAACTCTTCATCATCGATCGCAATGGCGCAGCCATCAGTCTCATATAACGCTTCCAGCACCAGGAAATCTCCTAAGGCTTTCGGCACAGTAATACCAAAAGCTACTGTGGAAGCATTGTTCCAGAACTCGGATGCTGCTTTCTTTTCTTCCCAGGCTTTTACGATAGGAGCGCAGCCAGCTGCCTGTACGGCTACCAGACGAGGCATTTTTTCGCCGATCCAGCCAATAGCCTGTAATTCCCTTAAAGCTTTATAAATTCCAATCAGTCCTACACCGCCGCCAGTAGGATAAAGAATCACATCGGGAACTTCCCAGTTCATTTGTTCGGCAATTTCCAGCCCCATCGTCTTTTTACCTTCAATCCGGTAAGGCTCTTTTAGCGTTGATGCATCCATCCAGCCATTTTTAGCTACTGCCCGTCCAACTATTTTACCGGCGTCACTGATTAGTCCATTGACTAAAAACAGTTTTGCTCCGGCAATGGCGCATTCATTGCGGGTAATAGACGGTGCGTCAACAGGCATGACAATATATGCATCAATATCGGCTTTGGCACAGTAAATGCTCCACGAAGCACCCGCATTACCGTTAGTCGGCATAGCAAGGGCCGTAACTCCCAGTTCTTTGGCCCGCGAAACACCAACGGCAGCACCGCGGGATTTGAAGGTGCCGCTGGGAATAATTCCTTCGTCTTTTAAGAATAATTCAATGCCCAGCTTTTTACTTAACTTGTCTAGTGACAATAATGGCGTCATGCCTTCACCGAGAGTCACCTTATTTTGCTCGTCCACTAAAGGCAGCATTTCATGATAACGCCACAAGTCGGGCTTGCGGTATGGTAAATCTTCTTTTTTGAAATTCGCTTTGATTTTTTCTAAGTCATACCGAACCAATAATGGCGCTCCACATTCGGAACACAATTGGGTTAAGTGATGAGGGTTATGCTCTGCTTTACATTTTGGACATTCAAGGTGAGTCATATACACAGGTGATCACTCCATTCACTAAAGGCAGTTTGCCTTCTTTATCCTATTCCTTAGTATTTCTCCGTTTATGGGCTACTTCCTCTTAGATTTTAATTAAAGCTGCTTTGTCGGCCAAAGCGATTGACAACTATGGAATAAACTGGGTACACTAATAGTAGATATTGCTACCAATCAAGTTACAAGGAGCGATGAACATGATTTCAGTTATCAGTACTTCCAATGCACCTGCTGCAATTGGTCCTTACTCGCAGGCAATTAAAATGGGAAACCTGGTCTACACTTCCGGACAGATACCTTTAGATCCTGCAACCGGACAAGTAATCACAGGCACGGCCGAAGTACAGACTCACCAGGTGCTGACTAACCTTAAGGCAGTTCTGGAAGCAGCCGGTACCAACCTTGACAAGGTTATCAAAACAACCGTCTTCATTAAAGATATGAATGATTTTGCTGCTATTAATGCAGTTTATGGCAGTTACTTCACAGCAACCCCGCCAGCCCGTTCCTGCGTGGAAGTGGCCCGTCTGCCAAAAGACGTTCTGGTAGAAATTGAGGCTGTAGCCTACGTAGAATAAAAGAAATCCCCGAATAAATCGGGGATTTCTTTTATTTTCGGAAGGCGATGCCCTCGTGTGAGGACATTGCCTTTTTTTATTTTTATTGGAGAGGTACACTCTCTTGATTTTGAGTTGTACGACCAGGCTGAGTGGAAGGTTGTTTGGAATCAGAACGCCGATGGCTGGCAGCATAACGAATGCCGGCAAATTCCGCTAAATCCCTGTCTACAGCTACCAGATCCTCCCGGGTCAGTTCCTTTACTGCGTGCTTACCCATGGCTTGTACAGCCAGCTTCATCTCAGCCGTACATGATGCGAGGAAGTTCGTTAAATGATGGGCTGCACTGTCAATGTCCAGCTTATCATTCATTTTTCCTTTGTACAGCGCCAGCTGCGAGGGCGGTGCTTGAGGCATGACTTTAGATGCCTGGGTATGCATAGCAGCCAATAAGGCAATTGAGCCAATATAGACGGCATCGGCTCCCAAAGCCATAGCCTTTAAGAAATGGCCCGGAGTGGCAAGCCCGCCAGCAACAATGAGGCTGAATTTCTCACGCAGCCCATTTTCTGTTAAATAGTCTACTGCCCGCACTAAACCGTGCAGCGTCGGCAGTCCCATATCGTCCTGAAGAGTTGGCGGTGAGCCGGCACTTCCGCCTTCCGCACCATCAATTACAATGTAATCTGCCTGCGTTTTGGCAATAATCGCAAGCTCGTATTCAATATAGTCGGTAGCAGCAATCTTCACACCTACCGGCACCTCGAACTGCGCCTTCATTTTATTGACCATATCGATAATATCCTGAGGAGTTTCTTTGCCGGGCATCCGGGAATAAATACTGGCATCCTGACCTTTTTCCAAATGCCAGGCTTTTCTCAAGTGTTTGCCAATTGTATCGCTTTCAATCGTTTCGTCGACAGCCCCGCCCCAGGCCCCTTGCCCAAGCTGAATCTCAATAGCATCCAGCTGTCCCAGCTGCTCGGGACCACTTAACCAGCCGCCGCGATGATACTGACCAATAAGAAATTTGGCAGCCTCCCGCTCTTCATCAGTAACAGCCGATTCACCGGTATTCGTAGATGTACCTGCTGCCGCAGCACCTCTCGCCAGAGCTATTTTCATTTGAAGGCTGAGTGAACCGCCATAGCTCATGCCAGTAATCATGATCGGAATATCCAGTTGAAGAGGCCTTTTGGCTCCCGCTCCGATAACGGTAGACGTATCAACTGATGTGTAGTCGGTACTCGGCAATTCAAATAATTGTTTTGGGTTCAGATACAGCTTAGTCCAGGGAGAAAGTACCACCGGACTGCCCAGGGGACGTGCCAGTTCCATACCGGCTTCGGCCCGCATTGCTGCCTCGATCAGTGCCCGGGGTGATAGTTTTTCCGATACGGTAAGCATAGCCAGGGGATTATCGGAATACTCTTCTGTCATCATTTTGATGGTTGTTTCATCTACCATCGGGTTCATTAACTTCATTAAAGCCCAGCTTAAAAACATACATACACCTCCGTCTTGCTTATGTGTAGTATGAGTAGCCGGGCTTTAAAATACACGCTATTTATTCTTTTTTGGAGGATTTCGGTCTCGCACTGGAGGTTTTCTTCTTTTTCGTCCGGTTACTCTGCTTAGCGGGTTTTGCGGCACTACTTTTACCGGCAGACTTAACGGCGACAGTATTCTTAGCAGCAGAGCGTTTACCGCCAATAGGCTTGCGTGCTGACGGCCTTTTGCTTCCTGCTGCCTGCACTCCCACGTCGGTAACCAGCACAAAATCAATTGTGCGCTCTTCCGGATTTACTTTTGTCAACAGTACACGGGCAGCATCGCCCAAACGGAATACCTTGCCTGTCCGTTCGCCAATTAAGGCGTACTCCTGTTCCACGTAACGATAATAGTCATTATCCATGCTGGATACATGGACAAGGCCTTCAACACCATTCGGCAATTCAACAAATAAACCGAAGGCTGTAACACCATTAATTACGCCGTCAAACTCTTCGCCCACAAACTGAGCCATGTATTCGACTTTTTTCAAGTCGACTGTCTCTCTTTCCGCCTCAGCTGCCGCCCGTTCCCTTTCGGAAGAATGCAGCGCAATTTGCGGTAAAAGCTGCGCTAGTTTTTCACGCCGTTTTGCGGAAATATCGCCACTGGTAAAGGTTTCTCTAACCAGACGATGAACGATAAGGTCCGGGTAACGCCGGATAGGTGAAGTGAAATGCGTGTAATAGCGGGCGGCCAGACCGAAATGTCCCCGGTTTTCCGCTTCATAACGAGCCTGTTTTAACGAGCGCAGCATAACGGTGCTGACAATCCGTTCTTCGGGGCGACCGGCAATGCGCGACAGAATTTGCTGCAGCGCCATCGGCTGAATTTCGTCCACCTTCTGCAGTTGCTGTCCAAAATTATGCAGCAAATGATTCAGCTTCTGCATTTTTTCGGCATCCGGCTCATCGTGGACACGGAAAACAGATGGTACTCCAATATGGTGCATATGCTCGGCAACCGTTTCATTGGCAACAAGCATAAATTCTTCTATTATGGATTCGGCAATAGAACGGACTCGTTTTACCAGTTCCACAGGCTGACCTTGTTCGTCAAGTTTCACTTTTATTTCCGGGAAATCAAAGTCAATTGCCCCACGCCGCAGCCGCCGTTCCTTCAAAATGCGACAAAGCCGCTCCATTTGCTCCAGTTCCGGCACAAGCTCACCATATTGGCTGCGCAGCTCTTCATCATGATCAGCAAGAATTTTTCTAACGATCGTATAGGACAGACGGGTATGAACATGAATGACACTGGGGAATATTTCGTAATTCACTACCTGGCCCTTGTGGTCGATATCCATGTGAGCAGACAACGCCAGACGGTCTACTCCGGCATTTAAACTGCATATGCCATTGGATAACCGCTGGGGCAGCATGGGCAGAACCCGGTCAACGAGGTAAACGCTTGTCCCTCTTTCACGGGCTTCTTTATCGAGCGGAGTGTTTTCCCTCACATAATAGCTGACATCGGCAATATGAACACCTAGCCGGTAACGGCCATTGGGCAGACGCTCGATATGGACGGCATCATCCAGATCCTTGGCATCCTCACCATCGATAGTAACAAGCCGCAGATGACGCAAATCGCGGCGGCCGACCAATTCATTTTCGCTGATTGTTTCAGGGATTTTTTCTGCTTCCCGTTCTACATCGGCATCAAAAGACGTAGGCAAATTGTGACGGGTAATAATAGACAGGATTTCAATTCCCGTATCCCCTTTGTTCCCCAATACCTCTGCAACCTTGCCTTCAGCACTTTTGCGCTTTTCCGGCCATTTAGTAATTTCCACAACAACTTTTGAACCTTTTTTCGCCCCATTAAACTCACTCTTGGGAATAAAAATATCATGACCGATGCGTAAATCATCGGGAATGACAAATCCAAAGTGACGGCTTGATTCAAAAGTCCCTACTACCTTGTTATTGGCTCTCTCGACAATACGGATTACTTCCCCTTCCCGACGACGGCCCGTTCCTCCGGAAGTTAGGCGATGCACCCGGGCTACCACCCGGTCATTATGCATGGCACTCATGGTTGCGTCAGGAGCAATAAAGACATCCCCTTCAACGCTGACATTATCAATAACAAAACCGAATCCTTTGGAAGTTGCCGCATAACGGCCTACAATCAGGTTCATCTTTTCCGGAACGCCATATTTGCCATACCGGGTCTTAATAATGAACGCTTTGGCTTCCAACTCGTCGAGAATAGGCCAAAATTCAGCCAACTCTTTGCCTTTTAGTGCCATTCCTTCAGCCAAATCTTCAGCTGAAATTGGTTTGTAGGCTTCTTCTCTCATAAAGTCCAAGATACGTTCTTTTAGCACATTCGATTTATCCATTTTCATCACTCACCTTGCACCAGTACTACTGTTGCTTTGCCGTCCGCTGTGACAGTACCGTCAGCTAAGCGTATTTCTCCGGCTAACTCGTATAGTTTGCCCCGTTCGCGCGTTATCCATCCTACAACCGTGAGCGGCTGACCGATTGGTGTCGACTGACGATAGCGTACTTCCAATCGCGCGGTTACAGCGTGAAGACCTTTGGTATAAATATACCCGGCCATAATTTCATCAAGCACGGTACTGACAATGCCGCCGTGCACGATCCCATCATAGCTCTGATGCTCCGGTCCGGCCGTGAATTCCGTGATATACTGCTCATTCTCTTCGCGAAATTTTAGTTTTAATCCAATAGGATTATTGGGCCCGCATACAAAACACATACTATTGCGGTCATCCATAGTTTATCCCTCCCATCTCCATTGCCGTAAGATATTACTTTTCTAAAAACTGTTTAAGCTCTTCAAATAATTGCTGCCGTTCCACATCAAGGGTAATAATATGTCCCGACTTCTCCAGCCAGCACAGTTGTTTGTCTACACTCGCAATCCTGTCATAAATATGACTGGCGCTTTCAGGACGTACTGTGTGTTCTATGCGGGACTGGGCAACAAAGGCCGGTACATTCACCAGCGGTAATAATTTATCCACATGCTTGATAAAAGCTAATAAACTTTCCAGGCTTTTCAGCGGTGTATGGTCATAACCCACTGAATACAGGGGATCAATGTCAGCAAAACGCTTGCGCTTTTTGGGTATATAGTTGCGAAATAAACGATAAATAGGCAGCAGTGGCAAGCGGCGTTCATAAAGATAGATGGGGGCACTCAGGGCAGCAACTTTGGCTACCGGATACTCAACTGACAGCTTGAGCGACAATAAGCCACCCATCGATAGTCCGATTACGCTTATTTCCTTGCATAATCCCTTTAAAAGATGATAGCCGTCTTCGACTGCACCATACCAATACGGCCAGGTCGTAGGGTTCATGTCGCGCACATGAGTGCCATGGCCGCACAAGCGCACACCAAGTACCGTATATCCCAAACCATGTAAATATTCGCCAAGCAATTTCATTTCTGCCGGTGATCCTGTGAAGCCATGGACAAGCAGTACTCCCTGCCCGCTGCCTGGCAGCAGAAACGGTTCAGCACCTCTCATAACAGACAATTCTGTTGTCCTCCCGTTAAATAATGGTAATACCCTTCTATTATATCATGTTCAGGAATGGGTATATACTGGCAGTGTCAGAAAATGCAGGAAAACGCCGAATCTATGTATTGTGGTGTTTTCATTATGCTCAGGATGGGCATAAAAGATGTTGACCTTTTCATTTGCACAAACTTGCTTAAAGCTTAACAGGCTGAAGGAAAAAGCACGGGTGCTACTTTTGTCATTGCCACAAAAGTAGCCAAAAAGTCTAGGCCTAATCTTCCAATAGCCTTGGAAACTTGCCGGCTTACTAAAATTCGTAAACTCGCTATCGCTCAAACAGTACGAATTTCTTAACGTAAGCCGGCAAGTTTCCATCCTTCGGACCGGCTATTTCCAGAAGGGCAAAAAAAATGAGAGATATTTACGAAGGAACACGTATCACGGAGGAATTCCTGTCACGGAGACGGTTCCAGTGACACACATTTAAAAAAGGGAACTGTCCCTTTTTTAACACAAAAAGGCCTACAGGTTTAAAACCTGTAGGCCTTATCATTATGCTTAACTCTAGAAGAAGAGCAACGGCGCAATGATGAGTGAAATGGTACCGGCAACTTTGATCAGCGGGTTCATCGCCGGACCGGAGGTATCTTTGAAGGGGTCACCAACGGTATCGCCGATAACGGCAGCAGCATGAGTCGGAGTTCCTTTACCGCCGTATTTTCCGGCTTCAATGTATTTTTTTGCATTATCCCAGGCACCACCGGCATTGGACATGAAGATGGCCAATAGTACACCGGAGGCAGTTACACCGGCTAGGAAACCAGCCAGGGCTTTCGCACCAAGCAGGAAGCCAACTACAAGCGGCGCGCCAACGGCAAAGACGCCGGGCAGCATCATTTCGCGAATAGCCGCTTTTGTGCTGATATCAACACATTTCGCATAATCAGGACGGCCAGTGCCTTCCATTATGCCGGGAATTTCACGGAATTGGCGGCGAACTTCTTCAATCATTTCAAAAGCAGCTTTACCGACAGCTTCCATCGTGAAAGCGCAAACCAGGAAGGGCAGCGTAGCACCCAGGAAGATACCGATAATTACACCAGGTTCGGTCAGATTAACAACTAAATGTCCATCAACCAAAAGTCCGGTAAGCTTTGGATTTTTAGCAATTTCTTCGGCAAAGGCCGTAAAGAGAGCCAGTGCAGTGAGCGCCGCTGAGCCAATAGCAAAGCCTTTGGCAATCGCAGCAGTTGTGTTACCTACGGAGTCCAGCTTGTCAGTCGTTTTACGAACTTCAGGACCAAGCTCAGCCATTTCAGCAATACCACCGGCATTGTCGGCCACAGGACCAAAGGAGTCTACCGCTACTACCATGCCGGCAGTACAGAGCATGCCCATTGCTGCCATCGCAATACCGTAAATACCGGCTTGAGAGAAAGCCAGCCAGGTAGCGGCACAAAAAACGATCATCGGTAATCCGGTACTGCGCAAGCCATTTGCAATACCAGCAATAATATTAGTTGCAGCACCTGTTTGCGAAGCATCTGCAATGTGTTGGCAAGGTGCTTTGTCGTTAGAGGTATAGTATTCTGTCAGCATTCCAATCAATACGTTAACAACCAAGCCGGAAATAATGGCGATAAAGATGCCAAAAGCGTGCTTAGCATCAAAAACAGCGGTTGCTAATAGATAGGAAAGTACGGCTGTTATTATATTAGTAGCCCATAAACCGCGGTTAAGAGCGGCCTGGGGATCACCATCTTCAGAGGTACGGACAAAGAAGGTACTGATAATAGATGCGGCAATACCTGCTGCACCAATCAGCAAGGGGAAGATCGCACCAGTTACACCGAACAGCGTATTACCGATCAGCATAGCAGCAATTGCGGTAGCGCCGTATGATTCAAAAAGGTCAGCACCCATACCGGCAGTATCACCAACATTGTCACCAACGTTATCGGCAATTACTGCAGGGTTACGGGGATCATCCTCGGGAATACCGGCTTCCACTTTACCAACAAGGTCGGCGCCTACGTCAGCAGCTTTCGTGAAAATACCGCCGCCAATACGGGCAAAAAAGGCAATCGCGCTTGCACCGAAGGCAAAGCTGTTAATGACAACAGGATCGCGGAAAATAATGTACAGCGTGGATACGCCTAAAAGACCAAGTCCGGCAACAGACATACCCATAACGGCACCGGCTCTGAAGGATACTCCCAGTGCCTTATTCAGGCTATGACGGGCAGCTTCAGTTGTACGGGCATTTGCTTTGGTAGTTGAAGTCATGCCTATGTAGCCGGCAATAGCCGAGCAAACGGCACCTACTAAAAAGGAACTGGCTAATTTATATCCGTCAACAAAAAATAAAATAACAAAAATACCGACTGTGAACGGAATCAGCGTCTTGTACTGCCTGTTAAGGAATGCCATAGCACCCTCAAAAATAGCCTGAGACAATTCACGCATTCTTTCATTGCCTGGGTCTTCCTTCAACACACTGGACATAAGATAGGCCGCAAATAAAAGCGCCACAATACCTGCTGCAGGCGCTAAGTACAATAATTCCATTATTTCTCTTCCTCCCTTTACCTGTTAGAGCAATTCAGAACGAAAAAGAACCTCAATGTTTTCATTGAGGTTAATGGGTGAGAACACGACCAAGAATCAAGGTTAGTATACCAAATACAATACCCAGAATCATGGTAACACGAGCCAACATCTCGTCAAGGCCTTTTTTCTTGCCACCAAACAGAGTCTCTGCTCCTCCGGCAATCGAGCCTGACATACCGGCACTTTTACCTGACTGCAGTACTACGGATGCAATCAAAGCAATTGCCACAACCGCTTCAAGAATCATAAGCACAGATTTCATTTCGTTCCTTACCCCCCTACCCGCTTGTACCCTACTATTGTAGCACACCGAAAAACACCTTGACAATTGTACTGGGTAGATTTTTACTTAATTAGGCTAATTTTATTGTAGTATTACCAGTAATTAGCATCACTAAACGCTCTGTTTCTTTATTCTGCAGGCGTTTACTGCACATTCTATTCGATATGTACCGCCTCTTTTTCATAATCCAGCCAAAGCATTGTCAATATTGCCAGCTTGCGATAAAACGCTGTCTCGCTGCTGCGGCTGACAGCCCCGCAAAAGGCAGGCACCCACTCGAACATATGGCGCACAAGAAACTCACGATGTCCGTCAATAAATACTCCCGCTTGTTCAGGACTTTCTGCATTGGCAGCTTGCTGGCACAGCCAGCCGGCAAACTCCAGCTCCAAAGCAATATGATCTTCCGGCTCCTGTTCCTGTTTGGCAGCCTTTAAGCCAAAAGAATGATAGAAGGCCCGTACCGCCAGAGTATGTTCGCCAAACAGCAGCCTCTCCCTGGATCGGTGAACGGACTCCCAGGGTGGGGCCAGCAAAGGCCCCGGCCCTATAAACAGCCGGTTGAAATCCTCCCTTAGCTGTGCCTGATAAGCATCGCTCTCGTGAGTATGAGCAGCGATATCAGCTTCCAGCTCTACAGCCACCGGCAAAAGACTTTTTAAATCCTCAAATAGGCATGATAACGGCTGTTCTTCACTAAGAGCTGCCAAAATTTCCTCATCAGGCTCTTTTCTGAACAGACAGGCCAGTGATACATATACATAAGATCTCCATTGCCATTCCACCGTTGTTGTACCCCTCACTTTCTATAGGCGCCCCATCATCGCATGCACGCCGGTAGCATAAAAGAGATACCGGCTGATTAACTCTCCAATAATAACGGCAGTAAGGCCTGAATATAGCCATTTCCCGGCAGCACTGGCGCCTTTCATCGCAACTTTTTCCCATGCTGCAAAAGTAAACCCTCCTGCTCCGGCAACCAATAACAGCTGACTGACAGCAAGCAGCCAGCTATGCTGATAAAGCAGCGCAGCCGTAGCCTGCATAGGAGCAGAGCCGGCAGCAAGAGCAGCCAGATACGGCGCCAGACTAAGCAGCTGCACACCTGCACCAACAGCCCCAACAGTAAAAGGACGGCTATATAAGACTGGTGGAGTATCAGCCTGAACGCGCATGATCACTGCTGAATACGTCAGTGCCCCTAAAGCTGCAGCCGTTCCGAAAAACGTCACATGCGTATAGGCCGTACTCCAGGCATCAATCGCAGTCTGCACATAGATAAAAGACATGCTGATGAGCATCAGAACCCCGACTGCAGTTGCTGCAAAGCCCATCGGCGATTTGAGCTTTGCGCCTTTTTGCACTCTCCAGTACAGCAGCAGCGTCAAGCCAAAAAAGCCGCTGGCGCACCAGATTTCCCGGCTCAGCCATGACGCTCCTACGTGATACAGTGCCCGGTACGCGCCTAAAGGATCACCCAGATGTGTCAAAGAAATCAACAAACTAACAGCCATAGTCCCCACTGCCCAGCGAAGCACTATCAAGTTGGTTCTATTCTCTAATTCCGGCGTGAACTGGCTTATGGCAACGATCCCCACACTGGTTTGAGCCAATAATGTAAATAGAACCAAGGACCATTCTTCACCCATTCTGTTCCTCTCCTTTCTATCCTTCCATCACAGCATCACGATGGGGCGTTATCACAAAAGACGGCTTCGTTTTTGGCTCAGGCATGCCTTTAATCTGCTGCACACCCTGGTATTTCTTCTGCAATTCTTCGACATTACCCGCTTCCAGCACCCGCATGGGGCAGGCACTTACACATACCGGCTGTTCCCCTTTATCGATCAAGTATTTGCACATATCACATTTACCGGTTTTACCGGTTTTAGGGTTATATTGAGGTGCTCCATAAGGACAGCTCATGATACAATACCGGCAGCCGACGCATTTTGTCTGGTCAATAAATACGATCCCGTCCTCCGGACGCTTCTGCATGGCTCCAGTAGGACAATTTTTGACGCACAGCGGCTCCTGGCAATGATTGCAGCTCATAGACAGCCAATAGGCATAAACATTATTGGTAAAACCTTTATCGGTCTTGCTGTAGCCACCGCCGGCAAACTCATGAACCTTGCGGAAACATTGCCCTACATCTAAATCATTTGTATCTTTACAGGCTATTTGGCAGGTAAAACAGCCAATACAGCGGTCTTGCCGAAGATAAAATCCACGTTGTCCCGACATACTCTCTTCTCCCTTCCATATTACGCTCTACCAACCTCTACCAGGTTGGTATGCTGAGGGTTGCCTTTAGCTAGCGGCGTAGGATGATATTTGGTAATGGTGTTAACATTGCCCCGCCTGTCGATTCCCTCACTGTCCGGTGTCCACCAGGCTCCCTGGGGGATGGAAACAACGCCAGGCATGATGCGGGGCGTTATTTTCACAGGCATTACAATCGTACCCCGGTCATTGAAGACTTTGGCAAGATCCCCCTCTTTGAGTCCCCGAGCTAGAGCATCTTCCGTGTTTATCCACATTTGCTGCGGCGCCGCTTCTTCCAGCCAGGCACTATTATCAAAGGTGGAGTGTACGCGCCGTTTGTAATGGTGCCCAATGCATTGCAGCGGATATTTGGCTGTCAGAGCAGCCTCAGGTCCTTCCCATGCGGGAATGTACTTGGGTATGGCAGGAATCTCCTTAGCCTTATTCATCTTCCACAAGCGGGGTGAAAACAATTCAATTTTACCGGAAGGTGTCTTAAAGGGATTAGCTGCCGGATTAGCAATCTGCTTTTCATAAGCAATAAGCGGTTTAGCCGGCGCAGCTTTATAAATCCCCTGTTCGCGAAATTGGTCAAAAGCAGGGAATTTTGCATCCTTTTGTCTCGCAAAATCAACACATTCCCGCAGCCAGTCCTGCTCACTCTTGCCTTCCGTAAACTCGGTACCAAAGCCAAGCCGCTGAGCTAACTCACTAGTAACTTGATAAACGCTTCTGCATTCAAACATCGGCTCAACCAGCTTCTGATGGTATATGGCATAACCGATGCCTGAAGCAAAGGTAATAATGTCTTCCCGTTCAAATTGAGTAGTATCGGGCAGCAGGATATCGGCAAACCGGGCACTTGGTGTCATAAAGACATCATGAACAAGAATAAATTCGCATTTTTCCTCATCCTGCAGAATTTTAGCAGTTCCATTGCAGTCGGAATGCTGGTTAATCAACGTATTAGAGGCATAATTCCAAATCATTTTAATATCGGCAGGCAGCCTTTCGGTACCGAGTACGCCGTCAGCAACTCCCATTTCTTTTCCGCGCAGTATCGCTTCCGGCCATACATAACAGGAGATCGTTGCTTTTACCGGATTGGTTCCGGCTCTCATCCACCCCATCGGGATGCTGTGACCGCCGAGACGAAGTCCCGGTCCACCGCCGCTTATTCCCACATTGCCGGTCATAGCGGCCAAAACAGGCAAGCCCCTGACCGGCTGCTCACCATAGGCGTGACGCTGCCAGCCAAGTCCCTGCAGCAGACAGCAAGGTTTAATGCCCGCAATTTGCCGCGCCAGCCTGATGATCGTCTCCCGGTTTATCCCAGTAATCGCCTCTGCCCAGGAGGGTGTCTTTGCAGTATGATCATTGCTGAGACCAAGCAGATAGCTTTTATATGAGTTGCCCGGTTCAATACCTTCGGGCATATGCGCTTCATCAAAGCCCAGACAGTAGGTATCGAGAAAAGCCTGATCCTGCAGGTTTTCCGTTATCATAACATAGGCCAGAGCATCCAGCAGTGCGTTATCAGTTGTCGGCTTAATAGGTATCCATTCGTCGGCAAGCGCCAGCGCCGTATCACTATAGCGCGGATCAATAACAATGACCTTTGCGCCTTTTTCTTTTGCCTGCTTGATGTAATGGCCGGTATTGGCTCCGCCCATTCTGGTTTCCATGAGATTTTCCGCAAAAAGCACGATGAGTTTGGCATTCACCAGGTCATCAGGACTGTTGCCCTCGGTAGTGCCGTATGTGTAGGGTGTGCTGTAACTGAAACAGGCAGAGCTATAGGTATTGTGATATCCCAGATACCCGCCAAACATATGAAGAAAACGGGCAAGTGCCCCGCCAAATGAGGGAATGAGCCAGGATTGACTGATTTGTCCGTACACACCCGTGCCATAGAGCAAATGAATAGCTTCATTACCATAGGCTTGTTTAATGCGCTGCATTTGGGACGCAATCGTGTCAAGTGCTTCCTCCCAGCTGATACGGACAAATTTGCCTTCACCGCGCTTGCCCACCCGTTTCATTGGATATTTCAATCGGTCAGGGTGGTAAAGCCGCTTGCGCTGGGCCCATCCTTTCAGACAGGCTCTGATTTGCGGAAATTCGGGACTATCTGGAGTATCATCCGTGCTCAGCCTCGTAATCACCCCGTCCTTGATATGGGCTTTTAAAAAGCAGCGGCCGCCGCAGTTATGCGTACAGCTTGTCGGATGAACAGTCTCTCTTGTGAGTGGCGTTTCTGCTTTCGCTGAACCAGTTGTCGTTACAGGCAATGCGGTAAGTCCCATCGCACCCCCGGCTAATGCGCTCATAACGAGAAAGCGCCGCCTGGACAACGGGGCTGACCAAATTCTATCATACGCCATACTTCCTCCTACTCTTTTTAGTTTTTGGCTATCTGCACAAGATTGGTGTGCTGAGGATTACCGAAAGCCAGCGGCGTCGGGTGATATTTGGTGATGGTATTGGTACAGCCCCGCCGGTCAATGCCATTAGCATCCGGCGTCCACCATGCCCCTTGCGGTACCGATACCACGCCGGGCATAATGCGGGAGGTAATTTTGACTGGTATCACCATCACACCCCTGTCATTAAAGACTTTGCATTTATCTCCCGTCTTGAGCCCCCGTTCTACAGCATCTTTCGGGTTAATCCATACTTCCTGGGGACTGACTTCCTCCATCCACGGCACATTATCAAATGTCGAATGTACCCGCCGTTTGTAATGATGGCCAATACACTGAAGCGGATACTTCTCGGCCAGCGGTGCCTCCGGTCCTTCCCAGGCAGGAATATACTTAGGTACGGCTGGAATATGTTCGGGCTTATTCATTGCCCAGAGACGAGGTGAAAAAATTTCAATTTTCCCTGAAGGAGTGGGGAACTTATATTTGTCGGGTTCTTCAATTTGCTTTTGAAAAGCAATCGACGGTTGATCGTATTTCCAGCGGTAAACACCCTGTTCTCGGAATTCTTCCCACGTGGGAAAGCCGGGATTAGCCTGCCTGGTTTTATCCACCAGGTAGCGGAGCCAGTCCTCTTTGCTTTTGCCTTCAGTAAACTTTTCCTTTAGCCCCAGTTTATCTGCCAGTTCACTAATCCAGTCATAACCGTTGCGGCACTCAAAAACGGTATCTACGGCTTTATTCATGTACAGCAGATAATCCCCCCATCCCCAGGGGCTTACAATATCATCCCGTTCCATAAAGTTATCGGAGGGCAGTAAAATATCGGCAAACTTCGCACTGGCAGTCATAAAGTGCTCACTTACCACGATGCACTCCACCTGGCTTTCATCTGCGAGCAGCTTAGCAGTGCCGTTGCAGTCGGAATGCTGATTAATCAGACAGTTGCCTGCCAGGTTATAAATCATTTTTATATTAGAGGATAATTTCGGCACACCTCGCACGCCATCGGCAGCTCCCATTTCCTTGCCGCGCCGTATCGCGTCAGGCCAAATAAAACAAGATATAGATGCTTTGCAGGGATTAGACGAAGGAATCGAACCAACAACCTGATCCCTGGCCTTATACCCAGTACCTGAGGCCCAGCCGCCTTTTACTCCCACATTGCCCGTCATAGCGGCCAATACCGTTCCGCCTCTGACCACCTGTTCCCCATAGGCATGGCGCTGCGGCCCATATCCCTGAATGAGGGCACCCGGACGCAGTTGGGCATATTCGCGTGCCAGGCGGATAATGGTATCCCGGGGAACACCGGTAATTGCTTCTGCCCACTCCGGCGTTTTTGCCGTTCCATCACCGCCCTGGCCTAAGACATGGCTTTTATAGGACTGGCCTGCCGGTATGCCCGGCGGCATATGCTCTTCATCAAAGCCCAGGCAGTATGTATCAAGATACGTCTGATCATGGAGCTTCTCTGTAATCATCACGTAAGCCATTGCATCAAGCAAAGCATTATCGGTTGTCGGTTTTATGGGAATCCACTCATCAGCCAGCGCTATGGCAGTACTTGAATAAATCGGATCAATAACGACAATTTTGGCACCGGCTTCTTTCGCCTGTTTCAGATAAAAGGCAGTATTGGTGCCATGTACCGTTTCAGCCGGATTAAAGCCAAGCAAAATAATCATTTTTGAATTAACCCAATCCTCCCGGCTATTACCGGTGGCTACCGTACCATAGGTATAGGGCGTTGCCGCTTGCGTACAGGCCGTACTGTACGTTCCGTAATAGCCAAGATAGCCGCCGTAGAGTCCGAGCAGCCGGCCCATCCAGACCCGTTCGGCAACCTTACCGGCAATGCCTGATGCATAATGCAGAAAAATTGCTTCCGGGCCATATTGGGTCATGATGCGCTGCGTATGCTCAGCCATGATAGTAATCGCTTCATCCCAGGTAATGCGGACAAACTTGCCTTCCCCCCGTTTGCCCACACGTTTCATCGGGTATTTCAAACGATCGGTATGATACAACCGGTTGCGGTATGACCGGCAGCGCAGACAGCCGCGCAGCTGCGGCGCAGCTTCCGAGTCGGTTATATTATCATCAGTGGTAATCCGAACAATCACGCCATCTTTGACGTGTGCCTTGATTTGGCAGCGGCCGCCGCAGTTATGTGATCCGGCAGTCAAGACGACTTTCTCATTTTTTTGTATTGTCGCCCCGGCAGTAACCGGTTCAAAGGAATTTGCCGCCTCTGCCCAGTGAAGCAGACTGGAACTTCCGGCCACTGCCGCACTCCAGGCCAGAAAGCGCCGCCTTGTCAGTGAAAACGGTCCCTTAATCTCCTTTTCAGACACCAATCATCCCACCCCTTCGATCGTCGGTATTACATCTTATAAAAGCTTTATCACCAATATACCTCACTGTCTTAGCAAAAAAGAGTCTTACGGAATATTCTACAAATATCCGTAAGACCCCTTTACTGAACACTCGGCTGTATTAGAAGTTATAGCTGGTTTTCACCCAAATAGTACGTCCCGGTTCATTAAGCCTGACGGAGGCAGGAATTCCATCAACAGCTTTACCCTCACGGCTGACAAACTCAGCGTAGTTTTTATTAAACAAATTGTCTACACCTGCAGCAATAACTATATTTCGTGAAGGACGGTAAGCTCCATTCATTGAAAGAATGCCGAAACCGCTGCTCCGTCCAATATCTAGCCCCACTTCGCTGCCACTGCCTATATCGTAACGGGTTTGCGCCTGCACACCACGCCATAGAAGGCCGACTTCCAGCTTGTCTCTATTGTATTTCAGACCAATGGTTGCTTCAAGCGGCGGAATTTGTGCCAAAGGCTTACTGCCCGTTTCATTGGTACCGCGAACATAAGCAAGTGTGGCTGTAGCTGTCCAATGATCCGCCAGGCGATAAGCCGCATCCGCTTCGCCGCCAAACAGGGTAGCATCAATATTATTCGCTGATGAAGCTCCTGTAAGCAGGATAAAGTCCTTAATATCAGCATAAAACACCGATAAACTTGCATGGAATTTTCCGGCATTATATAAAATTCCTGTATCGAGCTGGGTATTTTTTTCCGGTTTCAGAAAGAAAGTGCTGTTGTTTGCGCCTTTGGTTCTCTCCCAATAGTCGGCAGGACGCTGTGCATGGCCAAGGCCGATGTAACTGGTGAGGGGATTGTTGGCATAATCATGCTCGTACCGTAGGAAAGCTCCGTAAGTATGATCTTTATCCTCAGCCGTCACCGATGTCAGCTTTTTCACTTCCAGGCTGTCTGCTCTGATTCCGGCCATCAGCCGATTATGACTATCCAGGGTGCGTTTCGCATCGCCAAACAGGCCATAATTTGTAAAAGTTAAATCACGATTTCTCTTCAGCGATTTGTACTCTGTCCCCATTCCTCTTTTGGTATGCTCATTTTTCTGATAATCAAAGCCGACATTTGCTTCCGTAGCTGTGCTAAGTGAGAGCTTAGCTGCCAGCCGACCACCGGTTGTCGTGCGGTCAACATTACTCACCATAGGCCCCATCATTCCAGGATTACGGAAAGTAAAATTATCCATTACGTGATCGACATAGTTATGATATGCCTTAAATTCTAAATTGCTGACAAGTGTTGAAAGATGCTTCTTTTCATATTTAAAGCTATAATTTCTTTGATCAAACTGGGGCCCATCCATACCGCGGCTGCCATAGGCCGCTTCCGCCGTACTGCTATCAACAGCAAACTCGTACAAAGTATTCGCATCAGGTGTTACGCCGACGATGCCACTCAAGCTTTGACGGGTGTAAAAGGAATGTATTTTGTTCCCTGCACCATCTTCGTAATTGTCGGCATGAGACCGGGTCTTGATAATCCGTACATACCCTGAGGTATCTCCGGCTGTTACATCAAGCAATTCATCATTGCGCCCGGCACTGCCAACCAGAACACTGCTGTTTACCCGTACATCCGCTTTGTCAAAAGGGGCTGTTTCCCGCTCGAACAGAACTGTACCGGCCACATTGCCACCGCCATAGCGAACGCTCTCGGGACCTTTTAGTACAATTATTTTACTAAACGCTTCCGGGAAAGCATAAGAGGTAGTCGGATCCATCCGGCTTGGGCAGCCGCCTAGCTGAGCTGTTCCATCAAGCAAAACGTTAAGCCGTGTACCGCCAAGGCCGCGAAGCAGGGGATCACTGCCGGTACCACCCTGACGTACAACAGAAAAGCCAGGGATATTCTTTAAATATCCACCTCCATCTGCTGCCGGCACAGGCTGACGCGGTGCTTTGGGATCGGTCTCAATCACCAGTGGCTGCGCCATGCGGTGAGAAGTTACGACTATTTCCTCCAGTGTAAAGACCGGTTCCTTTTCCTCTGCCCGCTCTGCAGCAGCCAGGGCAAATGGCGAACTAGCCAGTATCGCTGAAGATAAAACAAGTATGCCTGCTACAACGTGCTTATGCGCTTTTCTCACTTATATACCGCCGCCTTACCGCTAACGGATTGACTGACAAACGAACCTGTAAAGGCTGAAATGTTGTCAACCGTATTCGTTTTATTCCCAATTGCAACTGTAAGCTGACCATCCTTGATTGCAAAGCTGTAGAGGCTGCAGCAATCCAGTGTCTTTCTGTCGATTTGTAAAATAATAGTTTCACTTTGCGGAAAATTAGCAGTAACAAATTGACGGTCAAACTTTAATTGTACTTCAGTAGGTCCCTCTTTACTATTCACGGGGATAGTAATATGCGCTTCAACCCCATTCGGACTGAATAGCTCATGAAATTTCAAGGTACCACTTGCCGGTTCAGTAAAGAAAGTGTAAGTTACAGGGGTTGCCGTTCTATCGCTAGTTAAATTAAATTGACTGACTAACTGGGCAGCTGGAGTTGCATTCGTAATAGGAATAATTATCAACAACAGCAATGCAGCTACGAATAAGCAGTATCTTGTTACCACCTTTTTCTTCATTCAAAATCAAACCTCCCGCTTTCAATATTTGTTTAAACCACCTATACAAATCCTTCATTGTCACCTCCAGACATCAACGATAACGCCTCCAGAAAATTCAAAAAGACCAGACTTATCCTGCGAGGTAAATCAGGCCTTTAACTTTTTGTTAACCAGCCATATTGATAATCATATTCAATTACATTTCTATTATAAACCGGTATCCCTTCTTGTCTACTATCCTAAAGTACTATTTAAGATTAACTAAGAGAAAAGGCCAGATGAAAATTTAGCTGAAACGCTACTATCATCTGACCTTTATATTTTAAGAGAGACTATTTAACTGAGTCCTGTACATTTTCTAATTTAATGAAGCTATTTTTATGCAACGCATCAACATCTACAGCAGCACCTAACATGCCTACCTGCTGCAATTGTTTTGCCGTAATCCCGAAGGCATCATAAGCACCTTTGACGGAAGGAATATAATTATAGGTTTTTAAAACTTGCGCATTAAATTCGACATTACCGGCAACCCATTTTTTCTCAACTTGAATCTTGGCTGTTTCATCCTGATTTTTCTGAATCCAGGCACTTGCCTGCTGCATAGCGCGGGTATACTTCGCTGCAATTTCCGGATGCTCTTTTGCTAAGTTATCACTTACATATGCAGAGCAGCAGTATTGGTCTTTATAAGGAGCAGTAGCAGCTGAATCAGCAAGAGTGGTCAAGCCATATTCCTTTTGGGCCACCGCTGCCGTTGGATCATTCATAGCGATAGCGTCAATAGACCCGTTTTTCAGTGCAAGCGGAAGATCGCTGGCATTAAATACGGCAAATTCAACTTCCATATTTTTTTCACTGATCCCGACACCAGCATCAGCCAAGGCCCGTTTCGTAAAAATAATCGGACTGCTGGTCATACTGGGCACACCAATTCGTTTGCCCTTTAAGTCTGTCAGACTGTGAATGCCCGAATCACTAGGAACAAGCAGCTTGTCGCAACCGGTATGCAATCCGCTGGTTACTTTGATTGGCAGTCCGTTGGAAAGTGGCTGAATCAGGCTGGCCAACAGGCCAAAGCTGGCGTCAATTTTTCCTGCCGTAATGGCCTCAAAATTAGTTCCCGGCGCGAGCTTGATTAAATCAACTTTTAACCCTTCCTTCTCAAAAAAACCTTTTTCCAGCGCCATATGCACAGGAGCTTCACATAAACTACCGGTATATCCAATCTTTAATACGAGATCCTCAACCTTCGTTACCGGCTTTTGCCCGCAGGCCGTCAATACCAGCGAAGTTATTACCGTCAAGGCAACAGCGGCCATTTTCTTCTTAACATTCATTTGCTTCTCCTCCACTACAAATAATAATTCGGTTCTTCCACTCGACCGACAAAGTTAAGTATCTCAAGAATTTTTGAGCGCAGGCTTAAGAATTCCGGATTATTCCGCGCGCGGGGTCTCGGGAGTGTCACTTCAATATAGCTTTCAATCTTGGCCGGCCTTGGTGTCATCACGATTACCCGATCTGATAAATAAATAGCTTCATCCACATCATGGGTAACCATAATCATGGTTGTTTGACGCTCCTGCCAAATGCGGATCAGCTCATCCTGCATATTCATCCGGGTAAAAGCATCAAGCGCTCCAAGCGGTTCATCCAGCAGCAGCACCTTGGGGTGATTGACGAGGGCCCGTGCCAGTGACGCCCGCTGTGCCATACCTCCCGAAAGCTGATGAGGATAGGATTTATGAAAAGCTGACAAACCAACCAATTCAATAAACTTATCAACCTCAGACTTATTATGCTTATACCGTTTGCGAGCCTTTAAGCCAAAAGCAACATTGTCATGTACGTTTAGCCAGGGAAAGAGCATGGGGTTTTGGAATACAAGTCCCCGTTCATAAGAGGGTTTGCTGATTGCCTCATCATCGATATACAAGTTCCCCTCTTCTGCGCCATTTAAGCCGGCAATCAAGCGCAGCAGTGTAGATTTCCCGCAGCCGGAGGGGCCGATAAGTGAGACAAATTCACCTGCGCCAACGGTAAGATCAATACCACTCAGCGCAACAATATCTTCCGCATCCTGTTGGGGAAAGCGTTTGACTACTCCCTCCACCTTTATTTCCCCTACCATTTTATGACTCCCTTCTGCCAGACAAGCGTATAATCCCGCAGCTTAAACAACAGCGTAATTAGAATGGAAAATGTGATGGCAATGATAATCAAACCTGCATAGACGTTAGCATAAGCCATCATTTCTTTCTGCCAGTTTATGTACCAGCCAATACCGTTTTTAACCCCAATCATCTCTGCAGTCATCAAGGTAATAAACGAAGCGCACGTTCCATTAAAAAGACCAATAAACATATGCGGCATAGCAGCAGGCACGCCTACCTTAAATATTTGATAATACTTACCGGCTCCCAGTGTGCTTGATACTTCAAAATAGGCATTTTGAACATTTAATATACCGCTGCTTGTCATAACGGTTGCAGGAAACCAAACGGATAAGGCAATTAAAAACGCACTTGCTGAAAAAGTAGTCGGAAAACTGATCAGCACAATAGGAATCCATGCGGTAGGCGGTATTGGTCCCAAAATGCGAATAAGTGGATTGATCCAATAGGCTGCTCCTTTGCTGAAGCCAACAGCAATCCCGGTGGTAAATCCGGCAATGGCGCCAAATATATAGCCTGTGGCCAGCAGCTTCCCTGAAGCCGCAAGGCAAACTGCAAGAAATTCCCGGTCCTCAACAATAACACTTAATACTTTATCAAGTGATGGAAAATAGATGACTGGTAATAAGCCAAGCTTTTTTGTCACCACATTCAGCACATTTAAAAACAAAACTGCGGCAGCCACAAATAACGCTCTCTCCTCCAACCATGCTTTCGCTTTGGCATTATAATAAGAAGCGATTGCACTTGCTGCAAAGACTATCGTAATAATCCCCAGCAGATAGATAAAATACGGCTGATTGACTGGCGTGTGTTTACTCATGTTGATCATGAAAATATCCACAGCGATTGCCACTAGAGCCGAAAGCACCGGTAACCATGTAATAATTGTTTTTTGTATCACGTTTTTTCCCTCTTCCTTTCTAGGCGCAAATTAAATCCTATTTCATTGCGCCAGTAAAGAACCGTTATTCACCTTGTGTGTTATGCTATTTGCACATTAGAGCCCACTCCTTTCGAAAACAAAAAAGGCCGCACTTCGCCATAGTGCAATTGCACTATGGGAAGTACAGCCTCTGATTTACTTGATCAGCCAGCTAAGCTTTATGATATTTTGTTTATATACTACACTGCGCCTGCAGAATTGTCAATGAAAAACATGACCGCTCGACAATCTAGATCGGACATTGACAAAATGAATGTTTACGATTACAGTCAGACTAAGATAGCACTATTTTCCTGCCAGGAGGCGACTTTTTTTGAATATCACCAGAATGAAATGGTTGGCTGCCGTTATTCCGGCAATCTGTATCGGCCTATTTGAATTTGCCAGGCATGAATATCTGCACGTTATTTCCATGAGCTGGGGAAATGTTTTAGTTGCAGTCTTAACCGGATTGCTGTTTATTTTATTTTCTCATGGCATATTTACCTTAATGGAAAACCTGTACAGCAAATTACAGCAGGAGAAACAAGAAACGGCCATCTTGCAGGAACGCACTCGAATTGCTCGTGAACTGCATGACAGTATCGCCCAATCCTTGTTCTTCATGAATGTCAAAGTGCTGGAAATTGAAGCTGCCTGGAAAAACAGCAAAGATCCTTGTCCAGCAATTACCGATTTAAGAGAGGCCATAAAGCTAACTGATACCGAATTACGGCAGCATATTTACACTTTACAAACAGTAACGCCACCGGATGACAACATTGAACTGGTGTCCGCCATACAAACTCAGCTTGATCAGCACGAAACTCAAACCGGCGCAATAACAGCCTTAGCTGCCACTTTCGACAGTGCTATTAGCTTTAGCTCTTTTCAGCAAAAAAAGCTTTTGCATATCTTTCAGGAATTATTGTTTAATATTCGAAAGCACGCCGAAGCGACCCGGGTTAGCGTAAATTTACAGGAAAAAAACGAACGATTTTCTATGACAATAACCGACGATGGCAAAGGTTTTGCTCCAGCAGATCTACAACAGAAAAAAGCCTCTTTTGGCTATAAAATCCTGGAGCAGGATATCCTGTCAATTGGGGCTGATCTAAAGATTGCAAGCGCTCCCGGCTCCGGAACGACAGTCATTGTTACTTTAAAAACAGGGGAAAGGGAAATACTATCATGACAATTAGCGTGTTAATCGTAGATGACCATATTTTGTCACGTAAAGCAATAGCGAGCATCCTCTCCGCTAATCCCTTGTTTATGATTGCAGGTGAAGCTACCACAGGTAAGGAAGCGCTTGAAAAAGCAAAAGACCTTACACCGGACCTTATCTTAATGGATATTCGCATGCCTGAAGGCGATGGTCTGGAAGCTACCCGCCTGATTAAGGCTGCACTGCCTGCTATTAAAATTATCATTCTTAGTGTGTCTGACGACGTACAGGATTTTTTTGAAGCCATTAAACTCGGTGCACAAGGCTATCTGCTCAAAAATATGGAGCCTGAATATTGGTTGGACTATATTGTTAGTATCGTCCAGGGCGAAGCTCCCATTTCCCGCGTATTGGCAATTAAAATTCTGCAGGAGTTTGCTGGACAGAAGCAACCTGTTTGTGACAATAAGCTCTCAGAGCGCGAAAAGGAAGTCTTGCAGCTAATCAGCCAGGGACTTGGCAATAAAGAAATTGGCGAAAAATTATTTATCAGCGAAAGCACAGTTAAAAATCATCTGCGTAACATTTTAGATAAATTGCATCTACAAAATCGCATGCAATTAATCGCCTTTGCTTATAAAAACGGTCTTGCCGGTTAGAATGCGTAATGATAAAAAAGGAGCCGTCCTGTGAACTGACCCCCAAAAGTTAGACGTTAAAATCTACTTTCGGGAGGTCAGTTCACTGTAGGACCGGCTTCTGTTCTTATCGCACAGTAACTACCCATGCTACCATGGTAATAATGATGCTGACAAAAATACTTTCCACCACTAAATTTGCCACATCATAAAAACTCTTTTTCTTATTATTGTCTTGCGGTTGACCAGAAAGATCAATCGCTTTACTCCAGATATTTTTCATAAGTGACACTCCTAGTTGGTTGATAAGAACCAGTATCTATTTTTGCTAAAAGCAGTACCGGACCTTTAGTAATTAACCAGTTGACTCTTTTTTATGCTCTTTATAAGGCAGCCGAAGAAGAAATCGCTTCTGCCACATCGGGGCCTTCTTGTTTGTCAACTGGAGCAGCCGCAACATCATTTTGCAGCAGTTCCCAGATTTTGTGCCGAATCCAGCCAAAATCAGCAGAAGACCGGATACCCTCCCGGGGCCGGGGCAAGTTGATCGTAACAATTTCCTTGATCGTTCCCGGATGAGAAGACATGACTGCCACACGGTCAGCCAAAAAAACCGCTTCATCAATGCCATGTGTAACAAAGATAATCGTTTTTTTCGTCTGCTCCCAAATGCGCAGCAGTTCTTCCTGCAGTGTTTCTCTTGTTTGCGCATCCACTGCGGCAAAGGGTTCATCCATTAGCAGTACTTCCGGGTCATAGGCCAGCGCTCTTGCAATAGCCACACGCTGTTTCATACCACCCGACAATTCATGGGGATACCGGTCAGCAAAGTTTTTCAGGCCCACCATTTCAATATACTTTTGGCTAATTGGGCCGCGGTTCTGCTTAGGGACTTTTTTAATTTCAAGGCCAAATTCCACGTTTTTTCTCACAGTACGCCAGGGAAACAAGGCGTAGCCCTGCATGACAATCCCTCTGTCCAAGGCAGGCCCCTTAATCAGCTTACCATCCATAAAGATTTCTCCAGAGCTGGGCTTCGCCAGCCCGGCGATCATGTCAAGAAATGTTGACTTTCCGCAGCCGCTTGGCCCGACAATGGCCAAAAACTCGCCTTGTTTGACGGTAAGATCCAGCTGCTTGATTGCTTCGAATTCAGTTGTCTTTTTGTCTTCTTTCCCTTTGATGTGGTAAACCCTCCGAATATTACGGGCAACAATCTTATCATCTGACATGTGCCTCACTCCTCTTTATATGCTCAATTTCCTTACACTAATCGCAAAAATTATAGAAAATCCTTTTCATTCACCAAGTCCTTTATAACACAGTGGAAGCCTATTTCGTTCTTACGCACGTCAATCAGATCGTTAATCTCTCTGATAAAATAAAGGCAAAGATCCTCCTTCTTAGGGGAGTTATCTTTGCCTTCAGTTCATGCTGACCAGCAGGTTGCCTATTAAAATTAAAAAGGCTAAGGCACATCAAAAAGATGCCGCCTTAGCCTTCAGTCGTCTGATTAGCCAAAACATATAGTTTCTACTATTATACTTTTTCAACATTTGCTTTGTCAATCTACTAGTATGCTGCTTGACGATTATTGCGCTATTTTCTTAACTTGGTCCAAAAAGTACTCATTCAGGATTTTGATATACGTTCCTTTTGTACCCAGTGATTTGGCTTCAATTAGCCCTGCACTCTGACATTTACGCAGTGCATTGACGATAACTGACCGCGCAATCCCGGCCTTATCGGCAATCTGGCTTGCTACAAACAAGTTCTCTGCACCTTCCATACCGCTGCAAATGTGGCTGATTACCACTAATTCCGAATAGGACAACGCATTAACAGCCACTTGACTGGAAGCTTGCCTGCGAGCTTTTTCTTCAACATTTTCCGTTCTATCCCGGAAAATTTCCATGCCAACAACGGCGGCCCCATATTCTGCTACGATGAGGTCATCATCAACAAATGCCTCCTTGAACTTAGCGACTATCAGAGTGCCCATCCTTTGACCACCACCGAATATGGGTATAATAGTAGTAAATTTTTCGGTAAGCAGACATTGGGTATCTTCACTGAAGGCACACAAGTTTTCCTCAAGAGTCGCATTAGGCGAAACCTCATTCACACGAAGCAGCCACTCGGCATAGTTTGCGGGAAATATCCCCTTCTGCAAAACCTGTTCAAACATGAGTCTGCAGTCAAAGTTATCCATTAAAGTATACCCGAGAACATGTCCGGCTTTGTCTACAATATACACATTAGCAGTCATGACCTCACTCAAAATAGCGGCAAGCTCTGTATACTGCATTCTTTCTGATTTTTGCAATGCCTTATTGATGATTCTTATGCGATTTAATAGTAACTGCACAGTAAATTAACCCACCCTTACCCATACTAATTTAGACTTAAATAGACCAATCACCGCCATAAAAGCAGAAAAAGACCGTTCAGATGCAACTCTGCCCGGCCTTCAGTTGATTACTGATCGGCTTATCATTGATACAGTATAGCATTACTATCACAATGAGTCAATGAGATTAAGAACTATTATTGATAAATACCCACTACTTATCCATAAACAACTGTAAATTCGAAGCCTGCCTATTCAATCTCTAGAAAATCTTCTATCATCTTTGGTTAAGACGTACTACCGACAAGCCAAATGTATTGGGCCTGGCTGGCGAGCGGGTTGCGAAGAAACTCTTTCTAATGTGAGTACCGATTTCAACACCCTGCAGAACTTCTCCTCCCCCAAACAAATTTCTAGATGAAGCTCAGAGCTGGACGTTGCATGTTTATGTTCTTCCTGTTTTAATAGTAGTATGGTTAAAGAATATCATGACAATAAGGTGGTTAAGAGATGGCTTCCGAAGCAGCTGATTTTACATTATCCGCAATCCTCCCGGATAAATCGTACCTCTTCCTATTTTTTAACGATGAGATATTAGTAAATAAACAGGAAGGGCTAACTCCTATTCCGACCGTTTACGATATCATGCATCTTAACAGGATTGAACCAGCAGACTTGCAATATATTGGTACTTTTAGCGGCAATCAATACTTTGCCGTGAAAATAACGAATAAAGAGACCTTTGCAGAATTTACCTTCTTAAAATTAAGAAATGCAGCAGAGACTATCACTGAAAAATATGGGGCACTTGCCTTCCGCGCTTTTCACATCCTGAATTGGCTGAAGACTAACAAATTTTGTGGTTGCTGCGGCCACGCCACCAAAGTAACGGCACAGACCCAGGAATTTGCTATAAAATGTCCAGCCTGCGATCATATCGTATACCCCCGTATCTCTCCGGCCATTATTGTGGCAGTTATCAAAGAAGATAACATTCTTTTGGCCCATTCTTCCAGGTTTCCGGCAGGGCGGTACAGTGTTCTCGCCGGATTTGCCGAACCGGGTGAGACATTGGAAGATTGCGTAAGAAGGGAAATCCGTGAGGAGGTTGCGATTGAGGTAGCTGATATCCGCTATTTCGGCAGCCAGCCGTGGCCCTTCCCCGATTCATTAATGATTGCTTTCATTGCCCGCTACGCAAGCGGACAAATCACGGTCGATAATAACGAAATTATAACTGCAGACTGGTTCCCGGCAACCTCCCTGCCGCAAATACCTGCCAAGGGCAGCATCTCTCGTCAGCTGATCGACTGGTTTGTTGAGCAGAACAGTAACATATAGGGGAGCAGCCCTCTTTTTCTATATGGCATGGGGACGGTTCCACTGACACACTATTTAATGCTAAAAAGAGAGTCCACTTAGGACTCTCTTTTCTTTAGTTTCTCACAATATCTTTTAACTGCCGCTTCGGTACATGGTGCACCTGCTCTTCATCCCGCCAGTATTTGATATCGCCATCTGCTTCGATTTCTTCAATAACTACCGTTTCTTTCGGGCTGCCGAGAGCTATCACCAGCAGGATCTCCAGATTTTCCGGCATATTCAACGCTGCTTGCAGCTGAGCGTGTTTAATATTTGCAATTATACACCCGCCTAAGCCCATTTCTGTCGCGCCAAGCAAAATGGTTTGCGCGGCAATTCCAGCATCAAAAGTCGTAGCCATTTTATAGGCTTTATCCTGAACGACTACAATATAAGCTGACGGCCTTTCACCGACAACCGGTCCGTCCCAGTCTCTTAAATAACCAGCCCAGCCCAAGGTCTCGAATACTTGCCCATTACGTACTTTGTCTGAAGAAAGATAGTAGTTAAGTGCTTGTTTATTCGCACCTGAAGGAGTCAACCTGGCATAGTCTACAAGAGTAAGCAACACCTCTCTTGTGACTTCTTCTTCTTCGAAGAAACGCCGGTAGCTGCGGTTTGCTTTTACCATATCACGAAACATCCAAAACACGCCCCTTATCATTTTATAAAATCAAATGGCTCCCTGCCATCTAACTTATTTGTTTAGGTAATTTTATGAGCTACAGCCTTACGATTGGTAAATACCAGCAGTTCGTCATAGCCAAAGCCTTTGGCATATTCTATGGCCATATCAATATGTCTCCCACAATCTTCGGGCCGATGGGCATCAGAAGACAAAATAATTGGCAAATCATATCGCCGCGCTGTTTTCATAAAATCCGGATACGGTGAGATTTCCTGTACCGGATAGCGGTATAACGTACCGGTATTGATATCAATTGCCATACCGGCTTGGCTGACCGCTGCTGCAACACGCTCCAAATAAGGTTGTACATCAAACTCAGGAAAGTTCTTAAATAAACGGATATTAAAGGGATGGCCCAGTATATCGTAAACGCCGGCAGCACATAAAGCTTCTACTTCTGCCGTATACCATTCATACATATCCTGCAATTTATATTGATCCCAGACAAATTTAATATCGGCAAAATCATAACCCCATCCCTTGAGAAAATGGATGGAACCAATAACATAATCAAATTGATACTCTGCCAATATAGCTTTAACCCGTTCCTGATTTTGAAAATTACAGACTTCAATACCGGTTTTAACGGCGTATCCTTTTTCTTTCAGCAGTTTCATAAATTGCAGATAATCTTTTAAGCTGTAGCGAAACTTATTCTTCGTCAGCCATTTGCGCTGAAATTGGCCTACTACAGTCTCATTCAGCACTAGTTCGTCATAATAGAGGTCTTTAAATTCGATGAAGCCATGAGTATGCTCGGAGATGCCGATCTCATCAATCCCGCGCTTGCCTGCGTGATCAAAAAAGCCCTGTACCCAGTCAACATCATAGCTTCCATATTCAAAATGCATATGATAGTCAATGCGCATAATACGCTCATCTCCTTGTGTAAAAAAGTTATCACTTGTAACCTAATTGTACCATATCTATTTCCTAAAAAGAACTGGCGCCGTATTAGAACGACGCCAATAGGAAAAAGGAAAAACTCGGTATGTTAACCTTGGGATTACTTAAATCCGTCTATTTCATGGGCTCGCTTTTTCTCTGTTTTTTCAATTTGGTCTACCTGTCCATTTTCCATGCGAATAATTAACTGTCCATACATTATTTTTTGTATTTCTGTAACTATTTTATCCTGCAGTGAATGCGGTTTATCTGGAGCTTCTACTCTGACATTTTTCATATCCCGGCTTCTTGCTGAAATAACGAATTTTTCCAGTTTTTCTATTTTAATAACTACACCATCTTGAATAACAACCATTAGGGTTCCATATTGCACATTATATAAAAAGTAAGTAATAATATCTAATACTTGCAGAGATAACGTCTTGGGGACCGCTATTCTTGTTGATTTTTTTCCTTTTCGCAAATCGGGTGCACTCTTTTTTATCGTAGAAAAGTATTCCATAAAGCCCCTCCTTTTATTTAGAAAAGACTTAGCTTATCCACGTCCTTTAGAACGCAGGTGGAAGCCTAGGTCATTCTTATTTTACCAATCAGAAAGTTATGCCTTTTGATAAAATAAAAAGGCTAAAAGCATTTCTCACTCGTGCGAGAAAACTTTTAGCCTTCAGTTAAGCCGATCAGCCAATTATTGAATTTTATCGTAGTATAACATATGTTACCATTCAGATCAATATGCTATTTTTGAACTAGTCAAACAAAAAAGGCTGCCCGCCAAATTCCTGTCGGACAGCCTTTTAACTATTTTAAATTATAAAATACATCCCGGCCTTTATACTCGGCCATGTCGCTTAACTCTTCTTCAATCCTGAGCAGTTGATTGTATTTGGCAACTCGGTCGGTACGGGCAGGAGCGCCTGTCTTGATTTGACCGGCATTAACAGCTACAGCAATATCAGCAATTGTTGAGTCTTCCGTCTCACCGGAGCGATGGGAAATAACAGCGGTATAACCGGCCCGTTTGGCCATTTCAATCGCATCAAAGGTTTCTGTCAGTGTGCCGATTTGGTTGACTTTAACCAGAATGGAATTGCCTACTCCTACTTTGATACCGCGGCTCAGGCGTTCGGTATTGGTAACAAACAGATCATCACCAACAAGCTGGATTTTACCACCTAGCTTGTCAGTAAGCAGCTTCCAGCCATCCCAGTCTTCTTCAGCCATACCGTCTTCAATGGAAACAATGGGGTATTTCGCAACTAGCTCTGCATAGTACTCCACCATTTCAGCCGGAGTTTTAACAAGGCCTTCACCTTCGAGATGGTATTTGCCGTCTTTGAACATTTCGGAAGAAGCTACGTCCAAAGCCAATGCAATTTGTTCGCCTGGTTTATAGCCTGCTTTTTCAATAGCAGCCATAATGACCTGCAGAGCTTCCTCGTTAGAGGCCAAATTAGGCGCAAAGCCGCCTTCATCACCAATAGCAGTAGCTAGTTTGCGGTCATGAAGTACTTTTTTCAGATTGTGATATACTTCGGCACCCATCCGGAGTGCTTCGGCAAATGATCCTGCACCTACGGGCATTACCATAAACTCCTGAATATCTACATTGTTATCAGCATGCTGACCGCCATTTAAAATATTCATCATCGGTACAGGCAATTGTTTGGCATTAAATCCACCCAGGTATTGATACAGTGAAATGCCTAGAACAGCGGCAGCCGCTTTGGCAACAGCCATGGAAACGCCCAGGATCGCGTTGGCTCCCAGCTTAGCTTTATTCGGCGTACCGTCAAGCGCAATCATTGCTCTATCAATACCGATTTGATCAATTACTTCCATGCCCACAATCTCAGGAGCAATGATCTCATTCACGTTTGCTACTGCTTTCAGTACGCCTTTGCCCAAATAACGTCCCTTGTCGCCATCTCTGAGTTCTACTGCTTCAAACATGCCGGTAGAAGCACCGGAAGGAACAGCAGCGCGACCGACAATACCGTCTTCCAGAACAACGTCCACTTCAACAGTGGGGTTACCACGGGAATCCATAATCTCGCGGGCGAAAATATCAGTAATAATTGACATACATTCACTCTCCACTTTTCGTTTTATTTTACCAGCAGGCTCTTGCCTGTCATTTCAGGAGGAGCTGCAATTGAAGCCAGGTCAAGAATTGTAGGAGCAAGATCAGCAAGAATTCCGGGCTGCAGTGTTCTGCCCCGATGGGCATCCGATACTAACAGCAGCGGCACCTGATTGGTGGTATGAGCCGTGTAAGGTTCACCGGTGACAGGATCAACAAGCATTTCAGCATTGCCATGATCAGCCGTAATCAGGACGATCCCGCCATGTGCCTGCATAGCTTCTACAACCTTGCCGACACATTGATCAACAGTCGTCACTGCCTGAACAGCAGCATTAAGCTTGCCCGTATGGCCTACCATATCGCAATTGGCGAAGTTAAGAATAATCAGATCGTGCTTGCCCGAATGTATCTCCGCTACCAGCTTAGTCGTGACTTCCACCGCACTCATCGTTGGCTGTAAGTCATAGGTAGCCACTTTAGGTGACGGAACCAGGAGGCGTTCTTCATTGGTAAATGGTACTTCCTCGCCGCCATTGAAAAAATACGTTACATGGGCGTATTTCTCCGTTTCAGCGATACGCAGTTGGTGAAGTCCGGCTTTGCTGACTACTTCACCTAACGTATTTGTCAGCAGTTGCGGTTTATAGGCTATTGCCACATCCAGTGATTCCTCATATTGTGTCATAGTGGCGAAGTGGAGCGGGAAAAAACCATTACGGCGGTTAAAACCGGCAAACGCTTCATCCACAAACGTGCGAGTTAACTGCCGAGCCCGGTCTGGACGGAAGTTAAAGAAAATAACCCCATCCTGTCCTTTTATCCCACAGTCACCGCAGCCATCAATGACGGTCGGTACGACAAACTCATCCGTTTCCGACCGGTTGTAAGCGGCCTGGATAGCGGCAACAGAGTCGGGAGCATGTTCGCCTTCCCGGTAAACCATGGCTCCATATGCCTTCTCGACCCGCTCCCACCGTTTATCCCGATCCATTGCGTAATAGCGTCCGGAAATTGTGGCCACACGGCCAATACCCAGCTCAGCTATTTTTGTTTCCAATTGCTGCAGGAAACCGGCGCCGCTTGATGGCGGAACATCCCGTCCGTCAAGAAAAGCATGAACATAAACACGGTCTATGCCGATTGCTTTAGCCATTTCCAAAAGGGCATAGAGATGTGTGATATGACTGTGAACACCGCCATCCGACAGCAATCCCATGAGATGCAGTGCTGAACCGGCTTTTTTAACCTCGTCCATAACGGTATGTAATACAGGATTGGCAAAGAAGCGCTTTTCCCTAATATCTTTTGAAATGCGGGTCAGCTCCTGATAAACAATACGTCCGGCACCAATATTTAAATGGCCAACTTCCGAATTTCCCATCTGCCCTTCAGGCAAGCCTACGGCTTCACCGGAGCAGGTAAGCGTAGTAGTAGGGTAAAGTTCAGCCAAATGCGTCATGTGCTGCGTATCGGCGAGGGCGATAGCATTGCTGGGATCATTGGTCCTCCCAATGCCCCAGCCATCTAAGATGACAAGTGCAATCGGCGTTTCTAACTTAGCCACGCTAACCCCTCCTCTACTTAAACTTTATTATTTTGGCAAAGGACTCGGCATCCAAGCTGGCACCGCCAACAAGTGCTCCGTCAATATCACTCTTGGCCATTAACTCCGCAATGTTTTCACCTTTGACGCTGCCGCCGTATTGAATACGAACTTTCTCGGCACTATCTGTACCTGCCAGTTCGGTAACAACCTGACGAATATAGCGGCAAACGGCATTGGCGTCCTCTGAGGAGGCGGTTCGTCCTGTACCAATTGCCCAGACCGGCTCATAGGCAATCACCATTTCTGCTATTTGTTCAGCAGTCAGACCTGTTAAGCCCTGTCGTACCTGACGGCCTACAACGCCTTCAGTAATACCGGCTTCCCGCTGCTCCAGCGTCTCACCGACACACATGATCGGAATAAGTTCAGCAGCAATAGCCGCTTTTACTTTCTTATTTACTGTATCATCAGTTTCGCCAAAATATTGGCGCCGTTCCGAGTGCCCGATAATAACATATGTGCAACCTACTTCTTTAACCATGGCAGGTGAAATTTCACCGGTATAAGCCCCCTGGGCTTCCCAGTGCATATTTTGAGCGCCTAAGCGCAGCGGCCCTTCACATATAGCCATATGTACTGGATATAAGGCGGTAAACGTAGGGCAAATAACTATTTCCACATCCGTTACACTAGCAGTAATGCCACACAATTCTCTCACTAAAGCAAGTGCCTCACCGACTGTTTTATGCATCTTCCAGTTACCGGCAATAATGGGTTTACGCATAACGTACCCTCCTATTCTTTATCCGCCAACGCGGCAATCCCTGGCAGTACCTTACCTTCAAGGTATTCCAGCGAAGCACCGCCACCAGTGGAAATATGGCTGATTTTACTCGCAAGACCCGTTTTTTCAAGAGCAGCGATCGAATCTCCGCCACCGACAATACTAATGGATCCCGAATCAGCGACAGCCTTAGCCACCGCTTCTGTTCCCTTGGCAAAAGCATCCATTTCAAAAACGCCCATTGGGCCATTCCAGACCACAGTTTTTGCACCAACAAGTGCCTGTGCAAATGTTTGTTGCGAGACTGGTCCGATATCAAGCGCCATCCAGTCTTCACTAATGGCATCGACTGGAACAACCTTGTGCTCGGCATCAGCAGCAAAACGATCTGCAATTACCACATCTGAAGGCAAGAGCAGGTTAACGCCCCGTTCTTTTGCCTGATGGATCAGAGTCCTTGCTAAATCCAGTTTATCTGTCTCTACCAGGGATTTTCCCGTACTATGGCCGCTGGCAGCAATAAAAGTATTAGCCATTCCGCCGCCAATGATCAATATATCCACCTTTTGCAGCAGATTTTCAATGACGCCGATTTTATCACTTACTTTTGCGCCGCCAATAATCGCAACAAATGGCCTTGCGGCATTGGCAACTGCGCCACCTACAAAGGATATTTCCTTTTCCATGAGAAATCCGGCTACTGTCGGAATAAAGCGGGTAATCCCTTCTACTGAGGCATGAGCACGGTGAGATACACCAAAAGCATCATTTACGGCTATATCGGCAAGACCGGCAAGCTCTTCGGCAAAAGCACTGTTATTTTTTTCTTCTTCTTTATGAAACCGCAGATTCTCCAGCAGCAAGATCTGGCCAGGCTGCAAAGCCTTTGCCATGGAATGTGCTGCAGGACCGATGCATTCCGGTGAAAACGTCACTTCCCGCCCAATTAACTCCGCCAGTTTACGGCCAATGGGAGCAAGGGAAAACTCAGCAACAGGAGCGCCTTTGGGGCGTCCCAGATGACTGGCAAGAATAACGGCGGCTCCTTGTTCCAGTAAATATTTTAGCGTTGGCAATGTTGCCCGGATACGGGTATCATCCGTGATATGACCGCTCTTATCCATAGGAACATTATAGTCTACACGAACGAAAACCTTTTTACCGGCTACATTGACGTCGCAGATAGTTTTCTTATTCACTACGCCTGCCTCCTTTTCAAACACGAGATGGAGATAACGACAATATGAGATTGCCGCACTTCCTTGTGAAGCGTTGTGGCAATCTCATATGTTTATGATCTGTCTTTATGAATTATAGACCTTTACCGGCAATAAACCGGATCAAGTCCACTACGCGGTTGGAGTAACCCCATTCATTATCATACCAGGATACAACTTTTGCCATCGAACCTTCCACAACCATGGTGGACAAGCCATCGACGATCGAGCTGTGGGGATTACCGTTGTAATCGCGAGAGACCAAAGGCTCATCGGAATAAGCCATAATGCCTTTCAGGTCTCCTTCAGCAGCTTTTTTCAAAGCGGCATTGATTTCTTCTGCAGTTGCTGCTTTGTCCAGTTCTACTACCAGGTCGGTGATCGAAACATTTGGTGTAGGCACGCGCATAGCAAAGCCATTCAGCTTGCCTTTGAGTTCAGGCAATACTAGCGATACTGCTTTAGCAGCACCGGTAGTGGTAGGAATAATAGACATGGCTGCAGCGCGGGCACGGCGCAGGTCACTATGGGGCAGGTCAAGGATCTGCTGATCATTTGTGTAAGAATGTACAGTCGTCATCAAACCGCGTTTAATGCCGAAATTCTCATGCAGAACTTTGGCAAAAGGTGCCAGGCAGTTTGTGGTGCAGGAGGCATTGGAAATAACATTGTGTTTGGCAGCGTCATATTTGTCGTGATTAACACCCATTACAATGGTAATATCTTCGCCTTTAGCAGGAGCGGAAATAATAACTTTTTTTGCACCTGCTTTAAGATGGGCAGCAGCTTTATCGCCATCGGTAAAGCGGCCGGTTGATTCAACTACTACTTCTACTCCCAGAGCACTCCAGGGAAGATTAGCGGGTTCGCGTTCCGCAAGAACCTTGATTGTTTTACCGTTCACAACGATATTGCCGTCCTGAGCTTTTACTTCCGCATTAAGCGTGCCATGTATCGAGTCATATTTCAGTAAGTGAGCCAAAGTTTTTGCATCAGTCAAATCATTAACCGCTACAATTTCCACTTCCGGGTTGCCAAGAGCCGCCCGAAAAACATTGCGGCCAATACGGCCAAATCCGTTAATACCAACTTTAGTTGCCATTTATGAATTCCTCCTCAAAATTATGATTGGTTTATAATAGCCTGGATGCTCCTGGCTGCCGCCTCATCAGTGACTAACACCGACTGGCCGCCGGCACTGGTTACGGCCACAATGGCTTCTGCTTTATCGCGTCCGCCTGCCACTGCTACAACCAGTCCAATTTGCTCCAGTTCATCCAGACGTAACCCCACACTATTGGTAACATAAACAATTTCACCCTGAAGGCTGCAGTAATGCCCCAGCGCTTCACCGACAGCTCCGCTGGCGAGTATCTCAGCCACAGCAGCCTCGGACATATTCCTGCGAACAGCCATTTGCTGGGCCTGACCGATCCCATGAATGAGAATATCGGCATGGCGGATCATATCGGCAACCATACGCATGTTACTGTCATTTTCCAGGATAACTTCCAGTGACTTTTCGCTTAGGCCGTCCGGTATGTGCAACATACGGTATTTACCACCTAATTTAGCTGCCATAACAGAGGCCACCGTATTAGCCTGATACTCGACCTCTTCCCCCAGTCCGCCACGGGCAGGAACAACAGTAACAGCTGCTGACGAGGACTGAACAGCTTCTGCCACGACTGCCATGGTGGAACCACCGCTGACAGCAATGGTCATATTATTTCCCAAGTACTGGCCCAATACTCCGGCTGCAGCTCTGCCTAACTCTCGCCGAGCCGCCTGATCTTCTTCACTGTCACCGGGAATAATGACGACTCGCTTCAGCTTCAGCTTGCTTGCTAGTTCTTCTTCAAGGTCGGTAAGCCCGTGCATAAGGCGGATATATTCGGCCAAATCAGCTAATATAGCTGTTCCCTCCCGGGTAATGGTCATCCCCAAAGGGGTAAAATCCACAAGAGAGGCATTTTTTAAAAATTCAACCTGAGCACGGATGACTCTCTCGCCCATATCGAGCATAACGGCTAGTGCCCGCCGGCCAACAGGCTGGGAGAACTGAATATGTCGCAAAATATTGTAACGGTCTTCAACAATTGTAATCAGTTCTGGCGCTATCTTACGATGCAGCCGGGCAACATCTTTCAATGCACATTCTCCTTCGGGGTTTACCGCGTCCCACCGGTACAAAATATGTCCCACGATAAAAATAACAAGACTTTCCACTTACTAGTCTTCGCTAGCTAGAGAAAAACTCCTGCTTCATTATAAATTTTAGTATTTTTTCAGTACATAAGCAGGCGGCAAGGGCATATTCCTTTCTGCCATTACTTCACGCAAGAGCGCCGGATGATCGGAAATCAGACCAGCTACGCCAAGACTAATTAATTCATTCATTTCGTGCCGGTTATTGACTGTCCATGGTATGACAGGCATATATACGGCCTGTGCTTCTGCCATCATTTTGTCATTTACATCCTGGTATTGAGGAGAAAGAATATCCGCCCCTGCAGCTTTCGCAGCAGCCACTATATTATTGTTATAGTCGGCCAGATTTAACCCCGCCAGCCAGGGTGACAGCCCGGTAGCGTCAGCCTGCCGGCATTCATCGTCGGTAAGCGCCACACAGGTAATTGCTGGATTTAGCCGCCTCATTGCCGTTAAGGTGCGCCAGTCAAAGGACTGTATCATCACGCGTTCCTGCATATCAAACTCATCAACCACAGCCAAAACAGACCGGCAAAATTCATCAGGCAAAGGACTCCACTCCGGATGATTGGGATAACATTTTGTTTCGATGTTAAACCGGATAGAGTCAGCTCCGTACTGCTGCACCAATGCAAATACTTCCGCCAAAGTGGGAATTGGCTCCTGCTCCACCGCCTGCTGATGTTGCCCATACCGCTGCCAGTATTCTGTGCAGACCGGATTGACCCGGCCAATATTATACCGGCGCACTTCAGCAAATGGCATCGCATAAATGACAGGCTCATAACCCGGTTTTATCCATTGGCCCTGCTCATCGCGGGCCAAATACCAGGATAATACCGGGTTATGACTGATTACCACTATATTGTCAGCCGTAACATGCATATCTAATTCTAAGGTAGACACACCCAGCCTGATGGCATATTCAAAAGCGGCCAGTGTATTTTCGGGCCGAACCATTCTTCCGCCGCGGTGAGCCTGTAAATCAAAGATATGCATCCTACGGCCTCCTTAAAAAGATTTCTTAACTGGCTTCTACATCACGGGCGGCAATAATATCTACGCCTAACCCAAGAATATTCGCACAGATAACATCGCCTTCCCGTACGGGCGCCTTAACGGCAACGCCGGATAAACAGCGGGCACTAGCAAATATTTTATTTTTCGGCAAAGCGGTGCGTGATACCACAGGCAGCAAGGCCAGCTCTCCGCCAGTGACGCGTACCGTTGTTGTCAGCATGCGTTTGGGAGAAGTTACTTCCTCTTGAGCATACTCCCGCCCCCGCTGACATGTCAAGCCGGTAACACCGGCAAACTTTCCATCTTCCAGCAATACCTCACCCACACAACTCATGGGACAAACAATACAACTCAGTTTTCGCTTAATGGCCTCCATTATTTTTCACCACCCTGTTCTTTTACTTGAACACGTAGTTTTTCACCGGCTGTTCTTATTTTATCTGCCGGTATATCAATTACAATCATTTCCCCCGGCTTAGCAATTGGCAGGCGCCGCTCCATTATTTTTTCATCGCCTGACGTAATGGCAATGGTTATTTTCTGCTGTGGCTGCGTCACGCGCATAAACAACCGGACTGTAGGCATTTCAGCAGTAATGGCAATCTGTTGGGGCACCACCGAACGGATTCCCGCTCCCGGCTCTACAGCAATAGTCCGTTCCTGCTGCTGCAGTTTTCCCTGTCCGTAGCGGGCAGCCCACTTGCCGGCAATATCGCCTTCTTCAGAAACAAAATCTACTAAATCGTGAACGTGAACAACATTACCTGCAGCAAAAAAGCCGGATAAGGTTGTCTGCCGGTATTGATCAACTACCGGTCCTCCCGTTATATCATCCATGGTTAAACCAATGTTCTTGGACAGTTCATTTTCCGGGATAAGACCTACCGAGAGCAGCAGGCAGTCACAGGACAGTTCGAACTCAGTCCCCGGTACCGGCAAACGGTTATCATCCACTTGTACTACGGTAATACCGGTAATACGGTCACCGCCATGGACTTTCACAATACTATGCGACAAGAACAGTGGTATATCAAAATCCTCCAGACACTGAACAACATTACGGGTCAGCCCGTTGGAATAAGGCATAATTTCAATACAGGCATGGACCTTTGCCCCCTCCAGCGTCATACGGCGGGCCATGATCAGACCAATATCACCGGAACCCAAAATGACAATATCTTTCCCTGGCAGATAACCTTCCATATTTACCATGCGCTGTGCCGCTCCGGCAGTGAAAACCCCTGCAGGCCGCTGTCCGGGAATACGGATGGCCCCTCTGGTCCGCTCGCGGCAGCCCATGGTAAAGATAACGGCTTTGGCACTGATTCGGACGAGTCCTTCCTGAGGATTCACCGCAATGATCGTTTTATCGGCGCCGACCTCCAGCACCATTGTATCCAGCATCGTTTGAATTTGTGGCTGTCCCTGCACCATTTTTACATACCGGCTGGCATACCCAGGGCCGGTAAGCTCTTCGTGAAAGCGATGCAGTCCAAAACCATTATGGATGCATTGCTGCAAAATGCCACCCAGTTCGCGATCCCGTTCAATAACTAATACCTGTTCTGCTCCATTGGCTACCGCACCGTTGGCGGCTGCCAGTCCGGCCGGTCCTCCGCCAATAATGGCCACATCAACTACACGCTCAATCATGAGAGACCACCTCGCATTCTACCGGCATTTTATCGTAAAACAAGTAAGACTGCTGTGAGTCCTTGCGTACCTCTGTAACGGAAATGCCTAATTCGCGGGCTAAGATTGCCGTTACTTTCGGACCGCAGAAACCACCCTGACAGCGTCCTGACCCTGCCCTTGTCCTCCGTTTGACACCATCTACTGTCCGGGCACCGCAAGGCCTGTGAATAGCATCTACGATCTCACCTTCGGAAATGCTCTCACAGCGGCAAATAATCCGGCCGTATAAGGGGTTGTTTGCAATCAATTGCTGACGGTCTTCATAGCTTAGTTCACTGCTGTGAACCCGCGGCAGTGTAGCTGCAACAAAGCTTTCTTTTAGTTTCATTGTCATGCCTTGTTCCTGCAAAATATGAACCATCTTTTCCGCTATTGCCGGAGCAGCACTTAATCCTGGTGACTGGATACCGGCAGCATGAATAAGGCCCGCTACGGTATCTGATGCCTTTATGATAAAATCGCCTGAACCTGCAGCAGCTCTGAGTCCGGCAAACTGCACAATTGCAGCTTGCAGAGGAATCGCCGGTACCAGCCTGCGTGCTCCGGCAATGATGCCTTCCAGTCCTTGCGAAGAAGTTGCTACGTCTTGAGCATCGGCAACATCTTCGGCATTAGGGCCGATGAATACATTGCCATGAGCGGTAGGAGAAACAAGAATACCTTTAGAAACTTTACTCGGTGTAGGAAACAGAACAGAATTGACTAAATGGCTGACTGCTTTGTCAAAGAGGATATATTCGCCTTTGCGCGGCTTGATCGAATAGCTGTCATCGCCGGCTGTACGGCTCAGTACATCGGCATGCACACCAGCAGCATTAATTACATAGCGGGCACCAATAAAGCCCTGGGTAGTATCGACACCGGTTACCTTTCCATTTTCCGTAACAATCTTGTTAACACCACATTCCGTTATTACTCTTGCTCCGTTCTGCACGGCATTTTCAGCAAAAGCGATTGTAGCCCGGAAAGGGCAGATTACGCCTGCTGATGGAGCCCACAAGGCGCCTGTAATATCGGGAGCAAGATGGGGTTCACGGGCCAATACTTCTTCGGGAGGCAGAATTTCGAGACCAGGAACGCCATTTTGACGGCCCCGTTCCAACAAATCATCTAAAACCTTACGGTCCTCTTCGTCTTTGGCAACTACCATTGAACCGATCCAGCGAATATCCAAATCCAGATCTTTTTCTAGTGTACGGTATAATTCATTGCCCCGTGCATTCAGTTCACCTTTCAACGTGCCAGGATGAGCGTCAAAACCGGCATGCAGGATGCCGCTGTTTGCTTTCGACGTTCCCATAGCCAAATCAGGCTGGCGCTCCACAACAACAACATCCAGGCGGTAGCGGGCCAGTTCGCGCGCTATCGCGGTACCGACGACACCTCCGCCAATAATGATAATATCTGCCTGTTCAATAGGAGGCATAGTAATTACTCCCTTCTAATTAAAAGAGATGGTTCTTCAGCGCCTGCACATGTTGCAGACGCTGAAATCGAACCATCTCTTTATCTCTAGTTCTTCACTATTAGATTTTAATCTTCCCAGTCCATTGAGCGTTTAACGGCCTTTTGCCAGCCTTTATAGAGCTTATCTCGCTGGCCTTCTTCCATCTTCGGTTCAAAGCGGGCATCAAGCTGCCAGTTTTTCACCAAGTCTTCCTTGTTGCTCCAGAATCCTACTGCCAAGCCGGCCAAATAGGCAGCCCCCAGTGCTGTCGTCTCAGTTACCTGCGGACGATCAACAGGAACGCCCAGTATATCAGCCTGGAATTGCATAAGCAGGTTATTGGCTACTGCACCACCGTCTACCTTTAAGGCCTGCAGCTTAATATTAGAATCCGCTTCCATAGCGCTTAAGACATCCTTCGTCTGATAAGCCAGTGAATCAAGGGTAGCTCTTACGATATGAGCCTTAGACGTACCACGGGTTAAGCCTAGAATAGCACCGCGGGCTTTCATATCCCAATAAGGCGCTCCCAGTCCGACAAAAGCGGGCACAACATATACACCGTCGGCATCAGACACTTTTTGCGCAAAGTATTCCGAATCAGGAGCTGCTTCAAGAATCTTCAGGCCATCCCGCAGCCACTGAATTGCTGCGCCGGCAATAAAGATACTTCCTTCAAGAGCATATTCTACTTTGCCATCCAAACCCCAGGCAATAGTGGTCAGCAAACCATTTTTGGAATCATACAGGGTATCGCCGGTGTTCATCAGCATAAAGCAACCTGTGCCATATGTGTTTTTGGCCATGCCGGGCTGGAAGCAAGTCTGTCCGAACAAGGCAGCCTGCTGGTCGCCTGCCGCACCGGAAATAGGAACGCGGGCTCCTAAGAATACACTGGCATCGGTATAGCCGTATATTTCACTGGACGGCCGGACTGCAGGTAGCATTTGAGCCGGTACGGTAAGCGCTGCCAGTAATTCTTCATCCCATTTCAGCTCGCGGATATTGTACATGAGCGTACGGGAAGCATTGGAATAATCCGTAACATGAACGTTGCCGCCAGTCAGCTTCCAGATCAGCCAGGTATCAATTGTGCCAAAAAGCAAATCCCCTTTTTCGGCTCTTTCCCTGGTGCCTTCTACATTATCCAGAATCCACTTCACCTTGGTGCCAGAGAAATAGGCATCCACCACTAGACCAGTTTTTTGACGGAAGAGAGGTTCTAATCCCTTAGCTTTTAATTCATCACAAATATAGGCCGTTTGGCGAGACTGCCAGACAATCGCATTGTAGACGGGTTTGCCCGTATGACGATCCCACACTACAGTTGTCTCCCGTTGATTGGTGATACCGATTGCAGCAATATCACTGCCTTCTATACCGGCTTTGGCCATAACTTCGGCAACTACCCCGATTTGCGTACCCCAGATTTCATCAGCATTATGCTCGACCCAGCCTGCTTTAGGATATATTTGTGTAAATTCTTTCTGGGCCACAGCAACAATATTGGAGTTCTGATCAAATAAAATAGCGCGCGAACTTGTCGTTCCCTGGTCAAGAGCCATTACGTATTTTTTTGTCATTGTTTTCACTCCTTACATTTTACGCTAAAGTTATAATTTATGATACTTTGCGTTATACAGTAATTAGAGTATACCAAACATGATGGCAGCAAATGCAGCCAAGGCACCGCCTATAAAGGGACCAACCACGGGAATCCAGGAATAACTCCAGTCGGAATCGCCTTTACCTGCAATCGGTAAAAAAGCATGGGCTAAGCGTGGGCCAAGGTCACGAGCTGGATTAATGGCATAACCGGTAGTAGCCCCCAGCGATAAGCCAAGAGCCCATACTAAGAGTCCGACCAGATAAGGGCCAAAGCCGGGAGCTACTCCGCCAACGGCTTTAGAGAATATGCAAAAAATAACAAAGACAAGCATGAAGGTACCAATGATTTCGGAAATAAGATTATTGGTGGTATTGCGAATAGCCGGACCGGTTGAGAAGCAGGCCAGTTTAAGCCCCTTATCTTCCGTCACACTCCAATGATCCATAAAGAACAGCCAAACAATACACGCGCCCACAAAACCACCGGCAATCTCCGCTACTATCGTACTAAAAGCTTGTGCCGATGTGTATACACCGCCAATTGTTTTTGCCAGAGTTACCGCAGGGTTAAGATCGGCTTGGGCTGATCCCAGGGCGTTTGCCGTAAATATACCCATAATAACTGCAAAGGCCCAGCCTGCGGTTATTGCAACCCAGCCGGCTCCCTCTGCTTTACTCTTTTTCAGCAAGCAGCTTGCTACCACACCATTACCAAAAATAATCAGTACTGCCGTTCCAAAAAATTCTCCCATCAATGGACTTGTCATGTTAATTCCCCTCCTCATTATTATCAACGCTGATAACCTGGTTTGGGCGCACTTCTCTAATCACCTTCCTTCGTTAAAAAGACAGCAAAAAAGCCCAAACTACTCCTACTATGATGGTAGTGAGCAATTCGGACTTCTCTCATTCTCTGTCCCTCATATTGAATTACTAGAACTATATTCGGAATACTTTTAAATATTCCCCAGGGTGTGTCTAAAAACTGGCGGGCTGGCCAATGACGAGTGATTTTTGTGCCAGACAAGGCAAATTTTTGCAGGCATAATGGTTCCAAAAAATTTAACGCAGTATGGTGCGAAAAGCGCCGTCAGTGGGTGGTCAGACAGTTTTCAGACACGCCCTAAGATTGGACGAGAAATAAAAAGCTCTCTTAGACCAAGTCAATACATGATATAAGCGAACTTTTTTTACTAGACGTCCAGCTATGTGATTATTACAGGTATTCGCCATTATCTGAATAATTCCTGCTGCTTTTTTTTTTTTGCTATTTTCAGATAGTTATTGTCCACAACTCACGCCGGCTTGTACTGACTGCACAGATTCCGTTAGCAATGGCCTGCTGAATATCCGCCGGAGTCGTCATTAAGCCGCCTGCCAGAATAGGCACTCCTGTTGTGCGGCTGAGCTCCTGCACCGCTGCTGCAGGAATTGACCCCGGCAGCACTTCCAAAGCATCTGGCTTAAATCCGCGCAACAACTGAACACCTGATTTCAATGCTTCCGAATCCATCAGAAAGAGCCGCTGAATAACAATCATACTTTCTTCACGGGCTATTTTAGCAAGATGAGATTTGGTAGTAATCAGAGCTGTAACACCCATTCTGCCCAGAAACTTAATACCTGCTTTATCACGGCCTATTCCTTCCACCAAATCCAGATGAATAACCAGACGTTTCTTATGCTGCTTCGCTTGTTCCAACAAACCTGGCAGAGTATTAATATCGCCGAATAATAAAATGACTCCCGGTGAGGGGCTGTCCATCGCAAGTCTAAAATCATCAGGATTGCGTACCGCCGGAATAACGGGGCCATTGCATAAGAGTTTTAATACACCCTGTGGGATCACGGTAAAATCGCCTTCTTTAATTCTTAGTCTTTTCTTATCTATTCGCCTATTTGGAAAAATTCCCTGCATGTAAGAACTGAATAAGCAAGTGATAATGAATTACATACTGATATCAAGAGACTGTGAACTACCGTAACGCACGGAAGTTTACAGTCTCTTTTTACTTACCCAAGGTGCGGCATTCTTGTCACTCTAAAGCAGCTAAATGGGTCTAAAATTTTTTATTAAATTTCATTTAACTTTATTAATATAATTGCTCGTCCTGCATATATTTTCCATGACTGTAAACAAAACACCAGAAATAGATCTTGTTAATCAATTGTAGTGATCGCTCTAAGAAATTTTATGTATATGAATTAAGGGAGGTGACATGGCTGTAATCGGAAATCCGCTCTAATTTTTCATCATATAATAATTGGAGGCAAAAAACGTGAAGAAAAACCGGAATAAGAAAGTAACTACTCTGCTTTTATGCCTGTTCTTACAATCCTTCTACCTGCTCCCCGTCTCGGCAAACGTAGACTTGTCGGGATCTGGAAGACCAAATGATCAATATTATGCTGAATCGGCTCAACAATCTGCTGACAAGGCCAAAACTTCTGAAAACAAGGCCAAAGCTTCCGAAGACAACGCCAAAGCTTCTGAAAACAACGCCAAAGCTTCTGAAGACAAAACCAAAACTTCTGAAAACAAGGCCAAAGCTTCCGAAGACAAGGCCAAAACTTCCGAAAACAACGCCAAAGCTTCCGAAAACAACGCCAAAACTTCCGAAAACAACGCCAAAGCTTCCGAAAACAACACCAAAACTTCTGAAAACAACGCCAAAACTTCTGAAAATAACGCAGCAAAATCAGCTAAACAGGCTGCCTCTTCTGCTGATGATGCCAAAGACTCGGCTAATGCCGCTAAAAAATCTGAACTAGCTGCTAAAGGTGCTGCCGCTGTCTCTACCGGAGCTGCTGCTGTCTCAGTTGGTGCCGCTGCCGTTTCCGTCGGTGCTGCCGCCGTATCGGTCGATGCTGCTGCTGATTCCCAGGCTTCCGCCGCTAGTGCTGCTGCTTCGGAAACCAATGCAGCTGCCTCAGCAGGTCAATCTGCTTCCTCCGCTGAGAAGGCCGCCACTTCAGCGGCTAATGCCAAAACCTCAGAAAATAATGCAGCAACCTCCGCTAATTCTGCAAAAAAATCTGAACTAGCTGCTAAAGGTGCTGCCGCTGTCTCTACCGGAGCTGCTGCTGTCTCAGTTGGTGCCGCTGCCGTTTCCGTCGGTGCTGCCGCCGTATCGGTCGATGCTGCTGCTGATTCCCAGGCTTCCGCCGCTAGTGCTGCTGCTTCAGAAGCCAATGCAGCTACCTCAGCAGGTCAATCTGCTTCCTCTGCTGACGATGCCAAAGACTCCGCTAACGCTGCCAGAAAATCCGAAATAGCGGCTAAAGGTGCCGCCGCTGTCTCTACCGGAGCTGCTGCTCTTTCTGTCGGCGCTGCCATCGTATCGGTCGATGCTGCTGCTGATTCCCAGGCTTCCGCCGCTAGTGCTGCTGCTTCAGAAGCCAATGCAGCTACCTCAGCAGGTCAATCTGCTTCCTCTGCTG
>NZ_DALZUO010000017.1:0-33311 GCF_032013335.1 Anaerospora sp. | reverse complement strand
GCTGCTGCTGTCTCAGTTGGTGCCGCTGCCGTTTCCGTCGGCGCTGCCGCCGTATCGGTCGATGCTGCTGCTGACTCCAAAGCTTCTGCTGCTAGTGCTGCTACTTCAGAGGCTAATGCAGCAAACTCGGCTAGTCAGGCTGCTTCCTCTGCTGGCAAAGCTGCCACCTCTGAAGCTAACGCCAAAGCTTCTGAAACCAACGCTAAAAAATCTGAACTAGCGGCTAAAGGTGCTGCTGCTGTCTCAGTTGGTGCCGCTGCCGTTTCCGTCGGCGCTGCCGCCGTATCGGTCGATGCTGCTGCTGACTCCAAAGCTTCTGCTGCTAGTGCTGCTACTTCAGAGGCTAATGCCAAAACTTCCGAAAATAACGCAGGTAACTCGGCTAATCAAGCTGCTTCCTCTGCATCCAGTGCTAAAGGCTCCTCTGATGAGGCTAAAAAATCCGAAGTTCTAGCCAAAAGTTATGCGGATCAATCCAAAATTGATTATAATAACCTTTCTTCAAGAGTTGATAAAGTTGGCGCTCTAGCTTCAGCGTTTTCGGCTCTAGCTCCTATGGACTATGATGCCAATGAACCTACCCAGCTTTCTGTTGGTATTGGTAACTATGGTGGTGAAACAGCTTTTGCTGCCGGTGTCTATCATTATGTAAAAAATGATGTTTTGTTGAATGCCGCCATCTCTATTTGTGGCAGTGAAACGGCAGGCCGTGTTGGCGCAACCTGGAAAATAGGACACAGCAGCTCCGCTAAAGCAAGCACAGCTAAAACCAGCAATACAGCAGCTATCACCAGCAATTCCAGTACTCCCCTATTAACAGCTCCCCAAAGCGATGTGAATCCGGCTGTCGCTGAAGCGGCTCCAGTCAGCAAAGAAATCACTTCCCCGGTAGCTTCAGTAGATGACAGTGCCGCATAAAAATTAAGCAGTTACAAAAAGGTAGTTTTTAAATAAAACGATAGGAAGAAGAATAGTTTTCTTCTTCCTATCGTTTTACATTTTTACCATAGAAATTTGAGTTCTACATAGAGCACCGGTTACACAGCATCTACAACAAGACCTGGCACTCGTTCGCTACCGTAAGAGCTGCATTTCCTGGTAAAACTCACCTGCGTGATACGAGCTGCGCACAAGCGGCCCTGCGGCTACGCTGGCAAAGCCCATTTGCTTTGCCTCCTGCGCTAATTGGTCAAATTCATCCGGTGTAACATACCGCTGTACAGGATAATGGCGCATAGTTGGTGCCAGATATTGGCCGATTGTCACCATTTCCACACCTGCCGCCCGCAAGTCACTCAGCAATTGCCTGATTTCCTGCTGCTCCTCACCTAATCCCACCATGAACCCCGTCTTTATCACCGTACCAGCAGTAGCATGACTAGCCGCATAGTTGAGCACTGTCAGCGATCGGTTGTACTCGGCTCCTGGACGTACTGCAGCATACAGGCGAGGTACCATTTCCACATTGTGGGCAAAAAGTTCCGGTTCTGCTGCCAGTACAGCAGCAACCGCCTGCACATTTCCCTGAAAATCAGAGGTAAGTACTTCTACTGCCGGCGGTTGAGGCAAAGTCCGCAGCTCAGCTATGACGGCTGCAAAGTGACCTGCACCTCCATCAGGTAAGTCATCACGGGTAACTGCTGTTACTACCACATGCTTCAAACCCATATTACCGGCGGCTGCTTTTACCCTGCAAGGCTCATCGGCATCTATCGCTGCAGGGATGCCATGGTCCACTGCACAAAATGCACAATTTCGCGTGCATGAATTACCAAGAATTAAAAAAGTAGCCGTTCCATGCGAAAAACAGCTGCCCTGATTAGGGCACCTGGCTCCTTGGCAAACCGTATGCAATTGATGATGCTCCACTTGTTCCGCTGTATGTCTGTGTAAGGAGCCATTGCCATGCTGCTTAGCCTGCCTTACCATTTGTCTTAGCCAAACCGGCACAGGCAGGCGCTTTTGTTGCGTCATAACTACCTCCAGCAAATACTGAACAGTGATTATCTTATCTCTATTATGCCAGCAAAGCCTACTAACTGGCAATGCAAAGAAAAAAGGGGACAGTCCCCTTTTTATAAAAATCAATTACGGCATGCTCCGTATTTATTAATCGTGTTTGTGATGGCCACCGCCACAGCAGCCTGAGCCATGCTTATGGCCAGCCTCGTTATGACCACAGGCTTGCTTGGAGCCGTCTTCTTCTATTCGCATCTTTTTCATGCTGCCACAAGCTGGACACGCCAATTCATAACCATGTTTACCGCCTTCGGTGCAAGGCGGCTCTTCCCACCGTTTGCCACAATCACGGCATTCAAAAGTCCGGTTTTTCATACGATAATTCCCCCCTTGAATTAAGATAGTGCGTCCATCTACCAGAGCGCTGGCAATCTTTAGGCGGGCGGAGCGTAAAATTCGCTGAAAAGTTGCCCGTGACACGGCCATGGCCGCCGCACAATCAACTTGCTCCATATCGCATTGATCTTTTAGACGAATAGCCTCCAGTTCTTCCAAACCAAGTACTACCGCTTCGCCTCTATGTCCGCCCTCAGGAATGAATCCCCGGCAGTCAGGCGCCTCTTCAATTAACCCGCAACAGCGTTGTCTGGGCATAAACCCACCCCTCATTTGAGCATATGCTCAAATCAAGTATAACAAACTGGCAGCAATTTGCAATAGCGCACAGTAAAATTCTTCAAATTTCTATGATCTTACCATCATCGGCATATTCACAGGAAATCCGATCTACATTAGCTAACATATTATCGCTCATATGTGTCAGTATTAAGCGCTTAACCTGTAGTTCGTCCAAATGCTCCATCAGCGTATGATAGTCGAGATGAAACCGCACTTTTTTGTCAAAATAGTAACACTCGGAAATCAGTATATCAGCACCTCTGGCAGCGGTTATCAGGCTGTCCTGCCACTCAGTATCGCCGGTATAGGCAATCACTTTGCCTGCAGCCTCAACCCGTAAGGCTGTAGAAGGGCTGCCACTGGGATGAGATACCGGATAGGAAGTAATATGCAGACTATTAATATCATCAGACCCTCCGGCCTTTAACTCCCGGATAGTCACTGTGAATTTTTGTTCTGTCTTAGAAGAGCCGGGAAACAATACTTCCATCGCATTGAGAACACGCTGCTTTATTCCTATCGGCCCGACAATGGTAAGCGGTGCTGTCCGTTTGCTTATCATCTGCGCATCTAATATAAAAAACGGAATTCCACTGAAATGATCACCATGCAAATGTGAAATAAAAATAGTGCTAATTTCATTGGGTTTAATCTGATACTTACGCATAGCGATTTGGGATGATGCTCCACAGTCAAGCAAAAACTTGTCTTCTCCCTGATCAACCAGAATACAGGTCTGCAAGCGCCCACCGCTACCAAAAGCATCGCCACTTCCTAAGAATGTAATTTTTATTCCCATCTCCCCGTCCTCCTTCAGCTATGTTAAGTATACCCTTTTAGCATACAGCATTTTCCGTTTTTTTCAAACAGCATAACTAACACCTCGATCTTTCATCACTTTATTGACGGAAAAAAATATTTGTTTTATGCTGAGCTTAGCGATTGGAGTGAATTTCAATGGAAACAATTAAATCATTATTTTACTTTGTGACTGCCGGTATTCTGGAGATTGGCGGGGGGTATCTGATCTGGTTATGGCTGCGAGAAGGAAAAAGCTTATGGTACGCTCTCTTTGGAGCGGTAATTCTCGTTTTATACGGTATCATCCCCACTCTGCAGCCAGCGAATTTCGGACGTGTCTATGCTGCCTATGGGGGAATTTTTATTGTTTTATCCCTGCTCTGGGGCTGGAAAGTGGATCAGGTGCTGCCGGACCGGTTTGATATTATCGGTGGGGTGATCTCCTTGGCAGGAGTGCTGGTTATTATGTATTGGCCGCGGGGCTAACAGCAAAATAAGTCTGTCTTTTATTGGCAGGACGTGTAAAGGAAAAAGCACGGTTGTTACTTTTGTCATCGCCACAAAAGTAACCAAAAAGTCTAAGCCTAGTCTTCCAAAATACTTGGGAAACGGCCAGCTTACTAAAATCCGGGAAACTCGCTAACGCTCAAACAGAACGGATTTCTTAACGTAAGCTGGCCGTTTCCCACCTTCGGACCGTATTTTTCCAGAAAGGCCGAAGAAGAAAGAGAAACGTGTGGCACGGGGACGGTTCCAGTGACACAAAAATATCTACAGCTAAGATCCTTATTCTCCGTTCTTTTGTTCCTTGTTTTCGCCTCCTGCGACCCTTACAAAAATTGCCGTCCCGCAGGGTGGCAGCAGATCGGCCTTGCGACCAGGAAGACCAACTGTTTGAGCGAAGCGAGTTTTGGTCTTTCCGCAAGGTCGGTCTGCTGCCAAGGCCATTTTTGTACAGGTCTTGATTTTTTGGTACTTTTGCATCAAGGCAAAAGTACATTATCGGATATAACCTGTTTTATGGAATGCATTCAATACTAAGCATAGCTTAAATTTCTTATCATGCAGAAAAGCGACCTACCTTAATTAGGCAGGTCGCTTACTCATTTTCTAATATCTCTTTCGCTTCGAAGAAGCCGCAATTCCCAGCTCTTCCCGGTATTTCGCAACTGTTCGCCGGGAGACGGTAACACCTCGCTCGGCAAAAATATCGGTCAGTGCCTGATCGCTGTAGGGCTGAGAGGGATCTTCTTTTGTTATCATTTCTTTGAGTTCCCGTTTAATCCGTCCTGCCGCCACGTCTGGCCCATCAGCATTTTGTACAGCAGCAGTGAAGAAGGTTCTGAGACTAAACAGGCCATGAGGCGTTTGTACATATTTATTGGCAGTGGCCCGGCTGACTGTTGATTCATGAATGCCAACCTGGTCCGCCACTTTTTTCATCGTAAGCGGTGCCAAGTAATTGGGACCGTTATCAAAAAAATCCTTTTGCATTAATACTATCGCTTCCATCACATTATACAATGTGCGGCGTCTTTGCTCGATACTTTTAATCAGCCAAACAGCAGCCTGAATACGTCCTTCGACGTATTTCTTTGCCTCTGTATCGGCTTCACGCACAACATGCCGGTAATAGGGATTAATCGTAAGATTCGGTGTATCATTATCATTAATAATAACGACATAGCTGCCGTTCACTTTTTCTACCGTTATGTCGGGTATGACATATTGGGACTGGCCACCGCCAAAAGAACAACCCGGTTTAGGATCAAAGGTCCGGATCATATCCATAGCCTGTTGAACAGCCCGCGGAGTACAGTCCAGCTTATCGGCAATATTTTTCAATTTGCCCGCAGCGATGTCATCCAAATAGTTTTCGATGACGGCATACACGATGGGATCAGTAATGCCCTGCTGTTTAGCCTGAATTAAGAGGCATTCACGAAGATTGCGTGCGCCTACTCCGGGAGGATCAAAGGTTTGAATAAGGTCTAGTACAGCTGCCACCATCTCTAGCGGCTCATTTAAAGCCTCGGCTGCCTCTTCCACCGTTACGCGTAAATACCCGTTAGCATCTATACAGCCCACAAGATACTCACCTGCCAGGCGAGGGATGCTGCTCAATACGGCCATATGCAGTTGAAATTCAAGATGCTCCTGCAAGGTTATCGAGTTGGAAACTAAAGCTTCAAAGGTAGTTTGTTCTGATCGTTCGACAGGGGTATACTCTTTATAATTAGGTCCATCAAAATACTCGGCCCAGTCCAGGTACCGGTCTACTTCTTCTGCGGTTACAGCAGGTGTTTCACCTTGAGCTTCCGCTTCCGCCGGTTTGGCTTCAACTGGTTCCGACAGTTCCAGGACAGGATTATCAAGTAATTCTTTTTCAACCATCTCGGCTAACTCCATAGAGGAAAGCTGCAAGATGGCAATAGCCTGACATAGTTGGGGAGTCATAACCAGCTTCTGATGTAATTCCTGTTTAAGACCAAAATCCATGTGCATGCTGCTTTCCCTCCTTAGCCGAGTGGTAACCTAACATATACGGGGCAGTTGATCACCTGCCAGCATATCCAGCAGGCGTATACCGCCAATAACCGTTTGCAAGCCGACTTGTCCGGCAGGCCGAGCGGCAACCGAACCGATTAACCGGCCATGGGCACCATAAGGGTGATTTGCCATAACTTCCACTATCTTTTCACGGTGACAGGAATCAGCAATCACGATCACTTTTCCCTCATTTGCCAAATATAACGGGTCAAGGCCTAATATATCGCAGACAGCCTGTACTTCCGGCCTCACGGGAAGAGCTGTTTCCTCTACCAGGATGCCGACGTTAGCCTGCAAAGCAATCTCGTTCAGTGTTGTTGCCACGCCACCCCGGGTTGGGTCGCGCAGCAGGGCAATATCCGGAATGGCCGTCAGCAGTTCCCGGACAAGACCCGTTAACGGTGCACAATCGCTAAGCACTTCGGCCGGCAAAGTCAAACCATGCCTTTGCCCCATAACAGCGATTGAGTGATCTCCGATATAGCCATTAATAAAAACATCCTGCCCTGGTTTAACCCGTCCGGGAGTGATATTGACTCCTTCCGGAATAAAGCCCACTCCTGAAGTATTGATATACAGGCCGTCAACTGCGCCTTTTTCCACAACTTTAGTGTCACCGGTTACAATTGTCACTCCTGCTTCTAGTGCTGCCTGCTGCATAGAAGCAACAACTTGCCGCAGTTCAGCAACCGGAAATCCTTCTTCTATGATAAAGCCGGCACTTAAGTACCGCGGTATTGCCCCATTCATCGCTACATCATTAACTGTGCCGCAGACAGCAAGTTTGCCAATGTCACCACCAGGAAAAAACCGTGGTTTAACAACATATGAATCGGTAGAAAACGCCATTCTTAAGCCATCAACCGGTACTTGGGCACCATCATGCAGCAAAGCCAGCGCAGGATTGTTAAAGGCAGGCAGCATAATGTGCTGTACTAGATCATGGCTCAGTTTCCCGCCACTTCCATGGGCCAGCTGGATATATTCACTCATCCTCATAACTGAAACCTCCCGGCTCCGTACTTATACCAGGCAGCACAAGTTCCTTCAACAGAAACCATACAAGCACCCACAGGATGTTCCGGTGTGCAAAACGTGCCGAACATGCCGCACTCACCAGGCTTGATACTCCCTTTTAACACTTCCCCACAGCGGCAGCCTCTGTGCTCCTGCAGCGGCTCTGCTTCAACCGGCAGAGTATGCAAGGCATCGAAGTGCCGATAGCCGTCATTCACGGCAAGCCCTGAATGAGGAATCATACCAATTCCCCGCCAGTTACTGTCTACTATACAGTATACTTTGTCCAGTACCGTACGGGCAACACGATTACCATCCGGGCGGACAATGTGTCGGTACTGATTTTCCAGTTGTGAGGTCCCTTCATGAAGCTGCTTAACCAAATGATAAATTGCCTGCAAAATCTCAAGTGCCTCAAAACCGCCTATTACAGCAGGAGTCTGATAATCGCTAATGAGAAACTGATAAGGCTGCTCACCGATGACTGCACTTACATGACCGGGCAATAAAAAGCCGTCTATTCTGGTCGTCCCGTCCTCCAGCAGTGCCTGTAATGCCGGTGGAACCAGCTTATGCGAGGCTAATACAAAAAAATTATCGATCCGGGCCTGCTCAGCCGCCAGTATAGTGGCAGCTGCTGTCGGCGCGGTTGTTTCAAAGCCAACTGCCAGGAAAACGATGCGCTTATCGGCATTGGCTTTAGCCACTTCCAGGCTTTCCAGCGGAGAATAGACAATACGAATATCCGCTCCCCTGGCTTTCTCCAACTGTAAAGTGGATGTCGAACCGGGAACCCGCAGCATATCACCAAAGGTGGTAATAATCACATCCTGCCTGCGGCTGTAGGCGACAGCCCGATCCAGGTAATCGTTGGGAGTAACACAGACAGGACAGCCGGGCCCACTGACCAGCTCAACGTGTTCCGGCAGTAACTGCCGGATACCGGTTCTGAATATAGCTACCGTATGAGATCCGCAAACTTCCATAATCCGAATCGGACGAGTCGCGAGTCTTCCTATCTCATTACTAAAGAATCGAGCAGTCAGACGGAGTTCTTCAGCACTAAGCTTCTTCATACAGCTTCAGTTCCCTAAAAAGGTCCAAAGTCTTCAGTGCTTCCGCTTCATCAATCAGTTGGATGGCAAATCCGGCATGGACCAGCACCCATTCTCCCTGCACAGCATTAGGCAGCAGCATCAGGCTGACCTGTCGAGTCACACCGCTAAGTTCAATAGTGGCCAGCATATCTTGTTTATCAACTATTTTTGCTGGTACGGCTAAACACACGCTAACCACCTCATTTTACTTCTCCCAGCCCGCCGCCTTATGGGCAGCAATAACTGCCTGGCCAAGCGCTAAACCGCCGTCATTTGGTGGGACATTGCGGTGAACATACACAGAAAAGGAATCTTTTTCCAACATTCTGAAGATTTGTTTTAACAAAGTCATATTTTGAAAAACGCCGCCACTACATATTACTTTTGTAATGCCTGTATTGCGGCTGATCTGCTGCACCATTTTTACTGCCCCATGGGCCACCGTCAAATGGAAGGACGCAGCCAGGTATTCACGGGAGGCACCGTTGCGCAAACCTTGCGTTATAGCGTGGAAAGCAGGCATAAAATCAAGTATCGCCGGCCTTCCCTGAGAAAACTGGTAGGGCAGCAGTTCGCCAGTTATCCCTTGTGCAGCTAATTCCAGTTCAACAGCAGCCTGACCTTCATAATGAATAACCTGCCGGATTCCAAGTATGGCTGCTGCCGTATCAAACAAGCGTCCCATACTGGAGGCAAGCGGAGAATTCACTCCCTTGTCCGCGGCTTGCATGGCCAACTGCCAATTCACCGGCAATTGCTTGGTACAGGCAATACCAAGCTCCTTCATCTGTTCTCCGTAAAGCGACCTAAGCACCCAGGCAGCCATTCGCCATGGCTCAGTAATTGCTTTTTCTCCACCTGGCAGCGGCATGTACCGGCAATGTCCCTCGCGGCTAAATTGGCTTAAGTCGGCGACGAGAAACTCGCCTCCCCACAGATGACCATCCGTACCATACCCCGTACCATCAAATGCAACTCCAATTACCGGCTCGTTTAAACCATGTTCAGCCATTACGGCGGCAATGTGAGCGTGATGATGCTGTACACCGATGTGGGGCAGCGGCAATTGCAGTGCATACCGCGTTGCCATATAGTCCGGATGCAGATCGTAGGCCACTAACTGAGGCTCAATAGAAAAAAGTCGTTTAAAATGCTCAATTGATTCCTTATAATACGTAAAAGTTTGGCTATTCGCCAAATCACCAATATGAGGTCCAAGAAAAGCCTGCTTGCCTCTTGTCAGACAAAAGCTGTTTTTTAGTTCGCCTCCCACTGCCAGCAGCGGCGGCATTACCCAGGCAACTTCAAGCGGAGACGGAACATATCCGCGACTGCGTCGAAGCATATAGGCTGTATTGTCAAATACACGCAGTACAGAATCATCGGCCCGATTCGCAATTGGCCGGTTATGAACAAGAAAATAGTCGGCAATATCAGCCAGTCTCTCCAATGCATCGGCATCCATATAGACAATTGGTTCATCGCTGGTATTTCCGCTGGTCATAACCCAAACATCCGTGTCAGTAAGCAATACATGATGAATGGGAGCATAGGGCAGCATGACACCCAAGTAAAGATTGGCAGGCGATACGCCCTCCGCTATTAGATGGGAAGTTATTTTAGCTAGCAGTACGACCGGTCTGGCCTGGCTGGTTAGCAGTTCTTCTTCTGACAGTGATACATGACACAACTGACGAACAATTTGTAAACTTCCTGCCATTACAGCCAAAGGCTTATCTGCGCGAAATTTGCGCTCCCTTAGTGCTTGCACCGCCATTTCATTGCAGGCATCACAAGCTAAATGATAGCCGCCAATTCCTTTAATGGCCAAAATATTACCTGCACGAATAAGCTGCCGCGTCTCCTGCACAGCATCACCAGGCAATTCCTTCCCGCTCCTGTCAAGCAAACGGTAAACCGGTCCGCATACCGGACAAGCATTAGGCTGAGCATGAAAACGTCTGTCAGCAGGCTTATCATACTCTTGGTAGCAGAATTTACACATGGTAAAACCTGCCATGGTTGTCATTTCACGGTCATATGGTATGTCCCGGATAATAGTATAACGAGGGCCGCAATTGGTACAATTAGTAAAAGGATACCCATATCGCCGGTCAGCAGAATTTCTGATATCCCCTTCGCACTCGGTGCAAGTCGCTACATCAGGCGAAATCAATACAGTTTTAGCAACAGCGTCATCTGTACTTTGTCGAATAACAAAGCAGTCGTCACCGGACACTGTACACCTGCGCAAAGTAATATCCTGAATAGCAGCAAGTGGCGGCACTTCCAGCCTCAAGGCCAGGATAAACGCCTCCAATGAGGCTTCTTTGCCTTCTACTTCCATTTCCACGCCATTGCTGTTATTCAACACCCAGCCTGTCAACTGAAAACGCCGAGCCAGCTTGTAAACAAACGGGCGAAACCCCACCCCTTGTACAATACCTGTAACCGTAATTCCTAATCGTCTCATACAGCCCTCTTATTTACTAGACAGCCTGCGGTCCATTCCCCGACTTCGCCAAAGCCAAGCTGGCCTGGATCATCAAAGCACATTCAAGACGTTTCTTTTGTAATTCACAACCAACTTCATAGGGCTTATCAATGCAGCCGTGAGTGGCTTCAGCATTGGCATGACAGCCGCCGCTGCAATAAAAACGAGCCCAGCAGGAACGGCATGCTTCTTTGTTCAGCACATGGGCTTGCCGGAATTGACGGGGGATTACAGTGTTTTTAACACCTTCCTCCACGTTGCCCAGCAAATACGCTTCCCGTCCGACAAACTGATGACAGGGATATAAATCCCCCTCAGGAGTTACTGCCAAATACTCATGTCCGGCACCGCAGCCACTTAGTCGTTTAGCCACACAGGGACCTTTATGAATGTCCATATTAAAGTGAAAGAATTCAAACCCATTCCCCGCTAATTTACGCTGGATGTATTCTTCAGCCAGCTTGTCATATTCGGCAAACAACGCCGGTAAATGGTGCTCTTTTATTTCATAATCCATGTCTTTGCCAACTACCGGTTCTACTGACAGCAGGTCAAATCCCGCATCAGCCATAGAGAGTACGTCGGCACAAAAATCAAGATTATGAGCAGTGAAAGTGCCTCTTAGGTAGTAGTTTTGTCCATTGCGGGAATCCACTGTTTTGCGGATATTGGCAAAAGCCTGATCATAACTTCCTTTGCCACCGGCATTAGGACGCATATGATCATGCACTTCCCGTCTGCCGTCCAGACTAAGTACCAGACTAATATTGTTGTCATTCAAAAATTCAATAATATCATCAGTAAGCAAAACGGCATTTGTCGTTAGCGTCAGCTTAAATACCTTGCCCGTTTTCTGTTCCTGCTGCCGTACATACGCTACCGTAGAACGGACAACATCCATGTTAAGCAGCGGCTCACCACCAAAAAAATCAATCTCACAGTGGCGGCGTGTTCCGCTTTGTTCAATGATAAAATCTACGGCCCGCTGCGCTACCTCGGCAGTCATCAAACCACGGCTGTGCCCAAAGTCACCTGTACCGGCGAAACAATAGCCGCAGCGCAGATTACAGTCATGCGCCACATGGAGACAAATGGACTTCACAATAGGCTTCTCGCTGAAAGATAAAGGTACGTCCAACTCAGGAGCAAACAAAAGCTCCTGGTCCATCAACTGCTTCAATTCCTCCAGCGACTCTAAAAGCTCAGCTTCACTATAGTTACAGGAAAGTGCAGCAAGAACTTCCGCTTCATTATCACCGGTAAAGACGTCTAATATATCATACGTCAGTTTATCAATAATATGAATAGTTCCGCTGTTCACATCCAATAAAGTATACAAACCGTTTGAATAAAATTTATGTATTTTGTCGTTCATATTTTCCACCTTTTCTATTGCACCGTTTCTCTTGCAAAAACAGCAAATCAGTCTTCAATAAAGATTAGCAACTAAGAAAAACAAGCCATTCCAAAGATATGGTTCTTTCGTAACCTTTAAGCCTCATACTTGCGAGCGAAGCAATGCAACCCCTCGTCGTCCCCACTTGTCCTTACGCCACTAAGCTGCGGCTGGTGAGAAAGGCCCAGATGCTAGGCGCCGATGTTTCCGGAACCGGAGGCGTACTGGAAGTACGTTGAGGATTCCGTAAACATCGGCAACAACACAGATGGGCCTTTATCGCCAGCCGCAATACAAATTAAGCCCCATGCCGTTAGCATGGGGCTGCTGTCCTTACGGCTTACTTCTGACAAACCTGATTGCCAACCGTGCAAGAAGTTTTGCAAGCTGATTGGCAGGAAGTTTGGCATTCACCGCAGCCACCGGTATGTACCGTTTGCTGCAGAGAAGCTGTACTAATGGTAATAACGTGCTTTGCCATCATGAATCCCTCCTCGCTGCAAATAATGTGCCATTGCTTCATATATGATAACACATAATGGAAAAAGCAACAATACTTTTTACCGCTGCCCAGCCAATTCATTAATGCTTAGGAGCCAGAATAACCTTTACCGGCAGATTAGAAGCACCTGGGGGCGAAAAGGTAAACCATAGAGACTGCCCCCCCTCGAAGTTGCCAAGGAGCTGCATATCTTGCTCAGTTGAGGCACCAAAGAACAGACGATCGGCAGGGGTATCCATTTGTCCGGGAACATACTGGTATTTGATACCGAGTGCTCCGGCATATTCTCCCCCTCTGGGATTAAGATAATAACTGATCTTTCCATTTGACTGTGAAGGCATAAACATGCGGTATACAACACCATAATTGCCGTAGTTCAGCACCTCAGATCCATCAGTGGCGTCGATGCCTTTCATATAAACATCCGTTTTATTATCTGCCAGCGTAATGGCCACCGCACCATGCTCTTTCGGATCATAAATTGCATGGGGAATGAGCATACGGTCTTTTCCTTCAAAGGTGCCGCGCAGGCGCCACTTATCGGCGGGCAGGATTTTTGCGGTAGCTGCAAATTTTCTTACATTTTCTTTGACCGGCAGCATCATGACTTTAATGGTTACCGGCTGATCGGCATAAAAATCGTACATGCCGTTGACCAGCATATTTGGCTCAACAACTGCATCATTCAATTGATAGATCAGCTGAGTTGCTCCCTTAGCCGGAACTTCAACCAGGTACGTGTCACGCATCGCAAAATACTGAGTCTGAACAGCTTTTCCTACTTGCAGATAGTCTAAGCTAGGACCTCCCAAACCATGTTGATATACGGTAACATTTGCCGGCTCAGAACCACTGTTTTCCAATAATACAACGATTTTCTTTGGCTCGTTCGTAGCATTTACATGATGAAAGAAAAGCCGGCCTTCACCACTGACAGTGTCTTGATACATAATACCATCAGCAGGCACCATTTCGGGACTATCGGATAATAAAAGCTTACCGCCGTAATTACTTGTTGTCATTTTCCATTCCGGCAGCTGCAGAACATTCACCTGGCTAGGATCTATATCGCTGTGAGCAGCAAAAACCGTACTGCCTGCTGCCATTGTTGCCACAATTGCAATCATCCATGTCCTTACCCATTTTCCTAACATATGTACCTCCCTAGTCGTAAACATAATGTCATTATAACAACTAAGGAGTGATCTGTAAAATTACAAAATAGGGTAAAAACCATGTCCTGCCTTAATAATGAAACCGAGAAACCGTATTTTGCAGGTCTTGCGCTAACTTAGCTAAAGCCTGGCTGGCGGCAGCTACTTCTTCCATACTAGCCAGTTGTTCCTGACTGGCATCAGAAACAGACTGGGTTTGAACCGCCATATTAGCGGTAATTGCTTCCATGTTACGGATTGATCCAACTATTTGCTGACTACCAGCTGCCAATTCATTGGTAACTGTCGAGATGTTCTTAACCTGCCCAGCTACCAACCCTATCAACCGGTGAATATCACCGAAGGCCTGACCGGCAGTAGAGACTACTTGCGTTCCACTATTTACTTCCGTTATGCCAGACTGCATAACGGTAACCGCTTCAGCCGTGTCCACTCTCACTTGATTAATGAGCGCGGCAATTTGTTTGGTGGCAGCTTCCGACTGCTCAGCCAATTTACGGACCTCTTCGGCTACTACGGCAAAGCCTCTGCCCTGTTCACCGGCCCGAGCCGCTTCAATTGCAGCATTAAGCGCCAACAGATTCGTCTGTCCGGCAATAGCTGCAATTGTCTCAACTATTTTTCCAATCTCGGCAGAATGACCGCTCAGTTTACTTACTACCTGAGCAGAACGACCCACTGACTGCTCAATTCCCTGCATCTGCCGCACTGCCTCCTGAATGGCTTCGCTACCGGAATCTGCCGCTTTAGTCGTCTTATCTGTCATTTCATCAACAAGCTTCGCATTAGCTGCCGCTTGTTGAATACGCTCTGTCATTTCTTCTACGACAACCACTGTTTGTTCCATTGTTTTTACTTGCTTTTCGTTGTCTACTGCCACCTCAACAATAGCTGTTGCTACTTGCTCTGCAGCCTGGCTCGATTCATCAGCATTAGCACTTAGTTCCTGAGAAGAGGCCGCAACCAGATCAGCAGACTGTGATACCTGACTTACCAGTTGACGCAAGCTGTTTATCATCTGATTGAGCGACCGGCATAAATCGCCGATTTCATCATTTGACGTGCACGGCAGCGCTTCAATTTGCAAATTCCCCTTAGCCACCTGTCCTACTGACATGCCCATAGCGATAATAGGCTGCGTCAGCCTCCGTCCCACATACCAAGTTAATACACACCCGCCGAGCAGCACTACAAATGCCACAACAGCAAATTTCAACAAAAATTGTTCCATTAGCTTGTCGGCAAATTCCTTAGAAGCACCTACGTAAAACATGCCGACAACCGTTCCCTGTCCATCACGCAGCGGTACATAAGATGTTTGGTATTTAACTCCCACTACTTCTGCTTCTCCAATATAAACCTGACCTTGCTTGAGCACTACATCAGCAACTTGCGAAGATGACTGCGTACCAGTTGCCCTCTTTCCGTCACGCATTACATTCGTAGTGACTCGTTTATCCTTAGCAAACAGCGTTACCGTATCGCTAGTCATTATTCCTATTTTATCCACAATTTCCGTATGATCATTAAACTTTACGGTACCTTTATAAAGTACGCCGTCTTTCTCCTGCCAGGCTCCGGGATAGAGCGCGTCAATGATAGCCAAGCCTGTAGCCTGGTCGGACTGCACCTTTTGGATTGCCGCAGCATTAATCTGGGCCTCCATATTCGTTACGGCAACAACACTAATACTGAGACAAACAACCAGAAGAATGGCAATAATCGTTGCCACCAGCTTAAGTTGTAGTCCTATACGGATATTCATAGCTAAAGCACCTGCTTCATATTATTATTTGTTGATATGTATTTGCCATAAATATTCATTTTCCTTCCAATGAAATGAATTTTGTATTTGTTTTTTGCAATTAAGTAGAAAAGGGGACAGTACCCCTTTGGATTTCTGCAAATAGAAAAAGTCTGCCTGGATACTATCCATACAGACTTTATGCTATCAGCTAGGATCGGGCGCTTTTTTCGCTGCAAGATCATCCGCTAATTGTTCCAGCTTGCGCAGGCGATGATTCATTCCTGACTTTGATACACCTTCATCAAGTGCCTCCACCAGCTCATTTAAGGTTGCTTCCGGGTAAGCTAACCTCACTTCCGCTGCTTGACGCAACCCTCGAGGAAGCTTGTCAAGGCCTATTGCCTGGGCAATATGTTTGATTTTTTCTACTTGACGAACAGCCGCATTGACTGTTTTTTGCAGGTTGGCCGTTTCACAGTTAACCAGCCGGTTAACCTGATTACGCATATCTTTTACAACCCGGACATTCTCAAAATCCAACAACGCCTGATGAGCGCCAATAATATTCAAAAAAGAGGTAATGGCATTGCCCTCTTTCAGATACACAATATAGTCATTTTTGCGGTCCGTCATCCGGGCGGGCAGGCCAAAGGACTTCATAATCCGAACCAATGCTTTGGCAAAATCATTGTTCCCTGTTACCAGTTCCAAATGGTAGTCGCCAGCCGGTTTATTAACCGAACCGCCGCCTAAAAAAGCGCCTCGCAGATAAGCACGGCGGCAGCAGGCTTTTTTCAGTAAGCCGCCATCCTGACTGGCATTAAAGTTTTCGCCTTGCATGATACCTAAAGTAACCAAGAGCTCGGAAACATTCGGAGCCGGCACGACTCTTAGCATATAGGAATTGCTTTTTTTCAGACGCCGCCCTCTGCTGACCATTACTTCCGTCTTTAAGTTAAAATTGCGCTTAATAAGCGATAAAACCTTGCGGGCAACGGCTGCATTTTCTGTTATAAAGTTCATCCCTACGTTATTGCCGCCGCCAATCAGCATTGCTCCACCCATACGCATAAGCGATGCCAGCTCGGCAACCTGGCAGCAATCGGTATCACCGATAACGCGGGCCAGTTCATTTTTTACTTCTACTGAAAAAGACAAGTTTCTCTCACTCTCAATCTTTCAGTTCTTTTATATTTTCGCCAATTAAATAATAATCAAGCAGTTTCATCCGCTCTGAACTGGCTTTTAGCTGGTATACCATCGTCATAATTGTACGGGACAATTTAACCGGATCATGACGAACCAAGTTTGTTTCACTGATTAGGTTAGCTTCTACAACCTTAACTCCCAACGCCTGCAGTTCTTCAATATCCGCTTGTACCGGATATGCGCCCTGGCTGGCATAGGTTTGCTGCAGCGTGCAGGCAACCCCTTCCACATTGACAACTACATAATCAATAACGCCTGGTCCAACATGATCAAAAATCGCCTTCACATGCTGTGAGGCAGTATAATGATCGGTCTCACCTGGCTGCGTCATTACATTGCATATATAAATTTTAACCGCCTGACTTTGCCGCAAGGCATCTGCTATACCATCTACCAGCAAATTAGGAAGTACACTGGTATATAGGCTGCCGGGCCCCAGTATGCAGGCATCGGCTTCTTGTATCGCTTCCAGAGAAGCCTTTACCGGAGCCGCCTGGGCAGGCCGGATTGCAAGCCTTTTTATTACTTTACCGGCTAACGGTATCCGTGACTCCCCTTCTACAACAGTGCCATCTGTCATTTCGGCTACTAAGCGAAGCGTTTCCGTCGAAGCGGGCAGTACCTGTCCGCGCACTTTTAATACTTTGCTGGACTCTCGAAGCGCCTGTTCCACGTCTCCCAGTACTTCCGTCATGGCTGCAATAAAAAGATTACCAAAGCTATGACCGGCCAAAGTGCCTGTTCCACCGAACCGATGTTGGAAGAGTTTTTCCATTAGCGGTTCCGTATCTGCCAAAGCAACCAGACAATTCCGTAAATCACCAGGAGGGATAATACCTAAATCCTCCCGAATGCGTCCCGATGAACCACCGTCATCTGCAACCGTCACCACTGCTGATACATTGCTTGTAACGCTTTTAATCCCTCGCAGCAGCACTGACAAGCCGGTGCCGCCGCCAACCACGACTACCGAAGGGCCCCGGTTAAGCTTGCGTTTTTGAAAAATCAATTCAACCAGCCGCTCTGATCCGTCAGGTATAATAACGCTGATAACCGAACGGATAATCTGCCTGGTGGCAAACATCATTACCATTAACCCCAAAGTAACAACACTAATACCCACGATAACCGTTACTGTATAGTAGTACTTGCCAGTGGCGAGATAAACCATCTTGAATATAGTTTCTTCCAAGGCACCAACGTACTTATAGTTAAATACTACAGCCAAACCAATGCTGACGGCAATAACACCTAAAGAAAACAACAGCAGCCACCGCTTCAGCTTCATACCAGGATATAACCATTTCAAAAAATGCATTATGTCACCTCTCCTAGTAGAGAGTTTTTATTTTCAAAACTTTCTTGCGCTTCATTACGAAAAATCCCAATATAATTCGGTATTACGAGCATTACGATGCAATGCCCCTTATATTATACCCATTCTATCCATTTCCCATTGCGAGCCTGCGATGCAATGCCCACGTCGCCCCCTTGCCGCCAAGCCCCGGCTGTTCAAAAGCAAGTATGGCTAGGCGCCGCGAGCACCGGCACCGGAGGCGTACTGGAAAGTACGTTGAGGATGCCGGTGCTCGCAGCAACAACGTCAGACGCCGCTTTTCAACAGCCGGCCTCGCCCTCGAGGATGTTGTGCTTTATATCCCGATGCTCCACATTGACCTTATACCCTTTATTGCGCAGTCCTTCATAAATCCGGCTGGCAACAAATACAGACCGATGCAGACCACCAGTACAGCCAATAGCAATAATCAGCTGACTTTTGCCTTCTTTTACATAGTTAGGTACTAAAAAATCAACTAAACCGCTCAAGCGTTCCATAAATTGCTGCGTTACCGGCCATTTCCAGATGTAGTCACCCACTTCCTGAACCTGACCGCTCTTTTTACGCAGGGACTCAACATAAAACGGATTAGGCAAAAATCTCACATCAAATACCATATCCGCATCCAGAGGAATACCGTATTTAAAGCCAAAAGAAACTACTGTAATAGTCATCCGCTCTTGTTCTAATTCACCCGCAAAAAAAGTGGCGATTTTCTCACGCAGCTGGGTCGTAGATAAATCGGACGTGTCAATAATCCGGGTAGCACGACCACGAATATGTTCCAAACGGTCTCTTTCGCGGTTAATACCTTCGCTAAGACGGCCATGAGGCGACATGGGATGACGGCGGCGTGTTTCTTTATAGCGGCGAATCAGAGTTTCATCAGCCGCTTCCAAAAATAGAATTTCATATAAATACCCTTGCTTCTCCAACTCTTCCAGCGCTTGAATCAATGTATCAAAAAATTCACCGCCCCGGATATCTACAACCAGCGCAATACGGCTGACCCGTCCACCCGACTGGGCACACAGCTCTGCAAACTTTGGAATCAGCATGGGCGGCAAATTGTCCACACAGAAATATCCCATATCTTCCATTGCCCGTACAACCTGCGTTTTTCCGGCTCCTGACATACCGGTAATAATGACTAATCGAAAGTTTTCCATGTCTGCTCACCTCAGATGCATATCACTATCATTATAGGATAGATTGACCAAAATTGCAAAAATAAGGGCAATTGATTGGTAGAAAAACTTTATTAACTGTTCTTTAATAATTTTAAAACATTTATGGGAATTTTTTGGAATTTATATCAAAATATGGAAGGTAATTTTATTATTATAGCGAATAAAGTAAAAAAATTTGCGAATACAACTTCTGTTTCGGCATAGAAAGGAGCTCCGCTGTGAAAAACGAAATAATCCTGGGAGTGCGGCCTAATAATGTGGCAAATCAGGAAACTCCTGTGCTCCATTATCGATCTAAAGCCCAGGCAAGCGAGACGCTCCACCAGACAGCCATTAAGGAACTATGCGCGGTCAATGCTGCACTACAGTTGGAAATTGAACAAATCCGCCAACGAGAAGAAGAGCTCACTCATTTTTTTGAATTAATTCCCGATGCCCTCATCGTTATTACTTTTAATAAAAAATTGGTTCGGATTAATTCTGCTTTTTGCTGCCATATGGGTTATCCACCTGATGAATTAAAAAATATCCCTTTGAAGTATTTAATTCATCCTGAAGATATTGATATGACACGTGCTTACCTAGAACAAGTCAAAAAAGAACCTAACCACGTATATTTCGAAAACAGGTTTCTTACTAAAGATGGTACCTATCGCAACCTGTCGTGGACAGCAACCTCTATCGCTAAAAAGGAATTAATCTATGCTGTCGGCAAAGATATTACGCAGCAAAAACAGTTGCGTAAAAAAGCTGCTGTGCTGGAAAAATTAAATTTTGCCGGTGAAATGGCAATCAACATTGGTCATGAAATCCGCAATCCCTTAACAACAGTAAGAGGCTATCTGCAAAGAATGTCACTCAAAGCACCTGATAAACTGCAGGATGCCTTCCAGCTCATGATTACTGAGCTGGATCACAGCAATGCCATCATCAGCCAATTCTTATTTCTAGCTCGCAATAAATCAATTAACCGCAAGTGGCAAAATCTAAATACCATTATTTCCGCATTGGCACATACATTAGAGCTGGAAGCAAACTTAGCTGATCAAACGCTTTGCCTTCGGTTAGGAAATATTCCGGACATGCTGCTCGATGAGCAGGAAATTGCTAAACTGCTGGTATGCCTGTGCAACAATGCACTGGAAGCATCATCAGCTAAGCATTGCATTACCATTTCAACTTCAGTGGAAGGCAATAAAGGAATATTATCGGTAAGCGATACCGGCTGCGGCATGCCCGACGAAGTAGTAGAAAGATTGGGTACTCCCTTCTTTACCACCAAACCCGGCGGTATTGGTCTTGGCTTGGCTGTGTGCTACAGCATTGCTGCCCGCCACAACTTAACAATTGATGTACAATCCTCTCCGCGCGGCACAACGGTATCAGTCTTTTTTCCATTATAGCCTACTCACTTCCAGCAATGTAAAGAGCAGCCTGTTTTCTCGAAAAAGCAGGCTGCTCTTTACATTATTTATTCATTATAGGAAATTGTACCCCTCCGGCAACCGATTTGGGGTCACCATACACCCACCAGGACACATTTTTATATAATGGCCCGTTTATTTGAGCGGCCGGTCCCTGGTTACCCCAGCCAACTCCTAAGTTTACAGCAGGCTTAGGTGTCGTCAGGTTAATGCGCATTTCTGTCTGCTCGGTAACAACTAGTTTGCCATTTTCAAACTTGGTATCTTCCTTTACATCTGCCGGCACCTCAAATTCCTTGCCATTTACTTTAACATAAATTTTGCCTTGTTTTTTTTCAAACTGGACATCTGTCTTTTCAGTAATACCTGTTTTAGCATCTGTTTCTTTCGGAACATAAACAACTTCTTTGGTCACACTGCTCTGTCCCTGAATGTAGACTACCTGAGGATCGCTGGCCTTTCCCTTTTCTCCGCTAGTATTAACGATAACGGTTGGTTGCTTCTCGGTTGTAGTTTGTTTATTAGCAGCATATTGTTTGTACTCATAGTAGGCAACAGAAAAAACCAGTAGAATGAGTAGCAGGCTGAGGAAGTATTTCCATTCCTGCTGTATAACACGCATCACAGCCATTTCCCCCTTTTTATTCCCATTACATGATATGCACAAAGGGGGAAAAAATGATTTAACCGGTAATTTCCTGAACACAGCGGTAAATAATATCCAGCATCACTTCTATTTCATTTGCAGTACTCGCCAATGGTGGCATGAAGACAATCACGTCGCCGAGGGGGCGAATGATCAGCCCGTATTCGCGAGCCAGCATACATACCCGATGTCCAATCTGCCGGTCAGCCGGAAAAGGCGTCTTGCTTTTTTTATCTGCCATCAGCTCTACACCGATCATCAATCCGCACTGGCGAATGTCAGCTACTGCTGGTAACTCCCCAAAACCTGCCAGTTTGCTTTTTGCAGCAGCAATTTTAACTGCCAGACCTTCTATAACCTGATCTTGTTGAAAAACCTCAAGATTAGCCAGTGCCGCAGCGCAGGCAAGAGCATTACCTGTATAAGAATGACCGTGAAAAAATGTCCTTTGCGAAGCCCGGTCGCCTAAAAATGCCTGATAAATCTCATCAGTAGTAATAGTTGCAGCCAACGGTAAATATCCGGCAGTAATTCCTTTGGCCATCGTCATGATGTCGGGAGACACGTTCTCATGTTCACAGGCAAACATCTTGCCTGTCCTGCCAAAACCAGTTGCCACTTCATCAACAATTAAAAGAACATTATACTGTTTGGTTAACTCCCGGATACGCCGCAAATAACCAGTTGGTTGTGTCAGCATACCGGCAGCTCCCTGTACCAGGGGCTCAACAACCATAGCAGCAATTTCTTCATGCTGCTCCTCAAGAAACTTTTCTACCGCCGTAATACAGGCACCAGATTCACATTCTCCGGCCTGTCCAGGAAATTCACAGTGATAACAGCAAGGCGACGGCACATGAATAGTTTCAAACAGCAATGGTCCAAAGATCCTGTGAAATAAATCAATGCCTCCTACACTTACCGAACCTACCGTATCACCGTGATAAGCATTAGTAAGGGTAACAAATTTTTGTTTCTTTGTACTGCCTTTCAACTGCCAATACTGGTAAGCCATTTTGACAGCTATTTCCACAGCAGTAGAGCCACTGTCGGAATAGAATACCTTCCTGAGCCCCGATGGAACAATTCCGATCAGCTTTTCGGCCAGTTCGGCCGCGGGTGCACTTGCCAGCCCCAGCATAGTTGTGTGGGCAATTTTCCCTAGCTGACTGATAATGGCCTGATCAATTTCAGCTTTACGATGACCATGTACATTCAACCATAAAGAGGAAACGCCATCATAATACGATTTCCCCTCCGTATCTATCAGCCGTATGCCATCACCACCAGCAATGACAAGCTGTGGATTTTCTACCCATTCCTGCATTTGGGTAAAGGGATGCCAGACATACGTTTTATCTTTACACTCAATATTCATTTTGCTTCTCCCCCACTATCGCTGCAATTGTCTGCATATCTAGATGCTTTTCAGCTAAATACGCCAATCTTTCGTGTAAGCCCGCATGTTCTGCTATGGCGGGGTCATAGGGAAATCTACCAATAATGGGCAATTGAGTCAGTTGTTCAATATAGGCAAGATTACTTGACTGAAGCACGGTGTCTTGCTGTTCCCATTTATTGATAACAATCCCTGCCACCTCCAGTTGAAGAGCTTGAGCATATGCGGCTGTTAAAACAGTATGGTTAATTGTCCCCAAATTAGGCCTTGCAACAATAAGTGCCGGTAGTCCTAAAGCCTTCATCAAATCAGCTACCAGAACATTCTCCCAGATTGGTGCAGTAATACCGCCTACCCCCTCTACCAGGACAATATCATGAGTCGCTGCCAGTGTGCGATATGCGACAAGCAATTCATCGACAGCAATCACTACGCCGCTCACCTGCGCTGCCACCGCCGGTGTCAACGCCGGTTCAAGGCAGACAGGGTTAACAAGACTGCGCGCCTCTTCGGGTATGAGTGCAGCCTGCATGAGAAAATCAGCATCCTCTGAAATAAGGTTACCCGCACTATTGTATACACCGCCTGAAGCTACCGGCTTCATGACAGCCACGTTCAGCCCACGGGCTTTAAGTGCTGCGGCTATTGCCCCTGTTATTACCGTTTTTCCTACTTCCGTATCAGTTGCCGTAATAAATAAGCCTGTCACTTTACTTCCTCCCTAAATTACGCCTAGCTGGCGTCCTATCGTGCAAATTGCCTGACTTGCTTTCGTTAGCTCTGCCAGACTGTGCGCAGCTGATACCGTAATGCGCAGACGGCTGGCTCCTGCCGGTACGGTCGGTGGTCGGATAGCGGAAACGACAATTCCTTCTTTTTTCAGCAGCTGGGCAAATTCCACCGCTAAATATGCATCGCCTACTATTACAGGTAGTATTGCAGTCGTACTGCCGCAAGTATCAAATCCGGCCTGGTTTAATTTCGTGCGCAGATACGCGGCGTTGGCTTTCAGTCTGTCGACCATATCCGGCTGCCCAGACAATACCTGCAGCGCTGCGAGAGCAGCCGCTGTCGTAGCCGGAGCTAGAGCTGTAGAAAAAATAAAACTGCGCGCTTTATTGATCAGATAGTCCATTAATACCTGTGAACCGGCAGCATAGCCTCCTTCAGCGCCAAGCGACTTACTAAGAGTACCCATGGTAATATGGACCTGACCTTCAAGCCCAAAGCTGGCAGCCGTTCCCCGTCCGCCAGGTCCAATCACTCCGGTGGCATGAGCATCATCAACCATAATAAGTGCATCAGCCTTGCGGGCCAATTGGACAATATCATCCAAGCGGGCTATATCTCCATCCATACTGAAGACTCCATCCGTAACAATAAGCCGCCGTCCGCTGCAGGCTGTGTTTGTCAGCAAATCAGCCAATTGGTTCATGTTGCTGTGGCCGTAGATCACCGTCCTTCCCCGGGAAAGCCGGCAGCCATCGATGATACTGGCATGGTTGAGCTCATCGCTAAAGATAACATCGTCTTTACCGGCTAGAGAACTAATAATGCCCACATTAGCCATATAGCCAGTATTGAATATCAAGGCCGCCTCTGTTCCCTTAAAAGCAGCCAGCTTGTTCTCTAACTGTCGGTAAAGCAAATGATTGCCTGTTGTCAGCCGCGAGCCGCCTGAGCCTGTACCAAAAGTCAAACTGGCAGAAGCGGCAGCCTGTTGGACTGCCGGGTGATGGGTTAGCCCTAGATAATTATTAGCAGCCATCATTAAGTACTGTCTGCCCTCACTATCGGCATGAACAGCATCGCGGGGTATATAGTCAACTAACCGGCGATATAAGTGTTCTCGTTCCGCCTGCTCCAATGCATGTTGGTAAAACTCCATTATTGTCCCCTGCCTTATAAAAGACTAAATTGTAACAAGTACCGGCTGGCGGCCCAAATAGTCAATCAATGCTGCCAGGTCGGTGCCGGGGCGCAGAAAAAATATCCTGCCGCCAACCGGGCTGCCATAATTCTTAAGTTGAGTGAACCGGCAATACCCTGCAGGCGAAGCCACATAGCCTGCCGTATATTCCGGATCATCGGACCAGCACAGCTCCGCAGCTACTTGGGGAGCGGCTGCAACTTTGGATGCGAGAACCAAGGCTTCCCGGACATGTATATTTGTCAGCCCGAGGCCTGACAAACGCTGGTGATAGTCCTGATCATCAGCAATATCCATCCGCGATACTCTGATACCCGCCTGCCCGGCTTCATCCAAACGTTTGCCTGTATCCTTGCAAAACAGCATTGCGCCGCGCATACTGTCCGGCAGCGACAGTAATGCCTCCATTGCCGAACACACAGCCCGCTCGCTGACACCTCTGCGCATCAGAACAGTCATGGCAGCCCTTCTCCCGGCCTCAGCATCTGGTACATCAACTGTTGTTACGGGAAGCAGTGGTACATGACGAATTTGTTTTGGGTTCACTGCTTCAATGGTAATGGTGATAAAATCAGCACATCCTCTGGAATGCCCCAACGCACGGGCAACCATTTCCCCGGCAATTTGCTGAATCTCGTCATGCTCTGCCAGGCGCTCAGCCCCGGAAATATGGCGCCCCCCCGCCTCATGAGCTCCCCCTTTAGCTGATCGCATTCTAACGCTGTATAGCATGATTCACGACCTTTTCTGTCTGCCGCTTTACCCTGCCCAGCAGCATGGTAAGCGGCCAGGCAGCAAAGGCCGTATAAACCATACCGGGGATGGCGGCAAGTACCAGCGGGATTGCCGCTTTCCCCAATAAACCGCCCAGTGCCAGACGGGCGACTGCCGATCCCACCGGACCGGCAAGTGAAACTACCGGCCATGAAGTGCCAAAGGCAGTCAGCAAACCACCAACGGTGAGCCGGAAAACCATAGCAATGAATACGTTCAGTAAGTTACTAGTGCCAAGAGCCAGACTGATGGCACTCGCTAAAATGCCAGCAATAATATAGCGTTTAAAGCCAAAAACGGCACAAATGGCAACTGCCAGCGGCGCTGATAATTGAAATTCCGTTCCCGGTACCAGTCCAGGCAGCTTCACCGCTCCCGTAACTGATATAAGCGCTACTAACAGCGCCGTTTCCGTCAGGGTGCGTACATTGTTTGTTTTGTCTTCCCACACTTCACACACTTCCCTCCACATTGTTAACCTTTGATTCACAATCGGTTAACCATTAAAATATACTTAACTCCTACGGTTTTTATTTATGTACAAAAAGACCGTTAACTAATTTGTAAAAATCAGTTAACAGTCTCACTATATACCAAAATTCTTAGGTTGTAAATACTAAATCATCTTACCTACCTGCAGCAAGCGGCACAGTCGGGCTGCTGCTGCTTCAATCAGCTCAGACCCCTGAGCTACACACTCTTCAAGCCCCATTGGCTGGGGTACAACAGACATAATGCCATCAATTCCCTGCTTTAACACAGCATCGGCACCATCTCCCAAGCCACCCGACAAGCACACAACAGGTACACCGTGCTGTTTAGCCACCTTTGCCACGCCAACGGGAGCCTTGCCAAAAGCAGTCTGAAAATCTGTCCGCCCCTCACCGGTAATAACAAGGCTGGCTTTAGCGGCAAGTTCACTAAAGCCGGTTGTCTCCAAAACAATTTCCACTCCCGGTCGCAGCTTTGCATTGGTGAAAAATAATAAACCTGCTCCGAGCCCTCCGGCAGCACCAGCTCCGGCACATTCTGCAATATCCTTACTAGTAGCCTGCTTAGCGATAGAGGCAAAATTAGCCAGCGCTTCATCCAGCTGCGATACGATTTCCGGAGTAGCCCCTTTTTGTGGACCATATACTGCCGTGGCACCTCTCAGACCACACAACGGATTATCAACATCACAAGCCACCATGATCGAAGTCTCTGTCAGGCGTTCATCTAGACCAGCTAAATCAATTGCTGCCAAACGAGCCAGAGCCGCCCCCCCGAGCTGCAATTCGCAGCCCTCACTATCCAGCAAACGGGCCCCAAGGGCCTGGGCCATGCCAGCACCACCGTCATTAGTAGCACTGCCGCCAATTCCAATAATCATTTTGCGCAAGCCTTTGTCTAAAACAGCCTTCATCAATTCTCCAGTACCATATGTACTGGCACTGCGAGGATCGCGCCGTTCTTTTGGAATGAGCGGCAACCCGGAAGCTGCAGCCATCTCAATAATCGCTGTTTCACCGTCACCCAGCACACCCCAATAGGCTTCAACAGGCTCACCAAGCGGCCCCTGTACTTGTTGATAGATCTTCTGACCACCTGTAGCTGTTACCAAGGCGTCAACAGTACCTTCTCCACCGTCGGCAATAGGAATCTTTACAATTTCTGCATCTGGAAAGACGTGGAGAACCCCTCGTTCCATTGCCTCTGCCACACCCAGAGCAGACACACTTCCTTTATAGGAATCGGGTGCAATAATAATACGCATGTATTCACTCCCTCATCATTACTGCTAAGATCCGTATATTTACAACCTTTTCAGCAAACCAAGCTTTACATCACTATGATATTAGGCGCGTTTATTATTATTCCTTGTTTTACCACTTATTTTTTAAGTACAAATTTTTCGATGGCCTCTGCCACACCGTCAGCATCATGATGTCCAGTCACAGCCTGAGCAGCCGCTTTTACATTAGCAGCTGCGTTGTCCATTGCAACACCCCATCCGGCATATTGAATCATATCCAGGTCATTTTGTGAGTCTCCTACCGCCATGACCTGTTCACGCGTAATGTGGAGTTTTTCTGCTAAGAAAGCCAGAGCATGTCCTTTATTGACATCCGGATGCGTCATTTCCAGATAGGTTGCTTTCGATCTGGCAATGCAAAGTCGGTCACCAAAGGCTGAGCGTATTTTACTCTCTATTTCGCCCATCTTATCCTCACCGGTAAGCGCAAGCATTTTGGTCGGTGCCCCTGCCATCGTATAAAAGGCATCCCCCAGTGCTACCGCTTTAATGCCAGTCATTCTTTCATAGTAGCGGGAAGTTTCATTATGCTCAGCCACATATAAAATATCATCCACATAAGACTGGATATACCAGCTATTCTCACGAAATAGTGCTAATACTTCTTGGGCAACCTGCTCATCAACCGGCATGTGGTACAAGGTTTCCCCGGACTGAACTCGGCGGATTAAGCCACCGTTGTAGGTAATCAGCGGCACATCCAGTCCTAACTGCTTGGCGTAAATTAATGCAGAACTGTACATGCGGCCAGTGGCTACCGTCACTGTTACTCCCTTCGCGATTGCCTGAGCAATAGCTTCGCGAGTGCGTGGTGAGACAATAAGGCTTTTATTTAAGAGAGTGTCGTCAAGGTCAAGAGCTACTAATTTGATGTCCATAGGATGGTCCTCCTCTAGAGAAATAATGTTTATTCTGGCTCGAATCCTGAAAAATAAAAGGAAATGACCGGTTTCCTACTTTTGTCATCGCCACAAAAGTACCAAAAAGTCTAGGCCTGTCTTCCAATTGCCTTGGAAAATCACTAGCTTACTAAAATTCGTGAAACTCGCTTCGCTCAAACAGTACGAATTTCTTAACGTAAGCTAGTGATTTTCCATCCTTCGGACCGGCAATTTCCAGAAGGGCCGATAAGAACGAGGATAGAACGAAGCAAACAAAAATACATACTGCCGGTCATTATACGAAGAGGACTTGGCTTTCACCAAGTCCTCTTCTTTTTTATCTTACCGGTCCCGAATTATTTTAGTCAGCGTACAACTGCAAACCGTCAATAATACGATAGCTGCAAAGGGCGCAAAAACACTGGAAATCTGAAAACCCGGCAGTGTTTTCACCACCATAAATGGCGCTAGGAGATTGGTAAAAAAGGTTAGCCCACTGAGAGTTGTTACATTAAGCGGCAATGAGCTTAGCTCCATCAAAGGACGAATAGCAGCATTGGCAATACCGATAATTGCTGCTCCCAGCAGCGTACTGCCCAAAGTATCCACAAAAATACCCGGTAATTGAACCACAGCTACAAACAGGATTACCGCATTAATGATAATTCTCAGTAAAAAACCGCACACGGCCGGTTCCCCCTTACACCACATGATATTCCTATTATAAGGGTAATTTTAGAAATAGGCACCCATTTTATTGATTATTTTCCAGCAGCAGCAATGCCGCTTTCATATCTACCCCGCCGCCAAAGCCGGTTAAACTGCCATTAGCACCAATCACGCGGTGACAAGGCACAACAATCGGAGTTCTGTTGATATGCAGGGCGCCGCCCACAGCCCGGGAAGCCTTGGGATGATTAATATTTTGGGCAACCTGGCCATACGTTTCCACTTTTCCATAACCAATTTCATTGGTATAGCGAAGTACGGCTGCCTGAAAGGGCGTATAGCCGCTCCAGTCAATCGGAATATCAAAAATAATGGGAAAGCCTTTAAAATAGCTTTTCAACTGCTGGGTAAGCGGCAACCCTAAGGGATGCTCAGCAGCCTCCGTGATATCCGTAGTTTGAATATCAGCCAACGCCTTTTCCACATCATTTTTTGGAAATCCTACTTCCCAGAGACCTGCATCTGACCAAACTGCTACAGAATACCCCCAGGGTGTTTCCATTACCGTATATAGTTTGCCCATATTCTGCTTCCTCCTTACATATTGCTGTTAGCAGTTTTCCAGCTTTCTTCGCGGATTAGTTCAAGCGCCTGTTTTTTGAGGTCGACAAAACTGTCAGTCAGCTTCATATCATATGTCCGTGAACGCAGCAGTGGTACTTCCAGACGGGCTTTTATCTTACCGGGACGGGCTGTCATTACGTAAATGGTATCGCCCATAAAGATGGCTTCGTCTACATCATGGGTAACAAATAGAATGGTTTTATGCGACTCTTCCCACACGGTAAGCAGCAATTCCTGCATAACTGTGCGCGTCTGGGCATCGAGTGCTCCAAAAGGCTCGTCCATCAGCAGCACCTGCGGATCATTGGCCAAAGCACGGGCAATTGCCACCCGCTGCTTCATCCCTCCTGATAGATTACTAGGGTAGGCTTTTTCAAAGCCTGTTAGTCCGATTTTCTCTAGGTAATGGCGGGCAGTATCCTGCCGCTCTGCTTTCGATTTACCAGCTACATCCAACCCGAATTCAATATTTTCCTGAACGGTCAGCCAGGGAAACAGGGTATAGGATTGAAATACCATGCCTCGGTCGCTGCCTGGTCCTTTTATTTCACGGCCGTCAAGCAATACTTTACCGCTTGATGGCTCTTCCAGACCGGCAATAATCTTTAGTATCGTTGATTTTCCACAACCCGATGGTCCCAGAATTGTAATAAATTCATTTTGCGACACCGTAAAGCTGGTATTTTGCAAAGCAGTTACCTGCTGCCCTTTATCACTAAAAATCTTAGAAACATTATCAATGATCAATTTATCTGCCATCATGCACCGCCTCCCTTCCCCATCCAGGGAAAGAGCTTCTTATACAAACCTTTAAAGAAAACGTCAATTAAGATACCAATCACGCCGATAATAATAATACCGACAATGATATGAGAGGTCTTTAAGAAGCGCTGGGATTGCATAATCATATGTCCGAGTCCTGAGCTGGCTGCAACAATTTCAGCAACGACCAGATAAGTCCAGGCCCAGCCGAACGTAATGCGGAGCGTGTCAACAATACCAGGAAGACTGGAAGGCAATATGACCCGCCAAAAAACAGCACTGCGCGATACGCCCAGCGTATAAGCAGTATCAATCAATGCCTGAGAGACATTTTTGGTAACATCCATGATCATCAGTGTCAACTGAAAGAAAGTACCAAAAAAGATAACCGCCACTTTTTCGCTCTCACCAATTCCCAGCCAAAGGATAAACAGCGGAATAAAGGCAGAAGCAGGCATATACCGCAAAAAGCCCAGCAGTGGTTCCGCAAAAGCTTCACATACCTTCAGACTTCCCATCAAAACTCCAAGCGGAACTCCGATGACAGCTGCCAGTACGAATCCGGCCGTCACCCGGCCTACACTGGCCAGAATATCATCAATTAAATTAAATTCGGTAAACAATGTAATCGCGCTTGTAACAATTTGATCAGGTGCCGGCAAAAAAAGCACCGGTACAAAGCCACTATAGGTAAGCCCTGACCATACTGCAAGCAGCAGGGCAAAGGACAACGCAGTCAATGTGATATACAGCTTGTCCGGAATATCTGCTTTGGGTATTAAATATTTCAACAAGAACACCACCTACTTACACTTTCTAAATAAAACGGCCCGCAAGCGCGGGCCATCGGCCAGTTACTGTTATTTTACTTTGGACAGGAAGCTGGAGTCAATCATATCCACAGTATTAGGCTGCTTGGATATTTTCTTTTTCTCAAAATAGAATTGACCGGCTTTTTTTGCTACGTCATAAATCTGTCCGGGCTTGTCTGCAGCACCGAAGAAAGTTTTGTTGCCATTAAGGTCATAGAACGTTAGCGTTCCCATGTCATCTTTTATTTCTTCCGGTTTCATTTTAAAGCCAGCGGCAATAATCTTGTATGCCTCTTCCTTATTAGCAGCCATAAAGTCGGTTGCCTCTTTTAAAGAGTTAACAAAAGCCTGTACTTCAGTAGGATTAGACTTTACAAAGTCAGCGCGAAAAGCGACAATGTCGGCAATTAAACCGGGGGTATCTTTTGTGCTTACCAGCACTTTGCCCTCTGCTTTAGCACCCTTGGACAACCACGGCTCCCAGGTTACTGCAGCGTCAACCTTGCCGGCAACAAAGGCAGCACCTGCTTCACCGGCTGTCATATTGACAATTTTTACATCCTTATCGCTCAAACCAGCTTTATCCAGCACAGTAAGAGCAAAGAAGTGGCTGGTAGCAGCCTCAGGCAAAGCAATTTCCTTGCCTTTTAAATCAGCTACCGTATTAATCCCCTTGGCATTCTTAACGATAATACCGTCGGCGCCGTTTGAGCTGTCAAAAGCCCAAACAATCTTTGTCGCTACTCCATCGCCTTCAAGTGATACTGCTACATCCAATGCTGTAGCCATAGCCTGAATTTTGTTAGCGAGTATGGCTTGCTTTCTTTCACCTAAGCCATCAATAATCTGTAATTGAACATCAATGCCATTCTTCTCAAAAATCCCCTTTTCCTTGGCTATCAGCAACGGGCCATAGCCGGTAAAAGTAGGCAGAGCCACTACAATTGATTTCTTAGCCTTACTCTGATCAGCCGGAGCTGCCTGTTGGCCCGAACCGCAGCCAACCGTAACGGCCAGCATGAAAATTAGTAAAAATGCTGCTGCTTTTCTTAGCATGAATAACCCTCCATCTATCTCGTTTAAGTATTATTATTCGTATTAATTGCATATTCCCCTGCTAAACTAAGTAAATTTTATACTTTTTATTTATGATACTTTTGTAGAGCTGCAATCAACTTATCATTTTGCAAGGAATTTCCTAATGTTATCCGTACAAAAGTCGGCATTGACCAGTTAGAACCACTACGTATAATTATACCTTCATTGGCTAAAGCCTGGCATAAAGCATCACTGTCTTTCCCTATATCGGCAAAGATAAAATTCGTTTGGGCAGGATATACTTTGTAGCCTAATGCGGACAAATGGGCTGTTAAGCGCCGACGTTCGGTCCCATTTAAAGCAGCTATACGCACACAATAAGACGTATCTGCCAGTGCCGCCAAAGCGGCTGCTTGAGCCAGCGCATTAACGTTAAAAGGCGATCGAACGCGGTCAATCAGTTCCGCTACCTGAGGCCGGGTAATGCCATAGCCCAGTCGCAGTCCTGCCAAGCCATAGATTTTAGAAAATGTACGGACAGCAATGATGTTTGGATACTTGTCCAATAAATCAATACCGGATTTAAAATCAGAGGAGTCTACATATTCGGCATACGCCTCATCAAGCAAAACTAGCACTTGATCAGGCACTTTTTTGAGAAAGCTTTCCAGTTCATTGCCGCCAAAAACTAATCCAGTCGGATTATTGGGATTGCAAAGAACAATTACTTTTGTTGAAGCAGTAATTGCTCCGGCCATAGCGTCCAGGTCTGTTGTTAAATCCAGCCTTACCGGCACAACTACCGGCTGTGCTCCCATCAACCTGGCAGCAAAAGCATACTGTCCAAAAGTAGGATCAGCCACAATCACTTCATCACCTGGGGAAAGAAATGCCTGTGCAACAAGCGTAATGATCTCATCGGCACCATTCGCTAAAAATATGCCATCTGACGTCACGCCAAAATGCTGTGCAAGCGCTACCCTAAGCTCCTTTCCCTCTGGGTCATGATATAAATGAGCTTGTGCTGCCGCCTCTCCCAATGCCGTTATCACCTGAGGTGACGGCCCATAAGGACTCTCATTGAAAGAAAGCTTAATCACATCCTCGCGGCCCAGCAGTTGTCTGAGCTCCGGAATCGTACGGTCCGATAAATCAGGTGTAAAACCCCGCAAGGCCCGAACGGCCTCACGGGGCTGAATGGAATGTTTGTTCAATGTGTACCTCTCCAATTCACTTTAAAATAATCTCTGCTGCAAGCAAAGCAATGCAGCCAAACATGAGATTGCCACGTCGCTATGCTCCTCGCAATGACAGGTGGGCTTGAGCACCACCATGCCTTGCTAATCTGTGCACCCCCGCAGGGGAGCCCTTCACCACCAACTGCCAGCAGGCCCCGTTCCCTC
>NZ_DALZUO010000016.1:0-85542 GCF_032013335.1 Anaerospora sp. | reverse complement strand
TCGAACCCTTGATACCGCCGTGAAAGGGCGGTGTCTTAACCGCTTGACCAACGGGCCAGAAATGAATGGCTCCTCGAGTAGGACTCGAACCTACGACCGATCGGTTAACAGCCGATTGCTCTACCAACTGAGCTATCGAGGAACGACGACAAAATAAATTATAAAACATCTTGAGACAAAATGCAAGAGGTTTACGATAATTTTTTTATTGAGATTAAAAGGATATTTTATAGCAATGGATAATTGTAAATACTACTACGAGATAACTACCACTAGGAGGCGTTCCCATGGATCCCAGAATCAAAACACTTGCCAAGAATCTAATTACCTACTCTGTTGATCTTAAACCAGGTGAAAAAGTACTTATTGAAGTATTCGATAACGGCCACCCGCTAGCTAAAGCATTGGTGGATGAAGCCTACCGGGCAGGCGGACTCCCCTTTCTTACCATTAAAAACAACCAATTGCACCGCTCCCTGCTGCGTCAGGCTTCTGTCGAACAATTAACCTTAATCGGCCAGTGGGAAGCCGAGCGCATGAAAAATATGGATGCGTATATCGGCATTCGGGCAAGCGAGAATATCAGTGAATTATCTGATGTTCCTGCTGAAAAAATGCAAGCCTATCAGCAGTATTGGAGCAAGCCTGTTCACCTGGATATCCGTGTTCCTCATACTAAATGGTGCGTCATGCGTTATCCCAATGGAAGCATGGCTCAATTGGCAAACAGCAGCACGGATGCTTTCGAGGACTTCTTCTTTAATGTCTGCAACCTGGATTATGCCAAAATGGCAAAGGCAATGGATTCGGCTATTTCCCTATTTGAGCGTACTGATAAAGTTCGCATTATCAGCCCCGGCACAGATCTGACATTTTCCATTAAGGGCATTCCTGCCGTAAAATGCTCCGGTCTGCGCAATATTCCCGATGGCGAGGTGTATACCGCTCCTGTACGCGATTCTGTGAATGGTATGATTACCTACAATACCCCGGCAGTATATCAAGGCGTCACCTATGAAAATATTTGTTTTCAATTTGAAAACGGCAAGATAGTAAAAGCAACTGCCAATGAAACAGAAAAGCTGAACAACGTACTGGACAACGATGAAGGGGCCCGCTATATTGGCGAATTTGCGCTTGGCGTCAACCCTTACATCGATACTCCAATGAAAGACACCCTCTTTGATGAAAAAATCCGGGGCAGCCTGCATTTTACTCCCGGCAATGCCTACGATACAGCCTTTAATGGTAATAACTCGGTCATTCACTGGGATTTAGTACTCATTCAAAATCCTGAGTACGGCGGCGGCGAGATCTGGTTTGATGATCAATTAATCCGCAAAGACGGTCTTTTCGTAGTTCCCGAGCTGGAACCGCTGAATCCGGAGAACTTAAAGTAGTTTCCTTACTGTGAGCTAAAAAATACACCTTCCTGGCCTGTTGCCGGAAGGTGTATTTTTATTTCAGCATTTGTTTAATGAAGTTTGGTAAAGCAAAGCAGCTTTTTTGAATATCCCTGTTATGATAGCGGGTATTCAATTCTTCTATTGTACTTGTGTCCATCGTAAGCGGATCATGAACTTTCGATCCCATAGTGAAGCAGTGCGTACCGCTTGGATAAATAGGTATCGGTGCAAGATACAAACGGGTAATCGGGAAAAGAGATGCAATATCCTTCCAGGCCCGCTGAATTAACTCGGTATGAAGGAAGGGAGATTCCGTCTGCTGCACAAAAAGACCATCAGGCTTTAGCGCTTTTTTTACGTTTTGATAGAATTCATAGGTGAATAGACCTTCACCAGGTCCGATCGGGTCAGAACAGTCTACAATAATTACGTCATAATAACTTTCCAGTTCTGCAATATGCTTTAGTCCGTCATCAATGCGCAAATCCAGCTTGGGATGCTGATTCAGCATGGCTTCAGCAATCTCGGGCAGATACTGTTTGCTTACTTCCACAACCAAACCGTCAATCTCAACCATTACCGCTTTTTCTACTTTTGGATGCTTCACTACTTCGCGAACACTGCCGCCGTCCCCGCCGCCGATAACCAGGACCTTTTGCGGATTAGGATGAGTAAAGAGTGGTATATGGGCAATCATTTCATGATAGACAAATTCATCAAAAATAGACGTCTGGTACACACCATCCAAAACAAGCATGCGGCCAAACTGCTCTGACTCAACAACAGCAATATCTTGAAAGTTAGATTTACCTGAATAGAGCGTTTCCTTAATCCTAGTAGTCAAACCCAGATTTTTGGTTTGAAATTCTGTCATCCATAATTCCATGTCATCCCTCCTAGAATTGTTAACACTAGTATAACCAGCATCATCCACCTTGCTATGTTAAATCTTATCATATATTTTACCAGATGAGGAAAAGAAATGCTATTATATAAAAGTTCCCGCCCTAAATTAGGGCGAGAACTTAAGTTGACTATATTAAAAACGCTTTTAAGTGCTACTTTCCTTGAAAACTGGCTTTGCGCTTTTCGACAAAGGCACTCATACCTTCTTTTTGGTCAGCAGTGGCAAAGCACAAGCCGAAAACTTCAGCCTCGTATGCTACACCTGTTTCCAAATCAGTATCAAGCCCTTCATTGACAGCAGCTTTGCAAAGCTGAACAGCGATCGGCGCACGGGACATAATTTTTTCAGCCATAGTTCTGGCTGCATCCATTAATTGATCCGCAGCTGTTACCTTATTGACCAAACCAATGCGATAGGCTTCATTGGCATCAATAACATCACCGGTAAAGAGCAATTCTTTTGAACGTCCCTTGCCTACCAGGCGAGCTAAACGTTGAGTGCCGGCAAAGCCGGGAGTAATGCCAAGTGTAACTTCAGGCTGACCGAATTTGGCCTTTTCTGAAGCGATGCGGATATCGCAGGCCATAGCCAGCTCGCAGCCGCCGCCAAGAGCAAAACCATTAACTGCCGCAATTACCGGCTGAGGAAGGTTTTCAATCTTGTTGAAAACAGCCTGACCAAGTTTCCCAAAATTACGGCCTTCAATAGCAGACTTATGCTGCATTTCCGTAATATCCGCACCGGCTACAAAAGCTTTCTCACCGCTGCCGGTAAGGACTACCACTTTGATGCTGGTATCCTTGGCAATTTCATCAGCCAGCTTATCCAGTTCTTCGAGAGTAGCTTGATTTAACGCATTCAGCGCTTTCGGCCGGTTTAGTGTTACCAGGCCAATTCCTCCCTGATTCTCAAATAACAGATTAGCAAACTCACTCATACATTCCACCGCCTATTCGTTTTTATTTATTATAGTCGTAGAACCCTTTACCTGTTTTGCGTCCCAGATAACCGGCCTGAACCATTTTCTTGAGCAGCGGGCAAGGACGGTATTTGGGGTCACCATAACCATCATAAAGTACTTCCATAATATACAGCACAGTGTCGTTGCCGATCAGGTCAGACAACGCCAGTGGTCCCATCGGATGATTAAAGCCCAGCTTAGCTACGGTATCAATATCTTCGGCGCTTGCTACACCTTCCATCAAAGTGAAAACAGCTTCATTGATCATAGGAATCATGATCCGGTTGCCCACAAAGCCGGGGAAATCAGATACTTTAACAGGTGATTTGCCGAGTCCTTCTGCCAGGGCTTTTACAGCAGCAAAAGTTTCCTCACTTGTAGCAAGTCCATTGATGACTTCCACCAATTTCATAACGGGAGCAGGATTAAAGAAATGCATGCCAATGACCTTGTCAGCCCGTTTGGTTAATGCACCAATGGCGGTTACAGGCAGCGACGAGGTATTCGTAGCAAAGATAGTATGAGCCGGGCACTGCTGATCAAGCTGTTGGAAAATCGTTTTCTTAATTTCCATGTTTTCGATTGCCGCTTCAACAACCAGATCAACATCGCAGGCTGCTGCATCCAACTCAACAACGCCTTGGATACGACCCATAATAGCAGTTTTTTCTTCAGCAGCCAGCTTACCTTTTTCCACTGATTTAGTCAGGTTTTTTTCTATACCGGCAATGCCTTTTTTAACGAACTCTTCTTTAATATCACGAAGAATTACCTGAAGCCCTCCCTGAGCCATTACCTGGGCAATGCCACTGCCCATTTGTCCTGCACCAATAATAAGTGCTTTTTTAAATTCCATGTGTTTTATTCCCCTTTCTTTTCTTTTAGTATATAAAGCATGCCAGCAGGTCACAAGCAAAAGCACTTGTCCTGTCACATGTTTATTACTCTTTCGCAGCAGCTGCCTCTTGCGAAAACCCCAGCCTGTACTCTGCAAGATCATCGGCAACGGTAAAATCCGCTTCGGTCAGGATGCGGATATCCTCTACGGTAAAGCCTGCAGCGATCTCCCGGAGAACTAAGCCTGCCGGGCTGGCAGAAAAAACAGCTTTATCCGTAATAATGACATCAACTACGCCTTTGCCAGTCAGCGGCAGCAGACACTCTTTCAGTACCTTGGAGGCTCCTTTTTTATCATTATGCTGCAAGGTAGCGACTACCTTGCGGGCTCCGCCCACCAAATCCATTGCGCCGCCCATACCAGGCGAATATTTTCCGGGAGCCACCGGCATAGCCCAGTTGGCAATATTGCCTTGCTGATCCACTTCAAGAGCCCCTAAGATAGTAGTATCTACGTGACCTCCCCGAATAATGCCGAAGGACGTTGATAAATCAAAAATTGCGGCTCCCGGCTGCAGCGTAATCGGCTGACCACCGGCATTGCCATTATCAGCATCCTGCTGTCCCCGCTTTGGCGTCGGCCCAAAAAGCAGGCAGCCATTCTCAGACTGAAGAATAACATCTATCCCTGCAGGAATATAGTTGGCAACAGCCGTCGGCATGCCAAATCCTAAGTTAACCACTTCACCGTCTTTTAATTCCAAAGCAGCTCTACGAGCTATCATTTCTCTATAATCCATCATATACCCTCCTTTTTTTGGCACAAATTTACGCTAAACGGCCAGTACGCATCCACAGATCTTCATAAATCCGCTGATGCTCTTCGAAGGCATATCCCTGAATTACAGCTTTGACAAATATCCCCGGTGTTCCCACTCGGATAGGCTCAATAGCGCCAACTTCCACGATCTCATTTACTTCTGCCACGGTATAATCAGCTGCCATGGCGACAATAGGATTGCTGTTTAGTGAAACTCCGCGATATTCAACATTACCCAGCCTATCGGCACGATACCCTTTGATAAAGGCGAAATCTGCCTTAAGCGGTAATTCTAACAAATATTCTTTTCCATCAATGGTTAATTTCTGCTTGCCCTTTTCAACTAAAGTGCCCACACCGATTGGCGTCACTACCGCGCCCAGGCCAGAACCGGCAGCACGAATTTTTTCAATCCATGATCCCATCGGATAAAACTCGATTTCCAAGTCACCGCTCTTATACACTTCAAGAGCTTCCGGACAAGTTCCCGTATGAGCTGTAATCAATTTTTTCACCTGCCGGTTTTTAAACAAGGGGGCCAAATCGAAGCCTCCACCGGGATACGCATTGGTAACGGCGATAAGCGTAAGCTCTTTTGACCCTTTTTCTACCAGTTTTTCAATGCACTTGAGCGGAGATCCGATGCCGAGAAAACCACCAATCATAATGGTTGCTCCATCGTTCACCTTGGCAATCACCTTGTCCAGTTCGGTAATCTTGTTCATATTCCCCTCTCCCTTTACCTGTGATGGTGTTATCTATCTCCAAGCAGCCGCTTATTAGGCAGCTGTAAGGGGCTTTGGGTGCAAGTTCCTCACTATTCCGGGTACAATGTGGAAATTATTACCTCTTTATTGTAGCATATTATTCTATTTGTGAAAATATTAACTTTCTATATTTGCCAGATCATATAAAAAAAAGCCCTGCATTCCAGCAGGGTTACAAACACTATAAAGGACAGCATTTACCTCTAAATCCGTAGTCTTCGGAAATAGATCGCCCAATAGCCGTAATCTTGCCGGTAATACAGCCGCGGCAATGAGCAGGAGTATCATTAATACAGATTTTCCCCGGATAAAGAGCATAAAATTTGCGGTAATCCCCTTCCGTAACATTCGGCATCACAACATTAGCACCGCTTTGCAGCGCGATTACACGGCCCTGACGGTTAAGCGTCTCCATCGCTGTAGTAGCGGGGATATTAATGTCAGGCAGCAGCAGGCGGGTTATTGCCATGACCTTCAAACTCATTTCAAAGGAACCACCAGACGCCGCCGCTAAGGGAGTGTCAGGATTAGGAATAAACGGTCCAATCCCGATCATATCCGCATTTAACTGTTTAAAAAAGAGAATATCATCAGCAAGTGATTCTACCGTCTGCCCCGGTAATCCTACGAGAGAGCCTGTTCCCACCTCATAGCCAAGCGCCTTTAAATCCTGCAAACAGCGCATCCGGTTGACAAAACTCATGCCAGGATCAAGCCGCTCATAGAGGGCTCTATCTGTTGTTTCAATTCTGAGCAAATACCGGTCTGCCCCGGCTTCCTTGTACGCCGAATACTCAGAAGTGGATTTTTCACCTACACTCAAGGTGATTGCCAAATCAAGTTCTTTTATCTTACGAATAATATACTGCATTTTATCGACTGTAAAATAATCATCTTCACCCGATTGCAGAACTACTGTCCGGTAGCCGTAAGAGCGGGCTTTGCCGGCAAAATCGAGAATTTCTTCTGTTGTAAGGCGATATCTTTGCACATTGTGGTTCTCTCGCCGCAAACCACAGTAGAGACAATTCTGTTTGCAAATATTCGAGAATTCAATAAGTCCCCGCAAGTGAACAAAATTGCCCACGTATTTTTCCCGCAGCGAATCAGCCGTTTCAAAGAGCAGACTATCGCAATCCGTCGTCTGAAGCAATTGAACAATCTCTTCTTTTTCCAGACTGTGAGTAGCTGCCGCTTTATGAATAGCCTTTAGCATAAAACACCTCCGCACATCATAAGTTGCTGTTTGCCTGAGGAAGAATTTCATTCATGCTGCCCGTACGGTAACCAGTCAAATCAAGCGTAACAAACGTAAAGCCCAGTTCCTTAAAGTAAGTACTGATGGCCTGCGCCGTTTCCGGCAGTGCCAATACAGCTATATCCTGGGGAGCCACTTCAATACGGGCGATATCTCCATGATGGCGTACCCGTACCTGTCCGGTGGTAAGAGGCTTTAAGAATTCCTCCGCCTGCTCAATTTGCGCTAATTTTTCCGAGGTTATGGCTAACCCATAGGCAACCCGGGAAGAAAGACAGGCTGCGCTCAGCTTATTCCAGGTCGGCAAATTCCAGGCGGCCGACAATTCTCTGATTTCTGCTTTTGTAAGACCAACTTCCAGCAGCGGGCTGCGCACTTGACCTAGCTCACCGATTGCTTTTAAGCCCGGGCGGTAATCAGAAACATCATCGGCATTGGAGCCGTCTAAGACCCACTTAATCCCCTGGTTTTTAGCCCACTCTGCTAAAGCTCCAAAACGTGTTTTTTTACAAAAATAACAGCGTTGGTTGGTATTCTCTACAAAGTCAGGACTGTCCAGCTCACTGATAGTCAGCACAAGATGACGGATTCCAATGTGGCAGGCAGTCGCCTCGGCCTCTTTCAGCTCACTTTCCGGCAGGGTATCGGAGCAGGCCGTTATTGCTACCGCCTTATCTCCCTGTGCCCGGTAAGCTGCAGCCGCCAGAAAAGTGCTGTCCACACCTCCGGAAAAACCAATAACCGAGCTCTCTAATTCCTGTAAAAGCTGCAGCAATGCAGCAAGTTTCTTATCTAATTGTAACATGGTTGATTCCCCCATTATATGTCCGTAAAACCAATGTAGTACATTGTATTTACCATTATATTTTCGTGGTTGCCGGAGCAAATTCCTGTTACCGTCTCTTAATTTAACCAGAAAAAAGCCGGGCTGCCTCTGTCAGCAGCCCGGCTATCTGTATTTCCTATTATTACCTGGTAGCTGCGAGCGCCTGCTCCAGATCCTCAATCAAATCAGCGGCATCTTCGAGACCAAGCGACAGTCTTACCATATCGTCAGGTGCCCCTGCAGCACTGCGCTGTTCTGAAGTTAATTGAGAGTGAGTCGTACTTGCCGGATGAATGACAAGCGATTTGGCATCGCCAACATTGGCAAGCAGTGAGAAGAGCCGCAAGGAATCAATAAATTTCTTCCCGGCTGCTAAGCCGCCTTTAATGCCGAAGGTAAGGATAGCCCCTGCTCCCTCGGGTAGATATTTCTGGGCCAGCGCATAGTCCGTATGTCCAGGCAAACCAGGATAGCTAACCCACGATACCTGTTCATGTGCTTCCAGGTATTTGGCTACCGCTAACGCCGTTTCGCTATGACGCTTTAACCTGAGGTGCAGCGTCTCCAGACCCTGCAGGAACTGGAAGCTGTTGAACGGGCTTAAGCAAGCTCCTAAGTCGCGCAGTACCTGTACCCGCAGGCGGATGATATAAGCCAATGCCCCCAGTGCTTCCGTATAACGGATGCCATGATAGCTCGGATCAGGTTCGCTTAGCAGTGGGAATTTGCCGTTATTCCAGTCAAACTTACCACCATCGATGACCAAGCCGCCCATGGAGGTACCATGGCCACCAATAAATTTAGTAGCCGAGTGGACGACAATATCTGCTCCAAATTCAATCGGTCTGCACAGATAAGGTGTAGCAAACGTGCTGTCAATAATCAGCGGTATGCCATTCTCATGGGCAACTGCCGCAACTTTTTCAATATCCAGCACGTCAATCTTAGGATTGCCGATTGTTTCGGCATAAATAGCTTTTGTATTCGGAGTAATCGCTTTGCGGAAATTTTCCGGATCACTTGAGTCTACAAAATGTACCTTAATACCCAGCCGCGGCAATGTATAGGCAAACATGTTGTAAGTACCGCCATATAGACTGGCTGAACTGACGATCTCATCACCGGCCTGGGCAATATTGAATATTGCCGCGCTAATGGCTGCATGACCGGAGGCAAAGGCTAAAGCTCCCACTCCGCCCTCTAGAGCAGCAATGCGTTTCTCCAGGACATCAGTTGTCGGATTCATGATCCGCGTATATATGTTGCCAAATTCCTTTAAGCCAAACAAGTTTGCCGCATGCTCGCTGTCTCTGAAATTATAAGAGGTTGTCTGATAAATAGGTACTGCTCTCGAACCGGTTGTCGGATCAGGCTCTTGTCCTCCATGGACTGCTAAAGACGCTAAACGTAAGTTTTCTGGTAATGTCATCGTTCATTCTCCTCCCAATATTGTAACTGATAACTTTTATTTAGAGCCTTCAGTTTACTGATCGGCCTAGGGCGTGTTTTCAAACTATCAAGACGTCCACTGACGGTGCTTTTTGCACCATACTGCGTTAATTTTTTTTGAAATAAGGCCCATTATTCCTGCAAAAAATTGCCTTGCCTGGCACAAAAATCACTCGCCATTGACCATTCCGCTAGTTTGAAGACACACCCTAGGGCGTACCTTCCAACCAGGAATAAGACCTAAATTCCATCGCCAAATATACCTTCAAGACCGGTAACCCGGCTTTTATCCGTTCGTTCCACCTGAACGACTTTTCCATTTTTAACAACAAATACGACCTGACCATATTTTAATCCGCCGATTGCCTCAAGTATCATTTTCTGAAGCTCAGCGGAATTTTTGGAGTTCTTGCTAGGCGCTGCCAGCTCGGCTTTACTCTTCTCCATTCCCTGTGCCTCCTTTAAACAAGTCTTATTTTTTCGTGTTTTTCCAGTTGAATGACCCGCGAATCCTGGATAATAAGAGTAATGGTTCCATGCAGCATCCCTTTGAAGGATTTCTCTATTTTTTCCAGCACTTCATCGGAAATAACTTCCTCGCTCTTAGGGGCTGGCTTATTCGTATTCTTTGTCAAATTGCTCACTCCATTTCTAACCGGTTATCGCTTCACCACAACGAAAAACCCCTTTCCGAAGAAAGGAGTTACATACGCCTTTCTCTCATCTCTCAGGGTTATCCTGCTGGAATTAGCACCTTAAGCATTGCCGCCGGTTGCCGGGTGTCATCGGGCCAGTCCCTCGACCACTCTTGATAAGAGTTTATGCAATTTAATGAATAAATTCTACCATCCTCTTACACCTCTGTCAACACTGGATTTACATTTGCTTTCCCACTACACACTATTGCCTTCTGCTCTATCTGCAGCACCGTCATAAACGCTTTGTTCAAAGGAAATTACCTTGCCGTCCCTGATAGTAATAACTATTTGATTGTAGCCTTTTTTAGAAGCCGCTGCTCCAGTTTCTTTACCGGTTTTATCTATTTTCTGTTCCATATATACCCTCTCTTTTCCTAACAATACCGTACAAATGTCTTTCAGCTCCAAAACTTATATAAATGCAATGCCAAATTTACTCTCCAGAATACTTACCATTGATGGCAGATGAGTCGTTGGTAATAGCATTGTTATTTGATGGACCGAGCCAAACATTCGTAAAAGTGGTATCTGCTGCGAAAGGAGTTCTCCGGTAATACGGGCAGTCAATTCCGGTACTTGTGTAACCTTGCCACCACTGATGGACACAATTGAACATTGCTTTTCAATATCAAAGCAACAGCCTAGCTGCTTTAAACCAGTATAAACAACATCTATTGCTTCCTCCGGCACCGTAAACATCACTTGCTCGGAGCGAATGCTGATTAATTCTAAATTCACATTGTTACGGGCAAGCTCTTGCAGTATGTGTGAAACAGCACAAGAGCTGTTCAGCAAATTTACTTTTACATGGGCAACGCAAGAAAAACTATCAACCGTAGTTAGTAATTCGTCTGCTATTGACACGCTTTCCAATGTCAAATCCTTCACCTCCAACATGTATCGCTAAAGCACTCCAGGGTTGGAGGCATCCATAATAAAAAGCCCCCTTCCACGAGGAAAGGGGCTTTTTAATTCCGACCTTTCTCTCATCTCTCAGGATAAATCCTGCTGGAATTAGCACCACTGCATTGCTGCCGGTTGCTGGGTGTCATCGGGCCAGTCCCTCGACCACTCTAGATAAGAGTCATATTCAATTGTGACGATTTTAACATTTTTTTCGGTCACTTGTCAATGCCCTATTATTGTTCATTTCGCTATTCTTTTGTCTGCAGCAGCCGCTTATAATACGAATGTGCAGTGTATAAAGCAACTGCCGGATTGTGCCCTGTCAGCCGGTCTTTTGTAATAAGAGTGGTAACTAAAGCATCCGAGTATTTAATAAACAGCGAATCATGTCCTACACACAGTCCTACAACCACATTAAGGTCTGTTTTGTGGTAGTTTAATATGCGGGCCTGAAGAATGGGATTACACATTGCTTCATGACCGCCCGGTTTAATTTTGTGCTCTTCCAGTATGCCGATCTCCGCTTTATCCACCGAGCCTACCTTACAAATTACGCTGTAATAGGTGAGTCCTTTGGCAGTGAGAATATCCGCAAAGATTTTTGCCTCTTCAATCAACCCGGCACAGGTGGCAATACCGATCTTTTTCGCACCGATGCGATTGGCAAACTCAATAATTTCTTCTACTCGGGTTAGCTTACCATAAAAAAGTCCCTCTACCTGGGCCGAAGCTCTGGCTACTATCGCATCCTCTTCGTCCCCTTGGAGGTAGTTTTTTATTTCTTCAATATCCTCAGCAATAGGATGGCCATCATTATCCTTGGTTGTCAGGCAAAAGCCTGGGAACGCTTTGCTTCTAGTCCGGCAATTGTAAATACTGCAGTCAGTGCAGGATAAGCTCTCTACATTTTTTTCTCTCACCATCATAATCCCTCCGTTTGTTTTTCTAACCAGCCTACCAGCAGCGAAGTGAGTTCCGCATGCCTTCCGGCAAACACATGATCGGCAGGAATAATCTCCAACTGTTTTTCGCGTTTGTACCGGGAGTACAATTCCTGTGAGCCCGCTAGCGGCACAACGGCATCCTCATCACCATGCACAATGAATAGCGGCGTTTGATAAGACTGTGCTTTAACTAAAGGTTCATAGCGCTTCTCCAGCAGCTCCCTTGCAAAACGGGGACTGAGGCTAAAGCCTTTATTTAAGAAGTTGGCAATAGTTTCGCCCTGTACGGACCGCTGCCACAACTCGGGACCAAGAATGATATCGCAAAAGTTGTCAATCGGCTTCACAACCGGCGCCAGCACCAGCCGTCCGGCTATTGCCGCATCATCATAGCTAAGAGCAATAAGCCCGCCTAAACTATGTCCCAGCAGATAGACCGGCAATCCACTAAAACGTGGCTCGCCTTTTATCCAATGGAAGACATTGCCTACATCCTCCAGCCAGCCGCTAACAATCGTATCATCTGCAAACTCCCCTTCACTTTCGCCAGAACCGGAAAAATCAAAGCGAACCGTGATAATTCCCGCTGCGGCAATCGCTTTGGCAACATTGAGCATCAGTTGATTCGTACCGATTTTATCACTGGTAAAACCATGGCAGCAAACTACAATGGCCTTCTGCTTCTCCTGTTCCTCATTGATGTGAACGACTACGGACAATTTGCGATTTTGGCTGTCAACCCAGACGTGCTGTTTCATATTATCTCTTCTCTCTACCAGCCTGCACAGTGCAGGCTCATTTGTTTTATACAAAAAGGCAAAGGTTTCCGGTGGAATCCCTTTGCCTTCAGTTGTCACTGATCAGCCCTAATATCTCCAATTTCTGTTATCCTAGCATATTAGAAATTGGCAGTCAATACCTCCAGGTACAGGCGCCTAATATTCTTTGCCTGCATCCGCAATTTTTTGGGCACATTCGGCAAATTTAGTCCATGGCTCGCTTTTACGGACAACCAGTTTTGCACCTTCCGGTGAACCCCCGCCATGCATACAGCCGGGAATGCCGCCGCCAACCGTCAGCCACTCTACCAGCCGGGCTGCTTTAGCCCGTTCTTTCCCATCTATGCCTGCCGTCAGCGCCCGTACCAGCTTATCACCGTATTCTGGCGACTGAAAATCCTGATAGGCGGGAAAGCAGCCCGTTTCGGCTATTCCGCCGCTGATTTCCTGAGCAAGTACTTTTGTCTGATAAGGCAGCGTAGCCACCTGTGTTTTATTGACATGAGCCAGCAGCGGATCGGGAATCCAGACTCCGGAAGCATGCTGCTCCCCTTTAAACATGGCGCCCAGTCCGATACCATAGGTAATTTCATTATTAATTGCCATCTGGTTGAGTTTTTCCTGGAATGTTTTCTGGTTTAGCCCGTTTGCCTTAATCATGTTGATGGCGGCACCGATCATTATATCTCCCTGACCAGCCACACAGGCACCGATTGCTGCCCGGTAGATCGCCGTAAAGTAATGCAAAAATAGACCTGTGTATAAATACTCTCCACACAAGAAAATTCGTTCATTCGGAACAAAGACATTATCAAACAACAGGAATGCTTGTGTGATCCCGCCTGCCTTAGGCGAGTCCCAGCCCTCTTCCTCATCACGGCTGTCACTGGGACGGCGTGTTTCCACAATGGTAAGCCCTTGTACATCCCTGGGTATAGCAAAGGCCAGCGCTGCCGCCTTATCGGCTTCACCGTGAGCACTGCCCGGTACGCAGATAATTTCATGAGCAGCTGCAACGCCGCAAATCTGGGCTTTGCAGCCCCGGACAACAATTCCGTCGGGCTTAACTTCCACAACATGCAGATAACTATCGGCATCAGGCTGCTGGGCAACACTCAGTGCCCGGTTGCCTTTAGCATCTGTCAGCGCCCCAGCCAGTGCAAACGAATGATCTTCCACCAAGGCAAAATAATCCTTGATGCGCTGGTGATAGGGTGTGCCATATTCTTTATCAGCCTCATAGGTAACTGCCCAAAGAGCATTGAGCGCTGTCCATCCTGCGCAGGTAGCGCCTTGGCAGGTCCCTGTCCGGTGGAATTGAGCCCGTTTCATCTGACTATTGGCCAGCACGTCTTCGGCACTGGCCATCAGCGTATTCCAGCGATGGGCTTTTTGTCCCGTCAAATGGGAGGTCCTGGTAAAAATACCGGTTTCCTCCGTAAAAGCTGCGTCATACGAATGAGAAACCGATTCTACATGCAGCCTTGTTGCCGGATGCGTGGTCACATCCTCAATCAGCTTGCCCCATTTATAAATATTAGGACGCAGTTTAGCGAGACTCGCTTTATACTGGTCACCGTTTTTTAATGCCATTTTAATTCCTCATTTCTTTTGACAGTTTTAGCTCCATACCTGGGAACGATTATCCACAACCCGTTTGGCTTTATGAGTTGCTCTGGGCAGAGTGCCGGGAGCCAGAATCTCCACAGCTGCCGAAATGCCTGTCGTGGCTTTTAAATTTTTCTTTAGCCGTTCCGCCAACTCCTGAAGGTTAACACGACCTTCAGCATGCTCTGCCTGTACCGTTAATTCATCCAGATGATTGCGGCGGTTCACTACCAGCAGGTATTCGCCAGTATAATCGGCATCTTTCCTAACGATCGCTTCCACATCGCTGGGGAAGACGTTAACGCCTTTTATGATCAGCATATCATCAAGCCTGCCGTGTATGCCGTGAAGCCGTAAGGCAGTCCGGCCGCAGCTGCAGGGCTCGGTCGTGTAAGACACGATGTCTCCCGTCCTAAAACGGACCATCGGCCGGGCAGACTTTTTCAAAGTAGTGAGCACCATTTCGCCCCGTTCTCCTTCTGCCACCGGTTCTCCCGTTTTAAGGTCCAGCACCTCCAGCAGAATATGATCCTCGGCCCAATGCAAGCCATCCTTGGCCTCGCACATGCCGGCGCAAGAGCCGAAAATATCGGACAAGCCGTAGTAATCATATACATCGGCGCCCCACAGCGCTTCAATCTGTCCCCGCGTCTCCGGAATAGAGCCGCCCGGCTCACCGGCGACAAAAATCTTCCTGATAGCAAAATCAGTTGCCGGGTTAAAGCCCTGCTGTTTAGCCGTTTCTCCTAAATACCAGGCATAGGAAGGTGTCGTCCAGATGGCGGTAGCCTGAAACTGCCGGGCGATCATCAGCAGCCGGTCGGAAGGTATGGTTCCGGCATGAATCGTCAGCGCTCCTACCTTCTGAGCACCTAATACGCAGGGTCCGCCGACAAAGAGGGAAAAATTCAGCGCATGGCAGTACCGGTCTTCCGGGCGAAGCCCGCTGGAGTAAAATTGCCGGGCCTCATAATCTATCCAGTCCTCAAAGTCCTGAGCAGTAAAGGGCGAGGCGGTAGGTATCCCGGTAGAGCCGCTGGAAGTGGAAATATAAACAACGTCCCGTTCGGGTACGGCGAGCAAATCGCCAAAAGGCAGCACAGCCTCCTGCCTCTCCCTGATCAGCTTCTTTTCAATAGTAGGGAAATACTGAATATCGGTTAATGTTTTTATTTTGTCGGGATGCACCTTAGCCTGGTCAAAGCTGTGCCGGTAATAAGGTGATCCCTCATAAGCATGGCGTAAATGTTTTTTCAGCAGCACCAGCTTAAGCTCATCCCATTCCTGCCTGCTTTGTGTTTCCAATTTGGCATCCCAAAATTTTTCTGTCGAAGCGCCTGATGTTAGCTTAGCCATTAACGAATCCTCCTGTGACAACCTAGTAATTAACTGCAAACCGTTTGACTGCAGGCCGCTGTTTTACGTCCGATCCAGGAACTTCCTGCGGTGCATAGTTTTCCTCCAGATCCCGTATCAGGTCCAGGTACCGCTCCACCGCTCTGTTCAAAACCTTTTCCCCTTTTTCAGCGGTTGCACTTCTAATCTGCTCTGTTGTCCCAATACCGGCAGCACTCCGGTGCCCCGGCTCCGGTATCGGAATCATCTGGGCAATATCAAAAACCTGGAAAGTTTCCGTCTCATCCTGAGTGATAGATTTTTTCAGCAGCGATTTATCAATCAGCGGCACCAATTCCTTGCCGATACTTTTTTCCAGCTTTACAAGGTCGGGACGGACGAATAGGACATTACTGGTTTCTTCCTCACCGGAATGGTAAAAAGGAGTTGTCACTTCCCGGCGCAGCGTCTCAGCAGCCAGTTCCCAGTATGTGGCGGCGGCAATAAAGATGGATTTGTCTTCTCTGCGAAGTTCAGTAGCAACCTCCTGCGTAATTACCTGCAGATTCGGTTCCTGGCCATGACCTTGGATAATAATGATCTTGCGAAAGCCTGAAGTCCACAAACCGCGGATAATATCCTTTAAAAACGCGTGCAGCGTGCTGTGACTTACAGCAAGCGTACCCGGCACAGGATCTCCTTTGCGGTCATAATGAAAAGTTGGTGATGACCCTGCCCGTACCGGCGTCGGTACAAGCGCAGGCAGGCCGGTTTTTCTGCTTAATTCGAGCGCTATCCATTCTGCCGTATAGGTATCAGTACCCAGCGGCAGATGATTACCATGCGCCTCGGTTGTGGCAACAGGTACAATAATAATCCCCCGTTTTTCCGCCAGCTCCAGCGCATCATCCAAGGTCAGTTCTTCCCACAATACTGCATTCTCGCTCATTTTGTGATCCTCCCTTATATTTACAGACGTTCGTATTTTTTAGCTGAATAATCGCCAATGCTTTGCACCAACTGCACTAACAACACCAAAATGACAACCGTCAGCAGCATCACATCGGTCTGGTAGCGATAGTAGCCGAAACGAATGGCTAAATCCCCCACGCCGCCGCCGCCGACAATACCGGCCATTGCCGAATAGCCGATCAGGCTGACGGCAGTGATGGTCAAGCCTCTCAGCAAACCCGGCAGGCTTTCCGAAAGCAATACGTCTTTAATAATCATCCAGGGAGACGCTCCCATGGACACAGCCGCTTCAATAACCCCTTTATCCACTTCCCACAAGGAGCCTTGCACCAGCCGCGCATAAAAGGCTACCGATGCAATAGACAGCGGTACCGCTGCTGCAATCGGTCCAATTGTTGTTCCGATCAGCTTCTGCGTGAGCGGAAGAACAAGAACAAGCAGAATAACAAATGGAGTTGAGCGAACTACATTAATCGCCAGGCCGCCAATAACATTCACCAGACGATTTTCGGCAAACAGGCCTTTGTCGGTTACATATAACAGCAGTCCCAACGGTACGCCGATGATGATTGACAGTACCAGTGCTATCCCTACCATATAAAAAGTTTCACCAAAGGCTTTGATTAGATCGCTAAAAAACACATTATCCATACGCCACCTCAACATGATCCACGCGGGCTTCAATATAGCGGATTGCCTCCTCCACAACCTGATCCGCCCCGTCAATGTTTACAAGCAGAACTCCCAGCGGCAAGTCTGTGATATATTCGATCTTGCCGTGCAGGATATTGATTGCTACAGGAAACTTTTGCGCCGTATCGGAAATTACCGGCGCTTCTGCTCCTTCACCGCGGTAAACAATTTTTAGTACTTTGCCGGTAAGGTTAGCAAGCAGCCTCTCCGGTATGGCAAAATCGCTGGAATGGCGGATGAGCTGCCTGGTAAATTCGGCTTGAGGATTAGCAAATATATTGAGAACCGTATCGTTCTCTACGACATGACCCTGGCTCATTACCGCTACCCGGTCGCAGATTTTCTTGACAACCGGCATTTCATGTGTAATCAGAACCATCGTAATGCCCGTCTTTTTGTTAATATCCTTCAGCAATTCCAAAATGGAATTGGTTGTCTCTGAATCGAGGGCCGATGTCGGTTCATCACACAATAAAATTTTCGGGTCATTAGCAAGCGCCCGGGCAATACCGACACGCTGCTTTTGTCCGCCGCTCAGTTGACCGGGATATGCTGACGATTTGTCGGCAAGACCAACCAACTCAAGCAGTTTGGGAACTCTTTGCTGAATCTCCTGGTTGCTCTTGCCGGCCGCTTTTAACGTAAAAGCTACATTGTCAAAAACCGATTTGGTATGTATGAGATTGAAGTGTTGAAAAATCATTCCCATCTGGAGACGCACTGTGCGCAGCTTATCGCCGCTGTAGTCTGTTATATCCGTGCCATCGATCACCACTCGCCCAGAGGTGGGACGCTGCAGCAGGTTGATGGTGCGAAGCAGGGTACTTTTCCCTGCTCCGCTTGTGCCTACAATACCGAATATCTCGCCCTGCTCAATTTTCAGTGTTACCTGTTTCACGGCAGAGACAGTTCTGATATGCTCGCCAAAGGTAACCGAGATTGCTTGTAAGTGTATCATCGCTGCCTCCTGTTAAGCTGGTGCAATTATTTTAAGCTCCATTTTGTTTTGTACCATTCAGGTTTTTGAAAGTCTTTGAAGGGATATTTCGCATCTTCAATGGCTTTCTTAAAGTCTTCCGACTCAATTACTTCCTTAATATCTTTGACGAATTGTTTATCCAGGTCTTCGGTGCGTACAGCCACTAGATTCTTTATTGGTTCTGCAAGCTCTTCCTTGATAATGGCCGAAGACAGGGGAATGCCTGCAGCAATTGCAAAGTTACCATTCACGACCGAGAGCGTTACACTATCCAGCGAGCGGGGCAGTTGAGCAGCTTCCAAAGGAGAAACTTTCAATCCATACGGATTTTCGACGATATCTTTTTCAGAAGCTTTAGTTTGATCAATATCAGGCTTAATTGTGATTAAGCCATGCTTGGCTAACAGCTGCAATGCCCGGGCAAGGTTTGTCGGATCATTGGCAAGTGTAATTTCATCACCCGGTTTGATCAGTTTTTTTAGTTCTTCCGTATTAGCGGCCTGGATTTTACGGGAGTACACGCCAAGACCTGCGGTGGGAACATTGATGACAGGCGACAGTTTCAGCCCTTTATCTGCCGAAAATTTTTCCAAATAGGGGCGATGTTGAAACAGATTGGCATCAAGCTCCTTATTATTCAATGCCAGATTAGGCTGCACATAATCACTGAACTCTTTCAGTTCTACTGTATATCCCTTTTTCTCCAAGCCTGGTTTAATTGCGTAACGAATCATATCTCCGTAAGGACCAGGTGCAACGCCAAAAGTCAGTTTAGTCGGTGTTGTCTGCGCCTTTTGCGTTTTTTCCGAGGACCCGCAACCAGCTAAGGCGACACTAAATACGAGCAAGATTAATAAAGACATTACTTTTGCATATTGTTTCAATTCTTACACTCTCCTCAATAATTCTAAATGTAGATCTTCTTATTGCCAGTTGCTGCTTGCCCTCAACACCTCCAAGCAGATGTTCTATATAGAAAAAGGCCGGAAAACAAGTCCGCTTTAGCAGCGCTTGTTTTCCGGCCTTTAGTCTCTCTAATCAGCCATTTCATTTATATGATTCAGAACCTGCTGCAGCTGCACGATTCCCAGCCTGCGTACAAAATCCCGGAATGTTTCTGCCGGCTGCTTAGCCGTTTGAAAATGGTCCAGCAGCCCGCCAAGGACTTGCGGAACCCGTTCAGAGGGAACAGCACCTTTTAATTTGGTACCAAGTTCGCCCTCTCCTGTCAGTGAGCCGCCAAGCCAGAATTCAAACGCTTCGTTTACGTTATCGCCTTGTCTGCTGAGCACTCCCTGCAAACCGATATCTGCTATTTGCTGCTGCCCGCAGGAATTAATACAACCACTAATATGGATACTGACAGGCAATCCAGCAAGTCCCTTTTGTTTTATATAAGCCTCTATAGGGCTTACTAAATGCTTGGTACGCACTAAGCCAAGCGGACAAAACTCGGTTCCCGTACAAGAAACGATCGCAGGTAATGGTGTATTTTCAGGACCGGCAAGACGCGCAATCAGCTTTTCTGCCGTTAACTGCTGCAGCTTATCATTCGGAACATTGGCAATAACAAGATTTTGGGAGTTTACTGTGCGTAAAGTGCCGTCACCATACTTCTCAGCAAGTCCTGCCAACTCCGTTAATTCTTCAGCTGTGAGCTGTCCCGCTTCAATGGCAAGACCTACATAACTGAGGCCAGGCTGTTTCTGCTCATGGATTCCGTAATAAATTCCCTCAGCTGATCTGGCGGCCGGTTCTTCACCTTTGCCAAGCAAAGGTCCCGTAAGCGCAAGCAGTTCTGCTGTGAATTTCTCTTTTCCCCAGTCCTGAATGAGATACTTCAACCGGGCGTGGTGCCTGCTTTCCCGGTAACCAAAGTCCCGGAAAAGACTTGCCGTAGCAATGGCAACCGGCAGTACTTGCTCTTGCCTGACGAATAGATCCAGTTTGACTGCTAAAGCAGGTTTTGCCGATAAGCCTCCGCCTACCAGAACATGAAAACCGGTCTCAGCTTGCCCGTTTATTTCTTTGACGGCCGGAACAAAAGCTAAATCATTAATTTGGGCATGAATGGCATTGTCGGTGCTGCCTGTGATGGCAATTTTAAATTTGCGCGGCAGATTAGAAAATTCCCGGTTGCCTTCGAAATATTGATTCATCTTTGCAATTAAGGGGCGGGTATCTAATACTTCATTTTTATCAATTCCCGCCAGCGGACTTCCCACGATATTACGGGGACAGTCACCAGCAGCTTCTACTACGCTCAGCCCAACCGCTTTCAGACGGCTGAAGATATCTGGCAGATATTCGACCTTCAAGCCATGGAATTGCAGTGACTGCCTGGTTGTAATGGCCAGCCTGTCGCTTGTGTATTCTTGGGCGATTGCCGCCACTGTCCTGGCCTGCTCAGCTGTCAGTTCACCGCCGGGCAGCTTGACTCTAAGCATGAAAAGCCCGTCACTTTTGGGACGCTGCACATATAGGCCGTACCATTTTAGCCGATCAAAATCAGCTGCTTCAATTGCTGCGAATCCCAGCTCAGCGTATCTTTGAATATCGTGAATCACGTCCAGCCCATCTTTTTCTAATTTAATTATTTCAACGTTATTTAGTTTACTTGCATCCTGCTTCCAGTTCATTCAGACACCTCCAAAAAATAAAAAGGCCAAAGTGTCGAAACACTTTGGCCTTTGGTTTTTCCAATCAGCACAATACGTTGTATTTATTTAATCATAAAAGCTGTCTGCCGTCAAGCTAAAAGCCTAACAAAACCATAAGAAATGTGTTTGATCTGCTCCCGCGTTACGTGCTTCATTCTTATACTTATTCTTATAGTAATTTTTATTCCGCGCTACTCTTGTAAGCAAAGCAAGCATTACATCTATTTCTTCGCAGGTATTATACAAGCCAAAACTGATTCTTACTAAGCCCGGGACAAGAACATCTATGTTTTCGTGATAATAGGTTAATTCCTTGTCCGTCATTTTCAATAATTTTTCCACATACGGATGAGCACAAAACAATCCGCTTCTGGCGGCAATTCCTGCCTCCTGGGCTAGTATAGCGGCAACCACGCTATGATATAAGCCTTCGACAGTAAAGGAAATCAGACTAACCCGTTCACTGCCTTCAGCGCAGCTATACAGCTGTATTCCCGGAATGCGGCGTAGTCCTTTGATCGCATAATCTATCAGTTTCTTTTCATATTCATGGATGGCTGCACAGTTAACGGAATTTATTGTTTGAATAGCGGCAGTCATTGCCACTACCCCCATCATATTAGGCGTACCCGCTTCATACCGGTTAGGCGGATTATCCCATTCAACAAAATCATGTGATACCAGACCGACTGCTCCGCCGCCTTTATAAATCGGGCTGCCTTTATCCAAATCTTCCAACGGACCAACCAGCACGCCTGCTCCGAAGGGTGCGTACATCTTATGGCCTGAGAAAACAAGATAATCAATATGCTCTGCCGTCCTGGACGGTTTCATATCAAAGGGGGCATGGGGAACTAATTGAGCGCCGTCAACGAGAATTTTTGCCCCATACTTATGGGCCAGCTCAGCAATCTTATAAACAGGATTGATATAGCCTGTCACATTTGAAGCCCCTGTTACTGTTACCAGCTTTACCCTGCCCTGATAGTTAATCAGCTTTTCCTTTAAGTCTGCCAGTGACAATTGACCATCTTCCTTGATCCTGATATAGTCGAGTGTAAAATGTTCCCGCCAGGGTAAGTCATTGGCAAGATGCTCCATATCAGTAGATAAAACAACCTGTTTTTTTGACTCATCCCGCAATAAATAGGCAAGTATATTAATTGACTCTGTCGTGTTTTTCGTAAAAATAACTTCTTTCGTTTGGTCAGCACCGACAAACCGCTTAATTGTTGTCCTGCTTTCCTCATACAGCTCAGAGGAAAATACCGATTTATGTCCTTTTCCCCGGTGAACGGAAGCGTACCAGGGAGCGTATTCCATGATTGCCTGCATCACTGAGCAAAAAGGCGGCGTTGTAGCAGCGTTATCAAAGTTAATTGCCGTTACATATTCGCCGCTCTCTAAAGGTACCTTCGTATTTACGCCGACAACCATATCGCGAAACTGAGAATATTTTTTCATTTTTTCACCTCGGCTAGCTAAGACTACTTACCACCAGTATATTCATCTGCAGCTAAATCCGACCTCATCCAGTAAACAATTATGCAATAAAAAAGCAGATATGTGCTTCTTTCTATTGATAGCGCTAAAGTAAAAGTAGTATGATTAACATACTGTACTTATAAAATTACCTCAAGGAGGTCAACATGATAACATCCAGTCTGCTCTTTCTTGCTATGGGTTTCTCGGTCGGAGCTTTCGGTACATTAATCGGTGTCGGCGGCGGCGTCATCTTTGTTCCCATCTTCCTGCTTGCTCTGCATTGGACTCCCCAGTATGCAATCGGTACATCGCTGACAATCGTCTTTCTCAATGCGCTCTCCGGTTCCATTGCCTATATCCGGCAGAAAAAAGTGTATTATGATGCGGTCGTTCGCTTCAGCCTGGCCACCATACCAGGCGCCTTGGCAGGCGGCTATCTTGCCGAATACTTTACCGGCACCAGCTTCCGTATTGCCTTTGGACTGCTTTTAGTCTTTCTTGCACTCATCATGTTTTTTCGTTCTTCGCCTAAACAGGATACAGCAGAGTTTGACAAGGATACCTTTACCTACAACCGAACTGCCGGAGTGCTGCTCAGTGTTGCTATCGGCTTTATCTCGAGTATCTTCGGTATAGGCGGCGGCGTTATCCATGTACCGGCAATGGTTTATTTTTTAGGTTTTCCCACACATATTGCAACTGCCACGTCCCACTGCGTGCTGGCTATTTCCAGTTTTTTCGGCGTGATTTCCCATTACCTGGCTCATAATATACTGGCAGAGCCTGCCCTGCTGATCGGCTTTGGAGCTATCGTCGGTGCCCAGTTCGGCGCCCGCCTGTCGGTAAAGGTAAAATCCCGGTCTATTCTGATGCTATTAGCTTTAGCCTTATTGGGTCTGGGACTTAGGCTGATACTGGTCGAAATTTAAGCTAAATACGGTAGTCGTTAAATAGCTCCACAGCGGGATAATTCCTTGGCAAGAAAACACCAGGACCGCTTGGCGAAAACCATTGGCACACCTTGCGCCTTAGCCTGATCCTTAATGTATTTAGCGGTCATATGATTGATATAATCGGTCAACACCACAATCAGTGCTGTATTGGACGGAATATTGATCTTTTTCCGGTCGGCTACATTTCTTCCCCGGATATGTGCGATATCCGTAAAGCCATGATCATATAGATTCTTTTCAATGCCACCCAAATGATCTGCGCCGATAATCATCAACATGACTTTTTCCTCCTCTACATACTAAAGGCCGGATGCTCGCCACCAATAGCGATCATCCGGCCTCTGTTTGCTCCAGTCAGCCCTTATAAACTTCAAAAACAAAGGCTAAGACCGCCCTGATGGGCACTCTTAGCCTTTAGATATCTAATCAGCTAGCAACTCTATTTTCAAGTTTGATTTATACTATCACGAGACCTCCCAAAGGTCAAGGAGAAAACCAATTATTTTACAGTTCTTGTCAGTTTGGCGAGGCGTTCGGCAGCTGCTTCCAGTGTCTTGAATTGTTTGCAGAAGCAAAAACGAATATACCGGGTTGCTTCCGGTGTTGATTCCCGGTAAAAGCTGGAGCCCGGTACAACAGCAACACCAATATCACTGGTCAGATAACGGGCAAATTCAACATCATTATCCCAGCCGAAGTTCGAAAAGTCAGCCATAATGTAGTAAGCGCCCTGAGGCTTTATGCAGTTAAAGCCGGCCTTTTCCAGGACATCAAACAGGAAATCACGGCGAACGCGATAAAACTCAGCCAGTTCGTCATAATACTCGGGCCCAAAGCGCATTGCCTCACCTGCGGCAACCTGCAGCGGTGCAGCAGCTCCGACTGTAAGAAAATCATGTACTTTGCGTATTGCCTGGGAAATATCCGGTGGAGCTAAAACATAGCCAATCCGCCAGCCGGTAACGCTATAGGTCTTGGAAATACCGTTTACGATAATTGTTCTATCCGACATTCCCGGCAGGGTCCACATCGAAATATGCTCTGCTCCATCATACAGTATATGTTCGTAAATTTCATCCGTTATCGCTAAAACATCATGCTTTACACAAAGTCCGGCAATAAAACTCAATTCATCCCGTGAAAACACTTTTCCGGTCGGATTATTGGGTGTATTAATGATAATTGCCCGTGTTTTTTCGGAAAATAAAGCAGCAAGCTCATCATAATCAAAACTGAAGTCCGGTGCTTTTAGTTGGATGTATTTAGGCTGCGCACCGCAGAGGATAACATCGGCTCCATAATTCTCATAGAATGGTTCAAAAATAATCACCTCTTCGCCGGGATTAACGGTTGCCAGCAAGGTGGCAATCATTCCTTCTGTTGAGCCGCAGCAGACCGTCAGCTGCGTTTCAGGGTCAACAGCAAAGCCGTAGTCTTTCTCCGTTTTCCAGGCAATAGAGTCTCTGAGCCCCTTTGTTCCCCAGGTGATGGCATATTGATTTTCATCGTTATAAATCGCCTTCACAGCAGCTTCTTTAATTGCATCAGGAGCAGGAAAATCGGGGAACCCTTGCGCCAAATTAATTGCGCCGTGCTGTGCGGCAATACGTGACATTTCACGAATAACCGATTCAGTAAACTGGCTGGCCTTGTGGGAAGCAAAATTCTTTAGTCTTTGCATAATAAGTAGCACCTCAATTTCATAAGTTCAATACTTTATATCTCAGTCACCAGTCTGGCTCCTAAATAAGCCAAATCAGAGGGACGAAACAGCGAATGGTGATTAAGTAAGGCCGGTGTCGGCAGAATCGAACGTATAAAACGGTCAATCATGGGTCGTAATATAGGAAAATCAATTAAAAAACCATCATGACCATGACCGCTGTCAATCTCGTTATAGCTGGCCCGCGCTCCCGCAGCTTTTAGTTCTCTGACAAGCTGCTGCTGCTGATAAGGCGGGTAAAGGATATCAGAGCTGACACCGACCACCAGCACTTTGGCTTTGACTCTTGCCAGAGCAGCTTGATAAGAGGAGTACCCCCTGCCCAAATCATGCAAATCCAGTGCCTTTAAAAGATATAAATAGGCATTGGCATCAAAGCGCTTGACAAGGCTGTTCCCCTGGTATTCCAGATAGTTTTCAACCTCAAACTTGTCGTTGCGAAGATTACGACCAAATTTCTCTGTCATGGAATAGTCACTTTGGTAAGTTATCATCCCTAAGGCCCTGGCAATAGCAAGGCCCTCAGCCGGTCCGGCCGTACCATAATAGTTGCCTTCCTGCCAGTCTGGGTCAAGCATGACTGCTCTGCGGCCCACAATATTATAAGCAATAGCTTGAGGCGTTGTATAACCGGGAGCTGCAATTACTGCGACACCATCCATCATATCCGGGTAGGTCACAGCCCACTCCAGAGCCTGCATGCCCCCCATTGAGCCGCCGATAACCAGCACCAATTGTTCAATTCCCAGCTTATCAAGTAATCTTTTTTGGACATGCACCATATCGCGAATCGTTATTTGCGGAAAGTGTGCTCCATAAGGCTGCCCGGTTTCAGGGTTAATGGATGCCGGTCCCGTTGTTCCCTGGCAGCCGCCAAGAACATTGGAACAAACCACATAAAATACATTTGTATCAATAGGACAGCCCGGCCCTACAAGCGGTTCCCACCAGCCGATATCATCAGCCTGGTCATGCGCTGCCGGATGGCTGTCTCCTGTTAAGGCATGAACAACTAATATAACATTATCACCGGTTTGGGATAAGTGACCGTAGGTTTCGTAGGCAACCTGAATTTCAGGCAGCACGCCCCCACAGTCCAGCTGTAGAGGCTGCGCTTTATCCGCTACCGTGATGACCTTTACATGCTTACGCCTTCTCATATCTGCTCCTCTCACAGCACGAATCTCAATAAATACAACAAAACCCCTTTCCGAGGAAAGGGGTTTAAAAAACCGTGTTCTTTCCTCTCATCTGCCAGAACAACTACGTTCTGCTGGATTTAGCACCACTGCATTGCTGCCGGTTGCCGGGTGTCATCGGGCCATTCCCTCGACCACTCTCGATAAGAGTTTGCTATGTAATTATTGATTTTGATATTAGCATGTGACCGCAGTCATGTCAATAAAAATTTGGCAGCAAGCGGCGTAAGCTCAATCAACAAGAAAACCTAGATTTTTTTCAAGGACGGAAGGCTAAGCACCCTTATCGGGTGACTTAGCCTTCCGTCCTTGAAAACATTTCCTATCCTTAGTTTGTTTCGAAAAGTACAGTGGAAAGATATCTTTCACCGGTATCAGGCAGCAGCACTACAATTGTTTTCCCTTTGTTTTCCGGGCGTTTGGCAATCTCTGTTGCAGCAAAAGCAGCACCGCCGCTGGAAATTCCCACAAGAAGACCTTCCCGTTTAGCCAGATTACGCGCAGCAGTAAAAGCTTCATCATTCTTCACTTTAAAAATTTCATCAATCACGGCTGTATTGATAACCTGGGGAACAAAACCTGCTCCAATACCCTGAATTTTATGAGGGCCAGGGTTGCCGCCTGAAAGCACCGGCGAGTCGAAAGGCTCTACCGCTACAATTTTAACATTCGGGTTATAACGCTTGAGGACTTCGCCTACACCGGTAATTGTTCCGCCTGTGCCAACACCGGCAACAAAGATGTCCACCTTACCATCGGTGTCGCGCCAAATTTCTTCGGCAGTCGTTTTTCTGTGAATTTCCGGATTAGCAGGATTGTTGAACTGCTGAGGCAAATAAGAATTCGGCGTTGAAGCAGCCAATTCTTCTGCTTTGCGAATAGCGCCCTTCATCCCTTCCGCACCGGGAGTTAATACCAGCTCGGCACCAAGTGCTTTAAGCAGGTTGCGACGTTCCACGCTCATAGTATCAGGCATAGTCAGGATCAATTTGTAGCCTCTCGCAGCTGCTACAAACGCAAGAGCAATACCAGTATTACCGCTGGTCGGCTCGATAATAACAGTGTCTTTATTCACTAGTCCCTTATCTTCACCATCTTTAATCATTGCATAGCCAATCCGGTCTTTTACGCTGCTGAGAGGATTAAAATACTCCAGTTTAGCGACAAGTTTGGCTTCAAGTTTTTCCTCTTGGTTATAATTACGAACTTCCAGCAAAGGGGTGTTACCGATAAGATCCGTTAAATTTTGAGCAATGCGTGACATATAAAACCCTCCTTATTTATGACCCATTATAGTCGCCAACATATAACAAAAAGGCTAAAGGCAGCTTTATAAAGCACCCTTAGCCTTCAGTTGTCTGATCGGCCGAACGATATTGTTATTATGATCAAATATTACCACAAATACAATATAACGTCAATCCATTAAAATACATTTTTTACTTAACCGAGAGCCTGTTCCAAATCCTTAATAATATCGGCAGAATGCTCAATCCCCACTGAAAGCCGCAGTAAACAGTCCGATATTCCAAGCCGTGCACGGATATCTGCCGGTATATCGGCATGCGTCTGAGCAGCAGGGAAGGTAATCAGCGATTCTACGCCGCCCAAGCTCTCCGCAAACTGCAGCAGCTTAACCTTTGCCAATATCTGCGGCACCAGCGCCGGATCGGTTACTGTAAAAGACAACATACCGCCATAGCCGGAGGCCTGAGCCTCCTGAATTTCCCTGCCGGGATGGTTAGTTAGTCCAGGATAGTATACATGCTCGACTTTGGGATGATTGGTAAGCCACTGGGCAACCAGTCCGGCATTCTCATTATGCCGGTCCATTCTAAGCGCCAGCGTTTTCATTCCTCTGAGCAGCAGCCAGCAATCCTGAGGGCCGAGCACAGCACCGGTGGCGTTTTGAATAAACCGTATTTTTTCGGCTAATTCCGCTTCGCGTGCAACAACGATACCACATAATACATCATTGTGTCCTGATAAGTACTTTGTCCCGCTGTGAATAACGATATCAGCTCCTAATTCCAGCGGACGCTGGAAATAAGGAGTCAAAAAGGTATTATCCACAATGCAATGCAGCTTATGCTGATGGGCCAATGCCGCGATCTGCCGGATATCGGCAATCTTCATTAAAGGATTGGTAGGTGTTTCTACAAGAATAGCCTTCGTATCTTGCGTGATTGCCTGCGCGATTTCCGTCATATCACTGGAATCAACAAAGGTTGTGGTAATGCCAAAACGGGCAAATACCTTGTCCAATATACGGTATGTTCCGCCATAGCAGTCTTCAACAACGACTAAATGATCGCCGCTGCTATATATCATCAATACGCCTGACACTGCCGCCATACCGGAAGAAAATGCAAACCCGGCAATGCCGTTTTCCAGGTCGGCTACTGCTTCCTCCAGCACTTTGCGTGTCGGATTCTGGGTCCGCGAATAATCGAAGCCGGTACTTTGCCCTAACCCGGGATGACGAAAGGTTGCTGATTGATAAATAGGTGTACTGATTGCACCGGTTTTGGCATCGGTACAGAGACCAACGTGAGCTACTTTAGAACAAAATTCCATATTTTCCTCCCAAGTTTAAGGTTTAATTCTCTCCAGTCCGGCAAATAAAAAAACCCCTTCAAGGAAGGGGTTTGCAACAGCTACCACATTCCTCTCATCTTCACAGGAAAATTTTATCCTGCTGGATTTAGCACCACTGCATTGCTGCCGGTTGCCGGGTGTCATCGGGCCAGTCCCTCGACCTCTCTGGATAAGAGATTAAACGTATTTAATTTTTATAAAGCATACCATAGCTAGAAATAGCTGTCAATCATCTGTATAGAATTTTAAATACTTATTTGTAACATATTTCAATCAAACCAATAAATTCCGCTTTATTCTATCAAATTATTACAGTCATAATAATTTTGTTAGAGGGAAAAATAAATTCATCACACAAAGGAGGTGCTTACTAAATGGCAAAGAAAAATGAAAAGAATTGCAAAGACAACAACAAATGCAACGATGCCAACGTCAATTTTGCCTGCGAAATAGCTCCACAGAAAAAAGCTTGTAAATCAAACGAAAAATGTAAATAATGCAATATGTGAAGAGAGAGGCTGCCTCACCAACGATTGAGGTAGCCTCTCTCTTTGCTACTCTACTTTTGTATCAAGACAAAATAAACAGTTATGTCCTTTTGTCTTGTTCTTGTTTTCGTTCTTATCGGCCCTTCTGGAAATAGCCGTTCCGCAGGATGGCCAACCGGCAGATTACGTTAAGAAATTCGTACTGTTTGAGCGAAGCGAGTTTACGAATTTTAGTAAGCTGACGGTTGGCCAAGGTTATTGGAAGACAGGCCTAGAATTTTTGCTACTTTTGTTTCGATGACAAAAGTAGGAACTCGGGATTTCCCCATGCTACGAGGGGTCTGTCTCAAATAGGTTTTATATCTATTGGAGACAGACCTGCTTATTTCTTCACTTTAAACGCAACTGCATACATGGTAGGCAGCACAAGCAATGTCAAAATCGTTGCTCCTAATAAGCCGCCTGCAATAGCAACAGCCATAGGTCCCCAGAACGTGCTGGGAATCAACGGAATCATTCCAAGTATTGCTGCTGCTGCAGTCAGCATGATGGGACGAAAACGCAGTACGGCAGAATTGATGATTGCTTCCCAGGGAGCTTCACCTGCCTTAATATGCTGCTCAATCTGATCAATCAGAATAACCGAATTGCGGATAATCATGCCGCTCAGTGCAAGAATACCAAGTTCCGCTACAAATCCCATCGGGCGCAGAGTCAACAGCATGGAAATACTGACACCAATAATCCCCAAAGGTGCCGTAAGCAAGGTCAGCACCATAAGCGACATTTTTTGCAATTGAAACATGAGCAGGATAACAATCAATACAATCATCGCCGGAACAGGCTGCAAAAGAAACTCCATCGAGCTTTTGCTTTTTTCTAAAGAACCGCCGATATCAACGCTATAACCGGCCGGAAGACTCGCCCGCAAAGTCTTGAGTTCTTCATATACTTGCTTGGTGGCATCATTGCCGGTTACACCCGGCAGCACCTCAGCCTGCACCGTAATAGTCGGCTTTAAGTCTCGCCGCCAGATTAATCCTTCCTCTGCTTCATAGCTTATCACAGCAATTTGCTCTAGCGGCACAAATTTTCCGCTGCCGATATGAACAGGCAGGTTCTTAACAGCCGATAAATCCTTCCGGTTGTGGCTATCGAGCTGGTAAACGATATTAACCGTTTTATCCCCTTCATAAAATTCAGCAACCTTAGATCCGGAAATCTGCATCTGCAGGCTGAGAGCCAAGTTCTGACTGTCAACGCCAAGTGCTCGTGCCTTATCCTGATCTATATTCAAATGCATGACTTTATTCTTTTCATTCCAATCCCAGTTGACATGAGCCAGTTTCGGATTGTTCACCAATACATCGCTTACTTGCTGAGCTATTGATCGTACCATCTCATGATCATAGCCGGAAATGCGCAGCATAACAGGATAAGGCGACGGCGGTCCGGTCTGAATCAGCTTGACATGACCACGTACATTTTCAAATTGCTCGGCAAAAAGCTTATTAATTTTAATTTCCAAAGCTTCACGGGCTTTTAAATCTTTGGCAACAATAACAAATTGAGCATAGTTGCTTGCCGGCAGCTTCGGATCACTTGTCAGTACAAAGCGCGGCGCTCCCTGCCCGACATAATAACTATAGCTGGCAATATCACCGTCTCCGGTAATACTTTGAGCAAATTTCTGGGCCTCCTGCTCAGCAGCAATCATAGAAGACCCTTCAGGCAAGGTAAGCTCAACGATAAGCTCAGTACGGACAGAAGGCGGAAAAAACTCCTGTTTAACAAAGGACAAGAGACCGATTGATCCAATAAAACAACCTGCCGTAATGCTCAAAACCAGTTTGCGATGTTCCAGGCACCAGGTCAGTGTCCGCCTGAATAAGCGATAAAACTTGGAATCATACATATCCTGGTTTTCTGCTGCCACATGCTTCGGTCTGATCAGCTTATAACCTAACAAGGGCGTCACGAGAACAGATACAAACCACGACAGCAGCAGGGCTATCGTAACAACGGTAAAAATACTGCTGGTAAACTCGGAGGCCGACCCTTTGGAAAATCCAATAGGAATAAACCCTGCGCAAGTGATCAGCGTTCCTGTCAGCATGGGAAATGCCGTTGCCGTGTAGGCATAGCAAGCCGCATCAAATCTGCTCCAGCCCTGTTCCAGCTTTACCGTCATCATTTCAACGGCAATAATGGCATCATCGACCAGCAGTCCAAGTGCGATAATTAAAGCGCCTAAGGAAACTTTATGCAAATCGATTCCCATGATTTGCATACCGACAAAAATACCGGCGATAACCAGCGGAATACATAAGGCAACTACAATACCCGACCGGACTCCGAGACTCAGGAAACTGACAATCAGAACAATGGCAATTGCCTCCCACAGAGATTTAACAAATTCTCCAATCGAGGCTTTTACGATTTCCGGCTGATACAGCACCTGATGCAGCTCCAGACCGAGAGGCAATTCTTTTTGCAAGCCTTGCATCGTTTTATCCAGATTGTCTCCCAGGGTAAGAATATTGCCGCCTTTTTCCATAGAAATTGCAAGGCCGATTGATTGCTGCCCGTTGAAAACCATTTTGGGCTCCATCGGTTCTACGTAACTGCGGTCTACCTTGGCAATATCGCCTAAACGGAATGTGCGCTCATTTACCCTAAGCGGTAAATTTCGCAAGGTGGCAACATCGTCTACAATACCGCTAACTCTCAGGTATACATTATCTGAAGAGGTTTCAACCATACCGGAAGCGTTCATCGTATTTTGGGTTTTAACGGCATTGATGATAACATTTGGGTCAATTCCCAACTGAGCTAGTTTACTGCTCTCCATCTCAATGTAGATTCGTTCCGGCTGCACACCGATTAGATCTACTTTTTTAACATTTTTAACTCCTAATAAGGTTCTGCGGATTTGTTCCGCTCTTTCACGCATTTCTTCATAGCTGTAACCATCGGAAGTAAGGGCATAAATACAGCCAAACACGTCATCAAACCGGTCATTAAAGCTGGGACCAACAACACCCTGCGGCAGGGTGCTTTTAATATCGTTCACCATATTGCGCACTTCCAGCCAGGTAGGGCGGACGTCCTTTTCATTCACGGAATCTTTCAGCGTAACATAAATGACCGCTTTACCAGGCTGGGAATAACTTTTCAAATAATCGATTCCCGGTGTATCCTGTAATTTTTTTTCGATTTTGTCAGTTACCTGTTCCTCCACCTGCCGTGCAGTGGCGCCCGGCCAGGCAACAGAAATAAGCATCTGACGAATAACAAAGTCAGGGTCTTCCATTCGTCCTAACTGCCGGTACGAAAAAATGCCCATTACAAAGGTGAGGATGACAAAGAAATACACTATTTCTTTATGCTTTAATGCCCATTCAGTCAGATTTAGTCTGCTCATAAGCGTACCTTCTGTCCTTCCCGCAGCTTCTGCACGCCTGCAGTAACAATCACATCTCCATCCTGCAGGCCTTCGAGGACCTGAATTTGACCGTCACCAAACGCGCCTACCTTGACTGGCCGGAGTGAAACGGTTTCATTAGCAACAACCCATACTCCCGGTGTATCGCCTGTTTGATAAATAGCTGCAAGTGGAATATACACAGCCTGGCGGCTGCCGGCAGAAGCAATCGCCACATTGGCTGTCATTCCCAAGTTTACGCCTGCCGGTGGATTTTGCAAGCTGATGCGGGCCTTATAGGTTCGGGTGATTTTATCTGCCACCGGTGATATTTCCCGAACCTTACCTTCAACGATTACATCCGGTAACGCCCAAAATGTTACGCGGATCTGCTGGGCATTACGCAAGTCTTCTATACGGTTTTCTGGTATACTGATTTCAATTTCGCGCTCACCGTCTTTTACAAGCGTAAGCACGACCTGTCCAGCACTCACTACCTGTCCGGCTTCGGCATTAACAGCCGCAATTACGCCGGTGCTGTCGGCAACAAGTGCACTATATCCCAGCTGATTCGCTCCCTGCGTATATTGGGCTGCTGTTTGGCGGACGGCAGCTGCGGCAACCTCATAGGCATTCTCATATTGATCAAGCTGAGCCCGGCTGACAGCACCCTGCTCAAATAGCTTGCGGTACCGTTCCAGGTTGCTTTGGGCCAAATTCAGCTGAGACTCTGCCGAGGCCATTTGCGCTGATGTAATATTGACCGTCTGCTGAATATCCTTGGCATCAATCTCCATCAACACGTCCCCGGCATTGACCACACTGCCTAATTCAACATTACGCTTGCTGATTTTACCGCTAACCTGGAAAGCCAGCTGGGTCTCATATCTCCCGCGCACCTCTCCGGGATATCCCGAACTCTGTCCGTTCCCGTTAAGCTGCATTTTTTGTGTACGCACAAGCGGCGCCTCTTCTTTTACCGGCTCTGTTCTTGCGCAGCCTGCCAGTAATATTGCCAGTATTAACATCGAAACACCGGCATATCGCGTTAACGCTTTGCTCATCATGTTCTCCCCCTTTTCCCTTATCCTCTATTCATAAACTACTTTGTGATTTTAGTTTCCTATGCTTATGCGCTGCCGCTCTACATATCAGCAAAACGGCCGCGTCTTACTTCTTAACAATGGCATTGATGACAAAATCAATTAATACATTCGTATAATACTCTTGCCTGTCTTTTTCTTCATCAAACTCTCCGGTCCGCATGTAACTAAATGCCTGAAATAATTTAAAACCGGCATAAGCAACCACTCGTTCATCGACATCCCGGAATTTGCCCTGCTCTTTTCCTTCCCTAATGATTGCTGCAATAATAGAAATAATCTCCTGATCAATTAAAGCATGATACTTTCTGCTTAAGAAGGCAGAATACAGTGCCTCATCATTTTTCAGCAGTCTTGTGATAAAAATATCTTCCCTGAAATACCATACAGAAGTGCGGATTAATTGAATTAATTTTTCAAGAGGATCCTCTATCTCCCCCATATGGGAAAATATAATTTCCATTGCTTTATGGCATTCCCGCACAAACAAGCAGGTAACCATATCTTCTTTATCTTTAAAGTGTTCATAAATTGTCTTTTTAGAAATTTTACAATCTTTACTGATTTCATCCATGGTTGTCTTTTTAAAGCCAAATCGGTCCAATCGCTCTTTCACATTGTCGAGAATCCGATTTCTTACATCATCCACTCATTACACCTACTTACTCTTTATTCAGACCCTTGTAAACTATTATAGTGTTTTAGTTCCCTAAATTCAAGATTTAATATTATTTTGACAATCTGTCTCTAGGAAGATATTTACAAGCAAGTCAGTCTATAGTAGAATTAGTTCGTTAACCTTTATTTTTATATTAGTTAACCAAACTTATCTGCAAAAACGGATAAGTCTGTTTTTTAACATCATGGTAAACCAAATTTCTAAAATCAGTTAACCAACAAAGAGGTGCTTGGCAATGCAATTATCTGAACTCGTTTTTTTAGGCGAACGCATTCTGGCAGGACATGTTATTACATATACGGAGGCGGAGCAGCTGACCAAAGTTGCAGATGCCGATATTGTACTGTTAATGGCTTATGCTAATAAAATACGTCAGCACTATTGCGGCAGCAAAGTTGATTTGTGCGGTATTCTTAATGCCCGTTCCGGCATGTGCTCGGAGGATTGCAAATTCTGCTCTCAATCTGTTTATCATCAAACCGCATCTCCCGTTTATCCACTTCAATCAGCCGCTGCTTTAGTCAGCATGGCCAAACAGGCACAAGCTGGCGGTGCAAGGCGAATCAGCATCGTAACCAGCGGCAAAGGGATGGAAAATGATCCTGACTTTGCCGATATCCTTGTCATCCTGAAGGCAATTATCATCGAAACCGGTCTGCAGGTCTGTGCCAACCTGGGTACGCTTTCCTTCAGCCAGGCAAAGCAGCTGGCTGCTATCGGCATTAAGCGGTATGCTCATAATATTGAAACAAGTGAACGTTTTTATCCCGAGGTTTGCTCGACTCACCCTTATTCGGAGCGGATGAATACCATTGCAGCAGCCCGTGCTGCCGGGCTTGAACTGTGTACGGGAGGCATCATTGGTTTGGGTGAAGGCTGGCAGGACAGACTTGCTATGGCTTTTACCTTAAGAGAGCTAGGTGCAGAATCTGTACCGGTCAATATCTTAAACCCACTGCCCGGCACAGCCTTAGAGCATCTTTGTCCGCCACCGCCTCTGGAAATCTTAAAAACTTTTGCTTTATTCCGCTTTATTCTGCCTTCTGCAGTAATCCGGCCAGCCGGTGGACGGGAGCTGAATCTGCGCGATTTTCAGGGATCAGTAATGCTGTCAGGTGCCAATGGTCTGATTGTGGGCAATTATCTTACTTTTTCCGGCAGAGATACTGCTGCCGATCTTAGAATGGTCACTGATGCCGGGTTAATACCGGGGTAAATAAGGGAGGAATTATTCATGACAAGTTATGACTTATTATTTTCTTTAGGGAAAAAAGTGCTAGACGGTGGACAGCTTACTTTTGATGAAGCACTTTCGTTAACCACCATTGATACCTGTGATATTCCTATTCTGTTAGGTATCGCCAATAAAGTCCGTGAGAAGTTTACGGGCAATAGGGTAGACACCTGCCAAATCGTCAATGCCCGTTCCGGGAATTGCTCGGAAAACTGTAAATTCTGTGCTCAGTCTGCTCACCATGAAACGCAGATTGAAACGTATCCGCTCTTAAGTGAAGAAGCAATTCTAGGTGCTGCCCGCAAAGCCGAATCTGATCACGCTTATCGGTTTTGTGTTGTAACCGCCGGCTGTGGCATGCATGGCGATGCAGATTTCGAGCAAATTTTATCGTTCATCCGGCGGATTGGCGATGAAACCGAGTTGGAGAGATGCTGCTCTCTCGGAACATTGAATGAAGACCATGTTAATTCGTTGAAAGCCGCCGGAATTACCCGGTATCATCACAACCTGGAAACAAGTGAAAGCTATTTTCCTAATATCTGCACCACCCACACGTTCCAGGAGCGCGTTGACACCATCAGGCGGATAAAATCGGCCGGAATGGAAGTTTGCTCAGGCGGCATCATCGGCATGGGAGAAGAATGGCGCCACCGTATTGAAATGGCTTTTACCCTGCGTGAATTAAATGTTGATTCTATTCCCATTAACGTGTTAAATCCGGTTAAAGGTACTGCCCTGGAAAATCAGGAACGTCTGGACCCTATGGAAGTCTTACAGGCCTTTGCTGTTTTCCGTATGATTCTTCCCAAAAAAATTATTCGCTATGCCGGCGGGCGGGAGCAAGCCCTGGGCGAATTAGTTCCACTTGGCTTTTTGTCAGGTGTTAACGGCATGCTGATTGGCAACTACTTAACAACTTCCGGACGGGGAGCGGCAAATGATCTGGCCACCGTTACTGCGCTTGGACTCCAACCCATTCACAATGTAGAAAACGCCTAAGTAAAAAGGCTGTCGCATTAAAAAAGGAGACTGCCACGCTGCGATCAGAGTGACAGATAAGAGGGTATCGCATCCGCTTGCAAAAGCGTTTTGCGATACCCTCTTTATCATTTAAAAAATAGTTGCTCCTTCATCAGAGGAACTGGTAAGGCGTTTATAAAGGTTCAACCAGCCGCTGGATGGTTTTTCTACCGGTTTCCAATTCGCTTTGCGTTTGGCCAGTTCTTCTTCAGAAACTTTTACATCCATTTTCCGGGCAGGAATATCAATTTCAATAATGTCGCCATTTTCAATCAGTGCCAGCGCTCCGCCCTCATAGGCTTCGGGAGACACATAACCGATACCGAGTCCCCGGTTGGCTCCCGAGAATCTCCCATCTGTAATTAAGGCAACATCTTCATCAAGGTTTTTGCCGCAAACTGCTGCCAGAAAAGTTTCAAGATGAGGCATCCCCGGCGATCCTTTCGGTCCTTCATAACGGATAACAACAACATCTCCGGCCTTTATTTCATCGTTCAGCAGTGCCTGCCAGCCTTCATCCTCCGAATTATAGACCTTGGCTGGACCGACAAATTTATGAGCCTTTTCCTTTACTGCCGAGTATTTTACAACTGCTCCCCGGGAAGCCATATTACCTTTAAGTACGGCAATACCACCTTCAGGACTGATGGGGTTTGTCACGGGACGGATAACGTCGGTATCCCGATTTTCGCCGCTGTCAACGCGCTCCTTCAGCGGACCAGTTATTGTATTGGCAGTAAGGTCAAGCTTACCAGCCTTGGCCAATTCTTGTAAGACTGCCCGGACGCCTCCGGCACGATCAAAGTCTGCCATCGTATAGGTATCGTGACTCGGATAGATTGTACTGAGCACCGGAATTTCCTTGCTTATTTTATCAAAATCCTCATAGCCGATCGTGAATCCGGCCTGTTTGGCAACTGCCGGTAAGTGAAGAACAGTATTAGTAGACCCGCCAGTAGCCATCACATAGCGAATTACATTCATATAAGCCTCAAAGGGAATATTATCTTTTGGCCGCCAGTCTTTTTCAATCAATTCAACAATTACTTTTCCCGATTCTCTGGCAAGCTGCTTCCATTCTTCGCTGTTGGCTGCAACGCTGGCGTTGCCCGGTAAGGACAGCCCCAGTACTTCAGCCATGGCACACATGGTATTGGCTGTTCCCATAAAGGGACAGGCACCAGTCGTCGGACAGGCGTTGCGGACGATCCCCTTATAATCTTCGCGGGAGAGTAAGCCTGCCCGGTAGCCGGCATACCCTTGCTTGGTATGAGTTAATGTGATCATTTTTCCTTTATAACTGCCTGGCTGCATATAGCCGCCGGTAAACACAACACTGGGAAGGTTAAGCCTGTTGATTGCCATAACCATGCCGGGAACAACCTTATCACAGCTGGCAAGCAAAATCATACCGTCAAGCTGATTGCCTTCTACCATGGATTCTACTTCTGCTGAAACAAGATCACGGCTGGGCAGTGTATAGCGGTCACCGGGCGTATTGGAGCATATGCCGTCACAAATCCCGGTTACCGGGATTTCCAGCGGAAGACCCCCGGCCTGACGTATGGCTTCTTTAATATCTTCCACAACGGTTTTAAAGTGATAGTGTCCGGGATTGAGTTCATTCCAGGCATTAATAATACCTACATAGGGCTTCTTGGTATCCTCTTCTTTGACTCCCATTGCGAACAACAGGGCATTGCGATGATCAATTGCCTCTTCAGAAAATTTTTGCGTTCTCATAATCCATCCACCTCTTTATTTGTTGTAGCTTTACGATACTTAAGGCTTAAGTATAACCTTGATTGCTTTCTCATTCGGCGACAGGGCTACTTTCATTGCCTGATCTATTTCTGCAAGCGGGAAAACATGAGAAACCATTTTGGCCAAATCTATCGTATTTGTTAACCCTATTGCTGTTTCAAAATCCCAGCAATACCCCTGGGAACCTTGAACCGTAATTTCCTTCGCTACAAATAGGGACGCAGGAATTTGAATCGTGCTCTGCTCAAAAATCCCCAGCATCGTAGCCACACCGCCTTTGCACAGGCTGGACATAGCTTGCACGAACGTCTCTTCCCGGCCTACGCACTCAAAGGATTTGGCAATTCCCCGTCCGCCGGTGACCCGGTTGACAACCTCAAGTACGGACTCCTGCTGAGAATTGACAACCATTGTCGCGCCCATTGCTGCTGCAAGGTCAAGGCGGGCATCGGAAATATCGGCAACAATAATTTCCTGGGCTCCTGCCGCTTTGCAGACTGCTGCAACTAAAATACCAATAGGCCCGGCCCCAATAATCAGAACCTTGTCTCCTAGAGCAATTTTAGCCCGTTTTACAGCATGGACAGCTACTGCCAGCGGTTCAATAAGCGCTCCGGCTTCATATGGCATATCATCAGGCAGCTTATACACATAGCGCTCGTCAGCAACGAAGTAATCGGCCAAAGCCCCCTGTCCTTTGCGATAATGGTAGCTTAGATGATCGCAATAGCCATACGATCCAGTCTGACAGGGCAGACATTTTCCACAGGCGACAACCGGTTCTGCCGTCACACGCTGACCAACTTGGACCGAAGTAACCTCAGAACCGACACTGATCACTTCTCCAGCCAGTTCATGTCCAATGGTGACGGGAAGAGCTGCCGAAGGATGCTTTCCCTTATAAATGTGCAGGTCACTGCCGCAGATACAGCTCGCTTTAATTGCAATAACCACCTGGGTTTCTCCGTGGCTTGGCACATCGGTTTCTACCAATTCAGCCAATCCGGGAACTTTAACCATCGCCATTCTTGTTTTCATTGCTATCCTCCTCCTTTTAGTGAACCCGTAACTCTATCTTAAACGTGTTCATCCACATGATCACTTTCGTAGGGTGGCTTACCCTCACGCCCCTGGCGATAAATCGGCGCATACACCTGTGCATCTCGAGGTACGCAGCCCGAGCGTCCGCCATCACGCATAATAGCAGTACATTTGCTGCAGGCAAGGCAAAGCTTACTCGTATCCAAATTGCCTGTTTTCAAAATATCCTGGGCAAAATCAGGATAGGCAAAAGCTTGACGTCCAAAGCCAGCCAGCTTCATCCATTTTGCCTCAATACAGCCTGCTGCAACATAGGGCGCATATTGACGCAGCCAAGTTAAACCACTGCCCATAACAATGGCATCAGGAACTGCTGCCTGCAGTTCTCTTGCTGCATTCAATAATAGACTCACCTGTTCCAGAGGATGGGTGGGAGGCAAATAACTGCCTGCGTCATAAGGCCTGGTCACATGGGGATTATAATAGGGATTTCCGGCGCTGATATTGAATAATGCAACGCCCTTACGATTAAGAATTTTAATTAATTTAACCGGTTCTGTAAGATCCGGCTTGCGATAGTCGTTCTCATCTGTACCCCAGCCGCCCGGAACAGAATCATATGCACCTAAGCGAACAGCCAATACCAGCTTATCGCCTACTTTGCTTTTTATTTTTTCTACTATATTGCACAGCAGACGGGTACGGTTTTCAAAGCTGCCGCCATATATTCCTTCCCGGGTATGAGCCATCAGCAGCTCAGCCAGTAAATAGCCATGAGAGCTTTTAATATCTACCGCATCAAAACCAGCCTCTGCAGCCATTTCCGCAGCATGAACATAGGTATCTTCCAGTTCTTTTAGTTCCTGGTCGGTTATCATATGGTAGCCTTCTACCAGTTTGTCTTCCAAATGAGCGGCACGAGCAGCAATAACCTGCCGGGGTGAGCCATCAGGCCGGCTGTTGCGCCCTGAGTGGGTAAGCTGCAGGATAGTAAACGGCCGCTCATGTCCGGCAGTTCTTGCAGCCTGTAAAGACTCTTCAAGCATTGCCTTCAGCGAGTCCTTGGTCAATTCATTAATTTGCAGCTGCCGTGGATTGGCCCTGCCTTCATGAACAACTGCCGTGGCCTCAAACCATAACAGACCAGCTCCGCCTTGAGCAAAACGGTTGTAGCGACGTACGGTTAATTCATCAGGCTTTCCGTCGGCGGTACCGTCACAGCCTTCCATCGGCAAAATGGACAGCCGGTTAGGAATCGTTTTGCTGCCAATCGTGATGGGCTGCCTTACTATATCAACTGTAGCAGCTATGGGAATGGCCAGCCCCCTCTTTTCAATATCCTGCTGCAATTCCGCTAAGCTCTGATAATTAAACTTGGCATGCGACATGATAATCCTCTCCTTGTTTGAAAACGTTTTCATTTACATCAAAAAAATAATTTATGGTTCTAGTACAACCTTCAAACCATCCCTGCCTGCCATTGCATGAATAGCCTCTGATGCTTCTTCCAGCTTAAAGCGGTGTGTCACTATTTTTTGAAAAAGTTCGAGATTATTCAGAGTCAGCTCCAGAGCACGGGCAGTATGCTGCGCTCCGCTTACCCAAACTCCCTGGATCTTCAAATTGCGATTCACAACCTGCCGGTAAAAGTCTACTTCACATACACCTGCTGGCTGTGAAAATCCTACTGAAAGATAGGTACCTTCAACCCTCGCCAAATCAAGTCCTTCATGAACTGCCGAGCAATCACCGACTGCTTCAATAATCATATCGGCACCGCGGCCGTCTGTAACTCCAAAGACTTGTTCACGCCGCTCTTCTATTGTTGTTAAGCGCCGGTTTAGCAGCATTGTAGCACCAAACTGTCTGCACAACTCCAGCCGGTTCTCGGAACCGCCAATGACAATAATGTTTGTTACTCCTACGGCTTTGGCAAAAGCGACTGCATAAAGACCAATCGGTCCGGGACCCTGAATGAGAACAGTATCTCCATACTCCGGTGGATTGAGGCTGAAAGCATGTGCTGCCATCGAGCCTGAGCAGCTTGCTGCTACCAAGGCAGCCGGATCTACTTCTTTTGCAACTTTGATTACGTGCGTACCCGCCACCAGTATCATGTGTTGGGCATAACAGCCATTTAAAAACGGCGGTTGACTTGCCGATATGTTTATGCCAAATACCTTCCGCTGCCGGCAAAGCCACGGTTTGTTACGGGTAGTACAGAAATAACAGGTACCGCAGCTTAGTCCCCGGTGAATGACGATACGGTCACCAGGTTTTAGACTTTTGCCATTTATATCGGTTTTTGCCCCTTTCATTTCCTCAATTGTCCCAACACCCTCATGCCCTAAAATCATAGGCAGTCTGGTCCGGGCATCTTCGCCCTTCCACATGTGCACATCCGAACCGCAGACACCGGCTGCATCAATCCGGACAAGCACCTGCCCTTCTTCCAGAACGGGAATATCAAGTTCTCGTAAGACTAAGGGCTCATTAAATTGTTCAAGGCGCATGGCCTGTGTTTTCATAGGCATTCATCTCAACTTTCTATTTTGTTATTTGACGGAATTACGTATGACCACTTCTGCAGGAAAACGCTGTATTTGTGGAGTTACCGGCTGCTTAGCTTCAATCATTTCAATTAGCTGCTGGCAAGCGGCAGCGCCCATTTCATAGAGGGGCTGCGCCACAGTTGTTAAAGGTGGGTCCAAAAGCAGTGCAATATCGGCATTATCAAAGCCAATTACCGAGATATCCCCGGGAATGGAGAGCCCCAGGTCCTTTATCGCCCGCATTACGCCCAGTGCTTTATCATCGCTTGTTGCAAAAAAAGCATCAATGTCGACCCGGTTTAGCAGGATACGGGTTGCAGCCCGGTATGCCTCTATCCCGCCGTCTATTCCGTGGACAACTGCCTCATCAGGCACTTTCAAACCGGCTTCTTTTAATGCACTTCTGTAACCGGCATATCGCTCATCATATAACTTTATATCAAGTGAACCGTTTACCAGTCCAATCTTCTTCAAGCCCCTTGATAAGAGATAATTGGTAGCCTGATAAGCACCGTTATAATGATCAAGCACGACGGCATGCGATTGCTCATCCAGCTCCCGGAGCAGTAGCATCACAGGAAAACCCTCGGCCTGGAGGTCCTTAATATTATGTGAATTGATTTTGGCTGTTGTAAAAAGGAAGCCATCTATCAGCCTGCTTTTTAGTGTTTTTATATAGAATTGTTCTTTTTCGCTATCTTCATCGGTATTACATAGTACGACTGCGTAACCATGATTTCTCGCAACATCCTCTACACCTCTGATAGCTGCAGGCAAGACCAGGTTGCGCACATTAGGGATTACCAGTCCAATCGTTCGGGTTCGAATCCCCTTTAAGCTCTGGGCACTAACATTGGGACGATAGTCCAGCTCATCAATAGCTGCTAAAACTCTGGCCCGTTTTTCCTCGACAACCCGCGTTGTTCCCCCGAGAACGCGGGAAACGGTACTGGGGGAAACATTTGCTCTTTTTGCAACTTCTCTAATATCTGCCATAGTGCAGCCTCCATCGGCAAAACCTTTTGAAAACGTTTTCAATTATTTTCTATATTCGAACAGGATATTAAATCTCCTGCAAGCTTGCTTACTATTTTTTGAATTTTGCTAAAATAGCAGCATGGCTTTTATTGCCAGCGACGAAATGCATGTAGATCAATATCAATTTGATCACAGATTCGCCCTACCATCATATCCACCAGTTCTTCAAGATCTTTAGGCTGATGATAAAAACCGGGGCTTGCCGGTACTATTTTAACTCCCATTTGCGCTAAATTCAGCATCTTGGCAAGATGAATAGCATTTAGCGGTGTTTCTCTTGGCACAATTACTAATTTTCGTCCTTCTTTGAGCATGACGTCAGCTGCCCGGAGCAGCAAATTATGACTAATGCCGTTTGCAATAGCGCCAATTGAATGCATCGTGCAAGGGACGATAATCATAGCATCTGTTTTAAAGGAACCGCTCGCAATTGCAGCAGCAAGGTTGTCGTTGTCATATAAGGTATGGCAAGCATTGCGGATATCTTCAACCGTTACATCGCACTCATGCTTAAGGACCTTCCATCCCGAATCAGATACTACACAATGAATTTCCACGCTGTGTTTCCCCAACAGCTGCAGCATTCTCCATGCATAGACCGCACCACTGGCACCGGTAATTCCAACTGTCACTCGCAAGTAAAATCCTCCCTTCATAAGACAGTCTTCAGCAGCACTTATTAGTGCTGCTGAAAAGACGGCTAGTTGCCAAATATCTTATTCAGATCTATTTCGTCTAACCCCTGAGAATAGTCAATTTTTCTTGTTTTACTATTTAATGGCCTTGTTGCATCAATTGCAATCTTAGATACAATGCCATCCCGGTTCGTGGGATCAATCGGGCTGCCTTTGGCATTTTTAATGATAAAGCAATTATCCGGGCGCATATACAAATTGATGGCCCTCAACACTTCACTCTCATTAAATATATTAACATCACTGTCAACAATAACAACATGCCGGACGAAAGGATCAGTGCCAAATACGGCTGCTGCCACGTTGGCCCCCTCACCCTCTACTGTTTTTTTGATAGAGAGATAGCAGGAGTTGCGCCCAAAGCCCGATGGAGGCATATATACATCTTTAACTCCCGGCGCAGCCAGCTTGGCCTGGCTGTAGATTTGTCCCAAACGCGGCAAGGCACCGAGCTCCTGGTGTTCTGTTGTGCCCGAGCATATGTCCATATAAATCGGATTCCTGCGCATTGTCATTGCCGTCAGTTTCACAACAGGATTTAAGACCGGTCCGCCATAAAGAGATGCAAATTCACCGAAAGGTCCCTCCTGATTCCGTTCCGCTTTGTCAACATACCCTTCAAGACATATTTCCCCAAATGCAGGAACTTCCAAATCAACAGTCTGACATTTAACCAGTTCCAGTGGTTTGCCCATCAGCCCGCCCATTACATCGTACTCATCTATATCAATCCCCTGGAAGCAAAGACTGCCAATATATGCCGCCGGATGCATGCCGATCGTAATTGCCACCGGCATATGCTCATTGCGTTCACAGTATTTCCGGTATATATAGTAGGCATGACTGGTTTCAGAAAGATGAATTCCCATTTGACTTTTACCATCTAGCATTAACCGGTAAATACCGGCATTACGAATACCCGTTTCAGGATCGCGAACAGTCATTATGCCTGCTGTAATATACGGACCACTGTCAGCTGTATTATGAGTAACTACGGGGAGAGCTTGCAAATCAACCTCTTCACCTTTATATATCACCTCCTGTACAGGACCGGATGCAATCAATTCCGGTTTTATATGCTTTTTTTCTTTGGTGCGGTAGACTTCATTGAGGTCATTTTCAGTACAGTTCAGGGCAAGGGCCATTCTTTTACGAGTAGCAAGCAGATTCGTGAGTACAGGCATCTGTTGTTCGTCTACTTTCGTAAATAAAACGGCAGGCTTGCGGTTTTCTTGTTCTAATTTGTAAATCACCCGTGTTACTTCTAAATTTGCACTCACTTCACTGGTTGCTGTAAGAAGTTCACCAGGGAATTCAGATAGTTTTTGAATATAGCCGCGCAAATCTTTCATAATTAGCCTCCAATTTATACATCAGCCTAAGCGGAGCTTAGGCAAGCAAAGCAGTTACAATCACACCGGCAAACAGGCCGAGAATAACAGGCAAGAAATTTTTTCGTGAAAGATCCTGAGGATCTACATTGCATACCGATGCGGTTACCGCAAGAAATCCCCAGGGAACCAGTGTCGCTCCAACCCAGATAGCAGACATCTGAGCCATAGAAGCTAAGTAAGCAACATTGGCTCCGATCGGTTTCCCCAGAGCCATTGCAATACTGGCTCCAAGCGGAATTGCGGCAAAGCCGGCTCCATCAAAGGCCGCAAAAGCACTGCCAAGTGTAGCGAGCAAAGCCACAGTAAACTTATTGATCGGCATATGCTCCGCAATAAAGTAACCCCAGTCATAAGCCAGTCCTTGCGTTTTGTGATCTCCCAGAATTTCTTTAAGCGAATCTCCACCGAGCCAAAAAAAGCCGCCGATTACCACTACCGGACCAAAGACCTTTACGGCAAAAATCCAGCCGGTTCTTACATTATCGAGCAGTTTATCAAATGCTTTTTCTCTATAATGTCCCAAAGAACAGATTAATGCTAATACGTAGAAAGTCCCGCCCATAAGCGCCATTGCATCATTGCCTGACAGCTTCCAGGTAATCATGGCATACACATCTACAATAAATGTCAATGGTATCATAACTGCCATTGCTTTGGCAAAAGGTGATGCCTCGACACTATACGTTGCTACTGCTTCCCGGTAAGCCTGAACGTGCCCGTCATTGCCGGACTGCCTTTTTTCCAACTCAACCTTTTGCATCTTACGGGTCATAAAAAAAACACACAGCATTGTTACTCCAGAAACAGTAAGCCATATCGGCAGACTTGCTGCAAAGAGTTCGGCTGCCGGAATCTTGGTAACTTTTGCGGTAAACGATACCGTTCCCTGGCTTAGGTAGTCACTTGATAAACCCATGCCTTTGCCGACAATAGATAGGATCATGGCAGCAACCATCGGTGACATGCCTGCCACCACTGCTGCCGGTACCAGTAAGGCTCCCAGCAGGGCCGCTGTAGGCGTCGCCCGGATTACCCAGCTAAGCAGTAGCGTCACAACAGCCAGTGTCCAAAACGCCATTGTGGGATTGCGAAGAAAGCGCCGCGCAGGAGCCACAATAATGCGGTCTGTCCCCATGTCGGCCATGGTTTTTGTTAATGCCGTGATCGATGCAACAATGACAATAATATTCAGCAAATCTATCCCGGCAGCCAATATTGCTTTATAAACAACTAAAACTCCTCCCAGAAGATTCCCCTTAAGGGCGATCCCTGTCAACAACAGCCCAACAAGCGTAGGAAGCAATGCATCCCGTCTGGTTGCCAGACAGGCAAAAGTAATGATAATAAAGGCAAGATAAACCCAGTCGGCCACTGATAGTACAACATGCTGCATCTTTATTCTCTCCTTATCATTGTTACTTACTATTGCTAAGCCGCCTACTAACCTTGCCCTAATCCGGAAATATACGGAGCTGTGGAGAGGCGCTTCACAATGGGTGTTTTAAAAATCAAGCTGGCATTGTGATCGGGCTTGGAACCATCCATAATTACATCAACAGCTCTTAGTGCCATATCATAAAGAGGAACCTGAGCAGTCGTTAAAGGAGGATCGATATGCGTAGACAACGGTAAATCGCCTATACTGATAACGGAAACCTGCCCGGGAACCTGAATATTTTGTTCCTTAAGTGCTTGCAACACCCCATAGGCAATATCATCGTTAGCGCAGCAAATTCCACTGAACTCCCTATTTTCCAGTAATAAGCGCCTTGCTGCTTCATATCCGCTCTCCCAGGAAAATTGCCCATGATGCAGCAGTGACGGATCAAAAGTCAGACCATGCTTTGTAAGCGATAGTTTATAGCCCTTTACCCGTTCTGAAGCCGTATAAATCTGCTCCGGACCTCCCAGAAAAGCAATTTTGCGATGTCCCAAGTCAACCAGATAGTCGGTTATCATTTCACCTGTTGCTCGGTTGTCTATCGTAACATATGGCATTTCCAGTCCCTGTGGAGCCAAAGATACGATTCTATTACCGTGGTCATTATAGCGCTTGATTTGTTCCTGCAGCTTATCGCGATAGTCATCGGCATCCAGCCCTCCGCCGCTCAAAATGATTCCGCGCACTTTATGCTGCCACAATAAATCATGATATTGTAATTCATTAACAGGATTTCTGCCTGTATTGCAGACTATTGATAAAACACCGTAATAACTTGCTCTTTCTGTTACAGCCCTGGCAATGATTCCAAAATAGGGGTCTGAAATCTCCCGTGTTATTAAGCCAATCGTATTGCTAAAATTATTACGAAGATTTTGAGCTGTAAAATCGGGAAAATAATTCAATTCCTTTACCGCCTTCAAAACCTTCTTTTTTGTTTTCTCGGCTACAGGATAGTCTTTATTATTGATTACTCTGGAAACGGTCGTTATGGATACACCTGCTAAATTTGCAACATCTTCAATCGATACTCGTGCCATGGGACCTCACTTTCAGAAAACGATACCTATTGCCAGTATGTATATAGATGAATTTTTAATAAAGATAATACAGAAAACGTTTTCTGTTTTTCATTATAAAATCTCTCTCTGTTTGCGTCAAGACCATTTTTTGATTATTTCTCAAATTCGCAAAATACAATCTAAAAAGACTGCTAGCTTCTTTTGGCAATGAAGCTAAGCAGTCTTTTCTAAAAGCGATTTTTTATTTTTTTAGTGTTACCTGTAATTCACAATACGGTTTATTCTCTGCGATTGTTCCATTAAAGGCAAGTTCCAGTTCAGGGAAGCAGCTCACAACACCATAATCGCCACAGGAGGCCAAATTGCACAGGTGTGTGATCTGCTCCTGACTACAGCCAAGCTTCTTCCAGGCTTCGCACAGGGCACAGTGATGAAACCGATAAATTCCTTTTTCTGCCTGCACATCAATTTCTTCCATGGCAAAAGCTAGCCTCGCATTGGGAGTGGCAATTCCATCAAAAAATTCACGGGGATTGGCTGCAGTGCCAATCTTTTGGCCTTTCATCTGACCAAACTTGAAAATCGCTTTTTCCGCTATTTCATCGGGATTGCCGCCACTTGCTTTGATCTCTTCCAACAGTAGGTAAAACCAGGTAGCCCTGTCCTGAATCGCCAGTCGTATTGCATCTGTTAATTCGTCTTGATTAGAATGGATATTACACATTGTTTTTACCCCTCTCACTCATTTGATTTATTCTCCCAGATACGCTTTTCTAACAGCATCTGATTGGAGCAATTCATTGGCCTTGTCAGCATGCACAATTTTGCCGGTCTCCATAATATAGCCTCGTGCGGCAATCAGCAGCGCCATCCTGGCATTTTGTTCAATTAACAACACCGGTATTCCCTGGCGATTAATTTCAACAATTAAGCCAAAGATGGTATCTACCAATATGGGGGACAGCCCTAAAGAAGGTTCGTCAAGCAGCAGCAGCTTTGGCTTTGCCATCAGTGCCCGGCCAATCGCCAGCATCTGCTGCTCACCGCCGCTAAGCGTTCCCGCTTGTTGACCGCGCCGCTCCCAGAGCTTGGGAAACAACGTTAAAACCTGTTCCAGGGACTGCTTAATTTCCAGCTTATCGTTCCGGGTATAAGCTCCCATGTCCAGATTCTCCAGCACCGTCATATAAGGAAAGACCTGGCGGCCTTCGGGCACAAGGGAAATGCCTGACCGGACAATCTTATCAGGCGCCAGTTCGGTTATATCCTGATTATCAAATACCACCGTACCCTCAGCAGCGGGCAAAAGACCGGCTATTGTTTTTACAGCAGTAGTTTTTCCGGCACCATTGCTGCCAATAAGTGTTACGATTTCTCCTGCTTTTACTTCAAAGCTGATGCCTTTTAAAGCGTGAATATTGCCATAGTATGTATGGAGGTTGTTCACTTTTAACAAGCTGATGATGCCCCCTTACCTAAATAGGCCTCAATTACCTGCTGATTTTGCTGAATGTCACGCGGCAGGCCCTCAGCAATTTTCACGCCATGATCAAGTACGACTATTTTGTCTGATATATTCATGACCAGCTTCATATCGTGTTCTATCAACAGGATCGTCAGACCCTTGCTGTTAAGCCGATCTATGAGTTCCATCAGTTGCTTTGTTTCCTGGGGATTCATGCCTGCTGCAGGTTCATCCAGCAGCAGCAGCTTAGGCTCAGTCGCCAGTGCCCTGGCAATTTCCAGCCGACGCTGCTCACCATACGATAAATTGCCTGCCAGTTCACTGCATTTTGCGCTAAGTCCCACTAATTCCAGCAGCTCAGCCGCTTTTTCACGAATGGCCTGCTCTTCCGCACCAGCCCGATTAAACAATGCCGCCAGAAGCCCTGCTTTTGTCCGGCAATGTCTGCCGATACGGACATTATCCAGCACACTGATTTGCGTAAACAGACGAATATTTTGAAAGGTACGGGTTATTCCCATATCAGTTACCTGATGTGTCTGGCAGTTGCTTACTGTCTTGCCATCAAGCAAAATGCCGCCTGCCGTAAGCGGATAAATGCCGGTAATAACATTAAACACGGTTGTCTTACCGGCGCCATTAGGGCCAATAAGCCCTACAATCTGGCCAGCCTCAACGGTAATCTGCAAATTGTCTATAGCAGTTAAACCGCCAAAACGCTTCGTTACATTCGCTAACTCAAGCAGAGCCAACACGAACACCTCCCCGTCCTTTGGCTCGCCCTCTCCCAGAGCCGTTTTCTCTTGCTTTACCGAATAATCCCTGCGGACGAAGCAGCATAACGGCCATCATTATGAGTCCGAAAACAATGAGCCGGTACTCTGCTATATCGCGTAACAATTCGGGAATGACAGTAAGGATAACCGCCCCCAAAATCGATCCGTTAATACTCCCTAACCCGCCTAATACCGCCATGGCCAGTATGGCTATTGATTCTGTAAACGAGAAGGTATGAGGATCAATGAAGGACGTGTAATGAGCGTAAAAGCTGCCCGCTAATCCGGCAAAAAAAGCCCCCACTGCAAAGGCCAGCATTTTATAGGCGGTAACATCAATTCCCATACTTTTCGCTGCCAGCTCATCTTCCCTTATCGCGATAAGAGCTCTTCCTGTACGTGAATCAATCAGCCTTCTTATTGCGATTATCGTCACTAGCACCAAAGCCAAGATGAGATAATAATAAGCTTGATTGCTGCTTATTTCATAGGACAGTATAGTCGGTGCAGGAATACCGGGCAGTCCCATAGAGCCACGGGTGAGATCCGTCCAGTTGAGCATAATCAGGCGAATAATTTCGCCGAAGCCTAAGGTGGTAATTGCCAGATAAATCTCTTTCAGCCGCATTGTGGGAAGCCCCAGCAATAGGCCGAACAGAGCTGCCACAAAACCGCCTAACGGCATTGCCAGCCAAAAAGATACCCCCGCCTTCATCGTCAGCAAGGCAGAAGTATAAGCTCCAATCCCGTAAAAAGCTGCCCAGCCAAGGCAAAACTGGCCGGTAAAGCCGGTAACAAGATTTAAGCTTAAGGTTAATATGACAAATATGCCCGACATAATAAGAATCCGCAACACGTAATCATCTGTGATAACCAGTGGCAATAGTGCAGTCACCAGTAGTAAACCGGCAGTAATAACTTTAGGGGTTTTACTCTTTTGCATATCCATACGCTACCTACACTTTTCCCTGTGTGTCCCGGCCAAACAGCCCTGACGGCTTGATCAGCAGAACCAGAATTAAGATAATAAAGGCAATCATATCCCGGTAGCCTGATGAAATATAAGCAGCGCCCAAATTCTCCACGACTCCCAGAATAAGTCCGCCAAGGACAGCTCCGGGAACACTGGTCAGTCCGCCAAGCACAGTTGCTGTGAATGCTTTCATTCCGGCCATAAAGCCCATCATCGGATAGAATGCATTGTAGTACACGCCGATTAAAACACCGGCTGCACCACCCAGAGCCGACCCCAAGGCAAATGTTGCCGCAATAACCCGGTTGATGTTGATCCCCATTAGGCTGGCAGCATCCTTATTCTGTGCAGTAGCCCGTATTGCCTTGCCAATACGGGATTTATACAGTACAAGCTGCAAACCCGCCATCAGGGCTACCGCTACTCCAAATATCAGCAATTGAATATTAGAAACCTGGGCATTAAAAATTGGGAAAAACGCAAAAGTAAAGCTATCTTCCGGCATACTCTGCGTTCCCGCGCCCCAGCCAAGCATCGCTGCATTTTGCAGAACTACGGACAACCCCAGTGTACAGACCATCGGCGCAACGTCCGGCGCTCGCCGCAAGGTCCGAAAAGCAATTACTTCGATGATGACGCCGAGGAGCGCTGCCCCCAGCATGGCCAGGAGCAGCGAAACTACGATAGGGAAATGATAAACAGTAACAAAGACAAAGCCCAGAAAGGCTCCGACCATATATACTTCTCCATGCGCAAAATTGACCAGGCCAAGTACCCCGAAGATGAGGGCAAAACCGATAGCAATAAGGGCATAAATGCTGCCCTGCGTCAGCCCGTTAATAATTTGTTGTAATAGCATAATTACACTCCTACCTATCAGGGTACCAATTGGCTATTGTTGATAGGGAACAAACTTGCCGTCTTTAACCACTAGTTTTGTTAATGCTTTATCAACGTCACGGTTTTCATCAAAAGATGTTTTTCCTGTTACACCGGGGAAGTTTTTAATAGCCGCCAATTTATCACGCAAGGTTTTGCGGTCAGTTGCCCCACTTTTAATTGCTTCAACAATCAAGTTAGCTGCATCATAGGCCTGAGCGGCAAACATGGTTGGCGGTTTGCCATATTTGTCCTGGTAACTTTTCACGAATTCCTGTACTTCCGGACGAGGATCTGCCGGGAAGAACGAGCAGGTAAGCGCCAGTCCTTCTACGGCACTACCGCCGAGTTTCAACAATTCATCGGAAAAGAGTGAGCCTGTTCCAATCAAGGATACCTGGAAATTCGCTTTTTTCACTTGCTGTGCGATCAGCGCCGCATCGGTATACATTGTACCAAGATAAAGTATATCGGGATTCTTATCTTTAATTTTTGTAATAATAGCGCTGAAATCTTTTCCCTGCTCCGGCAGATAAGGTTCAACAGCAACAATATCGCCGCCAAGCTCCTGCGCTTTTTTCATATAATTTTCGTACGCAACTATGCCCCAGTCATTTTTAATATAAACAATTGCAATCTTTTTCTTCTTCAATCCATTAATCGTATAGTCTGCCAGCAAAGGTCCTTCTGCTGCCTGAGTAGCGATGTTGCGAAACATATATGTACCCTGCTTCGTGAAGTCCGGATGAGAGGAAGTGGGCGAAAGCTGCACCAGTCCGCCTTTTTGATAAATAGGTGCCCCCGCTAATGCGGCAGTACTGGTAAAATCTCCGATAACCGCAAGAATATTAGCGTCGGAGACAAATTTTTGGGCAATATTGGCAGCCTCTTTCGGATCAGCTTTACTGTCACCTGCTACCAGCTTAATTTTGGCCCCGTTTATTCCGCCCTGGGAATTTACTTTGTCTAAAGCCAATTCGATTGCATTTTTAAATACGTTGCCATATTCGGCATTATCACCGGTAAGCGGAGCTGTTAAGCCAATAGTCAATTCCTTGGATGCACTTTTTGAGCTGCTGTTTGTGCTGCCACAGCCAGCTGCCACCACCAACAGCAGCAATGCAAGAATAACTGCGAAACTCTTTTTTACTACCAATTTTCTCAAGATACTCTTCCCCCTTAAAAATATTAGCAAACAGAAAAAAGGCCAAAGAACGTCCTTGTTCGGACATCTTTGGCCTTCAGTGTTTCTGATCAGCTCTACCCGGTTATTTTTTATAGAGTAACATACTGCTCATTTGCTGTCAATGAACTATTTTTTACTCTTCCACAACCGTAACCTTATTCATTTTGTCGCCTTGTTTGATCTTATCGACAACATCAAGTCCTTCAATGACCTTACCAAAAACGGTATGTACGCCATCAAGGTGAGGCTGCGGCTCATACACAATAAAGAATTGGCTGCCACCTGTGTTCGGACCACGGTGAGCCATCGATAAAGAACCCCGTTCATGTTTGTGAGGATTGCCTTTTGTTTCGCAGGGAATGGTATAGCCAGGACCACCTGCACCGGTGCCGTTCGGGCAGCCACCCTGTGCCACAAATCCTTTAATTACGCGGTGAAAGGAAAGTCCGTCATAAAACTGCTCTCCAATTAATTTTTCGAAATTAGCTACCGTTTTAGGGGCCTCATTCTCAAAAAGTTCGATTACAATTTTACCGTTATCTGTTTCCATAATTGCTTTTTTCAAGTGTATCGCTCCTTATAGGTTAATCTTAACTATTATACCATAAAATAGCATTTATTACTATTTCCGGTTATAAATAATGTCCTTTACGACCTCACCGGCAATAATCAAGCCAACCACCGAAGGAACAAACGCAATGCTGCCAGGTATTTGATTGCGGGTCGTACATTTGCGGGTTGTGCCGGAAGGACATATGCAGCCGGTGGCACAGCTGGAGTCCTCTGATTCAATCGGTTTTATCGGCTCTTCCTTGGAATAGACCACTTTTAATTTTTTTACACCGCGCAGGCGCAATTCCTTGCGCATAACTTTTGCTAAAGGACAGACCGATGTCTTGAAAATATCCGCCACCTCAAAACGGGTAGCATCCAGTTTATTGCCTGCACCCATTGCACAAATAACGGGAATGTTTTTTTCTTGTGCCCGCATAACCAAATCGATTTTGGCAGTAACGGTATCGATCGCATCAACAATATAATCATAGTCATCCGCAATAAGCTCATCAGCCATATCAGGCAAATAAAACTTTTGCAACGCAGTTACCTCTGCTTTGGGGTTAATCTCTAAAATCCGGTCACGCATGACTTCCACTTTTGGCTTGCCAATCGTCTTGCGCGTCGCATGGAGCTGGCGGTTAATATTTGTCAAGCATATACAATCATCATCAATTAAAACAAATTTGCCTACTCCAGAGCGGGCAAGCCCTTCAACAACAAATGTACCTACTCCGCCAATACCAAAAACAGCCACTTTGGACTCGGATAATTTTTTTAAAGCTTCAGCGCCAATTAATAGTTCTGTTCGGGAAAATTCATGTAACATGACAGACATCCTTTATTAGTTATACTAGGACAACAAATCCTCATACAAATTTACCAAATTCGCATTCGCACGTCAACAACTACCCGTGAGGCTATCAATGAGTGTTGATATATTTTCTCGTGCCTGCGCCTCATAACGGCTTAGAAAGAATTGAGTTTGATAGATTTGCGATCGCATGAGAAACCCTTGAAGAACCTGTATACGGCCTTTTCGATAAACGTCATCGGGGACACAGGCGTACTCCTTGCGAATTGCAGTTTCATAACAGGCAAAGCTGAATGAGTCAGCTCCTAAGATACTTAAATCAATATCCTGTACCACTGCCTTATCTCCGGCTGACTTGCAGTCACCACTTCCGTGAGCAGTTGCTTGGATAAGCTGACGTACTTCGATGGCAAACGGATAACTGCCGGAAAGCTCCAGCCCATAGCAAAACCCGATGGCACTGCTTAATTCTTCATTGCAGCTTGATTCCGGTATATAAATAATATCATGCAGCCACAGAGCCATTTCTACAGCTTCCCGGTTATTGACTTCCCCGGATGCCTCATCAAGCTGTGCAAGACACTGCTGCACATGCCCCATTGTATGGTAATACCGGTTAGCCGAGCCATAACTACTCTCAATAACAGCAAACATTGCCCTTACGGTTTCCGGCTTTGCCGAAAAACCCGAAGCAAAACAGTTCCAACGCTCAGTCAGCATAATGCCTCCACCTTCTTTAGGAAACAACCCCGAAACGGAAATCCGTATTCGGGGTTGTTTTTTATCTCCGGTTAGGAATTACCTCTAACCAATATCCGTCAGGATCGGCAATAAAATAAATTCCCATTGCTTTATTCTCATAGCATATGCAGCCCATTTTGCTATGCAAGGCATGGGCACTGGCAAAGTCATCGGTAATAAAAGCCAGATGAAATTCGTTTTCGCCTAAATTATAAGGCTCTTTACGGTCCCTCAGCCAGGTAAGCTCTAATTTGTGAGGTGTCTGCTCATCCCCCAGAAACACAAGGATAAAACTTCCGTCAGCAGCCTCCTTGCGCCTTGTTTCTACAAGCTTAAGCGCCTCTTTATAAAAGGCAAGGCTCTTTTCCAGATCGAGAACATTAATATTATTGTGGTCCATGGTGAATTTCATACATAACCCTCCTAATTGTATTTATTCTAATATAAATAGTATTGCCGGGATTTTACCTGAAAATCGCGAGCCTCCTGGTCCCATCTTGTGAGCAGTTGGTCAAGCGGTTCTGTTTCCAAGCGCAACGTATCCTCACCAAGCGGTAAGTCAAACATGCGCTCCGACTGATAAGCAAACTGACCACCGCTCAAGCCCTTCATTACCTCAAGTATGGTAACTGCCGTCAGCACCGGACGATATGCGGCTTTATCCACTACATGAATTTGTACACCCCCTTGATTGATTCCGTTATGGCGTCCAAAACGGGGAGTAAAATAGGTAGGCCGAAAATAAGCGCCAGGCAGCTTTCTTTCATTCAGCCTGTCGGCAGCGGCAGCGGCATTCAGCCAGGCTGCACCAACCAGCTCAAACGGGCGGGTCGTGCCCACTCCCTCCGATATAGTAGTAGCTCCAAGCAAGCCGGTACCGGGATATACCAAGGCTGTCTCCGGTGTGGGAATGTTAGGGGAAGTCATCACCCAGGGAAGGCCTGTATCCTGCCAAAACATATTGCGCTGCCAGCCGCTGAGCTTCACCACTTGCAGATTGCATTCTATACCGAATTGCTTATTAAATAACAGCGCCAGCTCCCCTATTGTCATTCCGTGACGAATCGGGATAGGATACATACCAATGAAGCTTTCAAACCCCGGCTTAAGTACCGGACCTTCCACCGCCAGACCACCAATTGGATTCGGACGATCAAAGACAACAAACAGCTTATTCTGTTCTTTAGCGCTCTCCATAGCCAGTGCCATAGTCGACATATAGGTATAAAACCGGGTTCCTACATCTTGGATATCAAAGCATAGTACATCAATATTCTCCAGCATTTGAGCTGTCGGCTTTTTTGTGTCTCCATAAAGGCTGTAGACAGGCAGACCAGTCCGCATGTCAGTGGCAGCGGCGATATCCGCTCCTGCTTCAGCATTGCCCCGCAAACCGTGCTCAGGTGAAAATAACGCTACCAAATCTGTCTTTTCATATAATACATCAATTGTGCTCTGCAACTGAGAGTTAACCCCGGTTTGATTGGTAATTAACCCTACCCGCTTTCCTGCAAATAAATGTTGATATTGATCAATATTATCAATCCCCAGGCGGACAGGTTCAGTCTTAGCTGCTGCAAAGGTAACAGCTGGAATTAAAACTGTAAATACTGTAATGACAATAATAACGATATGTACAATTTTTCTCACTTCAATACTCCATGTTTTTAGTTGTAATTACGCGATTGCGCCCGTTCTGCTTTGCCTGATAGAGGGCTTTGTCAGCCTCTTCAATTAACTCAGTAAGTGCATCCTGCTGCAATGGCATCATTGTCATGACACCAACGCTGATGGTAACATGACCGGCAATACAAGAAGCGCTATGCGGAATTTGCTGACTGCTGATAGCCTGCCTGATATTTTCGGCAACCAAGGCAGCCCCTTTACTAGTAGTATTAGGCAATATTACGGCAAATTCCTCCCCGCCATACCGTGCTAAGAGATCCGCCGGACGGCGTATCAAAGCATCAGCAGCATATGATACCTGTTTTAGGCAGTCATCTCCAGCCTGATGTCCATAGCTGTCATTATAGGCTTTAAAAAAATCGATATCAAACAGAATCAACGATAACAAGCTGCCTTGCCGTACTGCAAGATTCCATTCTTTATTGAGCGTTTGATCAAAACTGCGGCGGTTAGCAATTCCTGTGAGTCCATCCAAAGAGGAAAGTTTTTGCAGTGTTTCATTCGCTTCTTCTAATTGCTTTAGGGCCTGTAGCAGTTCCTGCTCCCTCACCTTGCGGCAGTCAGTCTCTTCTTTCAGCTTTAATGCCGCCCTGACTCGTGCCAATAATTCGACCTTACCGAGGGGTTTAGTAATATAGTCGGTTGCTCCCACTGCAAAAGCCTGCTGTAAATTGCTTTCATCTGTACTGGCTGTCACCATAATAACGGGAACATCCTTGTAACGTTCATCACTTTTAATGCGGCTGCAAGTCTCAATCCCGTCTACATCAGGCATGACAATATCCAGCAAAATGAGGTCGACCTCAGAAGCAGGGTACTCAGGTTCAGCCAGCTTTAGTTCATTGAATGCACAATCGGCTGATGAGCAGCACAAAAAGTTACTATATCCTTGAATTTTTAAAAATTTCTTAATTAATTCCTGACTATCCACAGAGTCATCAATGACGAGAATTGTCAACGTTTCCTGCTCCTTCATTTAAACGTAAATAATATCTACTAACTCCAAATAGGTCTCCAAGTCATTGATAGCCTTGTTAATGGTTATACAGTCACTTACCTTGGCCGCATGCTCCAGCACCAGCCCTACATCGCTGATTAAGTCAAAACCATATCCGCCGCCAATTCCTTTCAGGGTATGACCAACAATACGGATATGCTCAAACTCACCTGCCGCAACAGCTGTTTTAAGACCTGCAATATCGTTAACTCTGTTTTGCAAAAAGTTCGGGATGATTTCTTCCAAATCACGGTCAATCTCAACTGGAATTCTTGTTTTAATCAGTGTCACCTCCAGCATATTCAGCTAATGTCTGCAATAAAACTGCCTTTTTTATCGGCTTGGTTAGATGATCGGTACAACCTGCAGCAAGACTCTTAGCCCGTTCTTCCTGCAAAGCATATGCGGTCAAGGCAATAATCGGCGTAGCTTTAAGCCCTTGGGCTTGTTCCCAGTTGCGAATGGTGCGAGTAGCCGTATAACCGTCCATGACAGGCATCTGCATATCCATAAAAACTAAGTCATAACGGCCTTTACTAAACTGTTCAACTGCAATCTGGCCGTTTTCAGCCATATCCATTGTGTGCGGTGTTTTTTTAAGATACGCTTCAATCAGCATCCGGTTGTCCGGTGAATCTTCAACCAAAAGAATGTGCAGTGACCGGCCGCTGTGCTCCTTAACTGCTATTGGTTCTGCTTTGTTACAGTGCTGATTGTTGCAAAGAGCCTGCCTAATAGCAGAAACAAGTTCACTCCTTTTGACCGGCTTTGTTAACTGGCAGTCAATATCCAGAATCTTGCACCGGTTCAGTTCATCACTGCGCATGCTGGAAGTAAGCAGCATGAAGACTGTTTGATTAAAGCGACTGTCAGCACGGAGACGGCTGGCAAATTCGAAGCCATCCATCTCAGGCATGCAATAATCGGATAAGATTAAATGGAAAGGGGCCTCCTCCTTAACTGCCTGTTCAAGCAGCTGCAGCCCTTCTTCGCCACCGGTTGCATCAACTACCAGAGCACCGCACTGCTGCAGGATTTCCCGTAAGATAAGCCGGTTAGTCGTATTATCGTCTACAACCAATACTTTTTTACCCTTTAGTTTAACCGGGAAGTCAAAAGCCAGCGCTGATCCCGGCGCAATTTGTGCAGGTAGAGCAAAGAAAAAGCTGCTGCCCGCTCCGATCTTGCTTTTTAGCCAGATCGCTCCCTTCATCAATTCTACCAGACGCTTGCTGATTGCCAGCCCTAAGCCGGTTCCCCCATATTTTCTGGTTGTTGAAGCATCCACCTGCGTAAAGCTGTCGAAGATAACCTCCTGCTGCTTGTCAGGAATACCAATACCAGTATCACTGACTTCGAGATACACCTTGCCATGCTGGTAACTGACCTGAACAACAATTTCCCCGCATTCAGTAAATTTAACAGCATTGCTCAATAAATTAGACAAAATTTGCCGGAACCGCACCGGATCGCCAACTATATGGGCAGGTGTTGCCGGATCAAAACGGGCCGCTAGCTCCAACTCTTTGTTATGAGCATGAAGCGCAAATATTTCACAGGTCTTTTCTACAAGCTCAATAAGATTAAATTGGACGTTATCAATCTGCAGCAAGCCAGCCTCTACTTTAGAATAATCAAGTATATCGTTAATTATGTTTAACAAATTATCACCGGCATTGCGAAATATGGCTACATAATTACGTTGTTGATCATTGAGCGGCGTCTCCCACAATAAATCAGCCATACCAATAATTGCATTCATTGGCGTACGAATCTCGTGGCTCATGGTGGCAAGAAACTGCGATTTCGCTACAGAGGCATCTAAAGCAGCATCACGAGCCTCACCCAAAGCCTGCATATGCTTGCTGAGGTTCTCAGCCATAAAAGCAAAAGCCTGCTCCAGCTCGCGTATTTCATAAGGCCCCTGTTGGCGGGAAGAAAAATGAGCCATCGTGTAATTTCCCTGGTGAATCACATGAGCCCGTTGTGTTAATTCCTCTAGAGGGCGGGTAACTCTGCGGGCAAGTTTATATATGGCAGGCAGACTGAACAACACTACGACAAGAAATCCACCTAGCACGTAGCCAATTTTAGAATAAAAGGGTAAAAAGACCTGATATTCATCAATCTCACCGACCAGTATCCAGCCAGGCGTAGCTATCTGCTTATAGCTGCCGTACACTTCCCGTCCTGCTGAGTTTCGATAACGGCCTACGCCGCCAGCCTCGGCAATATATTCTTCCCATTGTTCTAATTCTTCGACAGAACTAAAAGAAGCACCACCCCGGGGAGCGCTGGTTTCATCCGTGCTGCCACGGGTTAGCAGCTTCCCATTGCTGTCAAACAAATACAGTTCGCCTGTATCGCGGAAGTTAAATTGCTTTGTCAGCCATTCAAGCCGCTGCAAGCTCACGCTGCCAAATATAGCTCCCTGAAATTCATGATTGCTATCAAAAACAGGAGCAGAGATGATAATAATCGGTTTACCGGAAGACCGGCCGATGATGGTTCCTGTGACAAAAGAGCGACCTTCCTGTGCCGCCTTAAAATATTCCCGGTCTTTTAGATCCAGCCCGGTAGGGCCGCTAGTATCAATTGCAGTCAGGCCTTCTTTATTAATGTATACAAAAGCCTGGTAATCTTGCTGCCCTTTCAGAAAAACCTGCAGCAGACTCTCCAGATTTGCCAGATTAACATCTTTAGCCGCCGGTGAATTAGTCAGACGGTAAAGATCCAGATTGCGCTCCTGGACCCATTCTTCAACAGCTTGCTGCTGAACAGTCACTGTTGTATTCAACTGATAAAAGTTTTCACTTCTCGTTTGCTGATATTCATCGCCGATATAAAATGCCATGATGATCATACTAGGCACAAGTACAAAAGCAATAGACGCCATCATCCACTGTGCCGATAAAGACTGTCGATTAAATAAAACGCGCAAGCATTGCAGCCACCTTTTCATAAAAAACTTCCTAATCAGAAAGTTACATTCTCTGATTAGATAAAAAAAGACATTCCTTTAAGAATGTCTCTTCACTAAGTTGCTAGATAATTCCTTTAGCATTAAAAAACTCACTATACTTCTTGTCAGTCGCCAAGATATGCTTTTCAATCCAATCAACAGCAAACATAATCACGTCCATTAAAACCTTCCGCTGATTCAAATCCAAATCAGAATCTTGGATCTTTTGAATCTTGGCAACGAACGCGGCATGTTCCCATTTGTGAGCACGGCAGTCAGTCTGGTCATATCCATATTTTTCCATCAATTGTTCTTCATAACTAAAATGATATATGGTGTATTCGCTTAGTTCTTTGAAGATACGGCAAATATCATCATAATAATCCACATTGTCTTTTGAGGTAGCAATAGCATACAACTCACCGGCAAGTTCAAAGAGCTTTTTATGCTGCGCGTCAATTTCTGCAATATTGCAGCTATAATCATTTTTCCAGACAAACATGCACTTACCACCTGCTCACTTTCATTTAGTTTATAAATGAAGATACGGCATCAGCGCTTAAATTCCTGCTCTTGTCCCTTGGGTTAGATGATTCTGAAGTATTTATTTCGCCCTGCAGAGTATTTGCTCTGCAGGGCAGTCACAACTAGGAGGATACCGGAATCAACTCCGTCTCCTTATTACCGGCAGCAGTATCAGCTTGCTTATCCTGCTTGTTTTTGTTCGGATCGCGGATAAAGAGCGCTGGAATAATTCCAATAGCACACAAGACTGCCGTAATTAGGAATACATCACCAAAAGCGGCAACGGCAGCCTGTTTGGTGACCAGCCCCTGTACAACAGTAAGTGCGGCAGCCTTGGCTTCGGCAGCAGCAAAGCCCTGCTGTGCAAAGCCTCCCTGCAGCGCAGCTATCAACTGGGAGACAGGCTCTGAAGCTCCATGAATATAATTTGTGCTGACTGCAGTGTGAAAAATCTGCCTGTTATTAAGCAGTGTCCCCATAATAGCCACACCCACACTGCCCCCCACATTTTTGAAAAGATTAAAAACACCTGAACCTACGCCGATCTTATCTTTCGGCAACGTTCCCATAACGCCATTAGACAGCGGTGACATAGTAAAGGCCAAACCAGCCCCCATAACAATAAGACCGATTGCGATATGAGAGTAAGGCGTCTTATCGTCTAAGAGGCGGAAAGAGTATAAAGCCACTGTCATGACTGCCATGCCAATGGAGGCTGGAATTCTAGAACCGAAATGATCTGCCAGACGTCCACCGAACGGAGCAAGCACTACCATTGATCCCATCAGTGGCAATAAGGCCATACCGGCTTTAATTGCTGAGTACCCCTGGATATTGCGCAGATAGAAGGGCAATAGAAATAATCCGCCAAACATAGCCAGAAAAGATAAGAAACCAACAATATTGGATACAGTAAAGGTAACATTGGTAAATAACTTCAAATCGACAAGCGGATTCTCAATATGACTCTCGACATATAAAAAAGCCCCCATCGACGCAACAGTGGAAATAATTAGCCCCACAATATAAGCTGATGTCCAGCCCTCTTTCGATCCCTGATTGAGAGCCAGCAGCAGGCAGCTTAGACTGAAAACCAGCAGAAATCCCCCAATATAATCGATCTTAGCAGCTGTTTCATCGTTTTTGGACTCCTCCAGAACTCTGCTGCCTAACAGCAAGCCTAGCAAGGAGATTGGCAATATGGAGTAAAATAACAGCCGCCATTCCAGATATTCCACGATATAGCCGCCGATGGTCGGCCCTAGAGTACTGCCGGCGGCTGCAAAAGCACCCCACATGCCCAAAGCCTGACCTCGTTCACTGGGAGGAAAAGCATCCGCTACCAGTGCCATAGAATTTGGAAAAAGCAGACCGGCTCCCAGCCCCTGCAGAATACGGAACAAAATGAGAATGGTACTGTTCCAGGCCAGCCCTACTAAGAGAGTGGCAACTGTAAAGATTGCCAGACCCGTCAAGAACATCTTCTTTCTGCCAAACTGATCTCCCAGCTTTCCCATAATGGGCAATGTTGCACCATACGGCAGCATATAAGCCAATGACACCCATACAACCGAATCCATTGTAAAGCCGAAGGTTTGTATAATGTTAGGCAAAGCAATATTTATTGAACTGCTGACATACCCACTCAGCATGGTGCCAAGTGTAACGGTAAACAGCACCATATATTTATTGGCATACGCAGTTTTATCCATAACTACCTCTCTTATTTCACGTGAATAGTGATCACTGCCGACATTCCCGGTTTTAGAATATAACTCTGACTTTCTGGCACTTTTATTTTTACCGGTAATTTTTGTGTTACTTTCGTGTAATTACCTGACGTATTTTCCGTTGGCAGCAAGGCAAATTGAGAGCCGGTGGCTGCACCAACTTCACTTACCTCTCCCTTTATGGTTTTACCCGGATACGCATCAATGGTAACATCCACCGTCTGCCCGATTGTTATTTTACCGACATCACCTTCATCAATATTAGCTGCTACCCAAATATCATGAAGATTAACAATATTAAACAGCGACTGGCCGACAGTCACACCTTCACCAGCATCGACAGAACGGACAGCGACGACCCCATCTCCGGGGGCTTTAATGACAGCATTATCAAGTGCCAGTTGGGCATTTTTAAGCGCAGCGGCAGCTTGCTCCGCCTGCGCTTCTGCAACCTGCACATCTTCAATGCGAGAGCCTTCCTGTGTCATGTTTAAGGATTGATCTGCAGCCTCGTACTGGGCCTGAGCTACCTGCAGTGTTGTTTGCGCGGCATCTAACTGCTGAGCGGAAATTGCGCCTTTCTCGTACAGCATAGCCATTCTTTCATAGCCTTTACGGGCATTGTCCAAATTAGCCTCCGCTTGCGCAGAACCTGCCCCGGCTTGTGCAATCTGCTGTGGCCTGCTGCCTGCTTTTAAACCGGCAAGCTTAGCCTCTGCGGCGGCCAAATTAGCTTTAGCCTGCAAATATTGGGCTTCCAGTTCCTTGCTTTCCAGTTTAGCAATCACTTGTCCCGCCTGTACCTGGTCGCCTTCATTAACCAAAAGCTCTTCAACTCTGGCCGAAACACGTGAGCTTACAGTAACAATTGCCCCTTTCACTCTGGCATCATCAGTGGAAACCATTCCGGCTGCCCGTATCCACCACCACAGACCACCGCCAATTAACATCACGCCAAGAATTGCGCTTATCAGGATGATCTTTTTATTGTTTTTTATCTGAACTGCACTCATTGTTTCTCCTCCTGTACTCTATCAAGCAAATTGCAGCGGATCATTTTTAGTTTTTGCTCTGCTACATTCAACTTCTGATTAACTTTTTGCTGCAGCGCCGGAATACATGATTTCCCGTTAGCTGTTATGGTATATACTCTTTTATTACGCGTACTGGCATTATCCCAGTTACCGGCGATAAATCCCTTCTCTTCCATGGCACGAAGCAGCGGATATAGCACATTAGGATTGGAAGTAATCATATTGTCTGTGCGGCACCGTATTTCTTCATTAATTTTATTGCCATGAGCAGCACCTTCTTCTAATATGACCAGAATGAAAAGCGCAGTAATAACCTTTACCCATGTCTTATAATCTTCCGTCCTGTGCGGCATAGTAACGCCTCCTCATTCTTTTAAAAAAGTTATTATTTTTAATAACATTACAATTAATAATAGCACTTTCATTAGGTGAATACAAATAGAAAGGATTGCCGTATTTGGCAATCCTTTTCAGGCCGTTGATAAAGCCCCATCTGCGTTGTCAGGCCTGCGGGAGCTCGCTCGCCGTACCGGCACTGTACTGTCTTCGCTCGCTTCCTCGTCCTTCCTAGCATCTGGGACTTTCTAAACGACCTGGGAACGAGGTTTCTCTCATTTGTGCCTGGGCGGCGGTTCCTGCTGATCATCGATCAGATCCGGAATCAGCTCGGCGGCAATCTCCGTCTCCGTGGCAAAGCCTTCGGCAAACAGGGTAACTCCCGCGCGCTCGATTGTGGGCGGCTTATTCTTTTTCTCTATTCCGGCACTCCCCATCAGAAAGCTGATTGCAACCCCCACTATCGTAACAGCCATTGCCACAAAAAATACTGTCTGCAAGGAGTCAGCCAAGGTTATTTTGAGAGGAGGCAGCAAAATTTGCTGTACTTCAAGAGGTATTTGCTGAATCGTATCATGACTTAACAAGATATTAAACAAGCTCTGCGGATTAGAGTGCGCCTCAGCCAGCATGCTGCCTAATGGTCCGCTCTGCAAATCGGGCCGGCTTGCAACAAGCGGAAAAAACTCTTGTTCCATTAATGCAATTGAGCGATAGTTAAACACCACTCCTAGCAAAGTAATGCCAAGTGTACCACCAATACTGCGGAAAAACTGAGTAGCAGAAGTGGCGACTCCACGCTGACGGGGGCCAAATGCACTTTGTACGGCAATCGTTACCGTAGGCATAATAAGACCCATGCCTAACCCAATTAAAATAATATAAACAATGGCAAGTAATTGACTGGTAGCAACCGTCATCGTGCTTAACAGATAAAACCCGATTGCCATAAAGCTCATACCGGAAACAAACAGACTGCGAAAACTTACTTTCGTAACAAGCCAGCCACCAAGCGTGCTTGCACCAATCATAGCAAACATCATCGGCAGCATCGTATTGCCTGAACTAGTGGCACTCACACCAATTACACCTTGTAAAAACAGCGGTAAAAACATCAGCGAACCGAACATGCCGAGCCCCATTAAGAAGCCCACAATATTAGTTACAGTAAATGTTCTGTTTTTAAATAAATCGAGACTCAGGATCGGTTCTTCCGCCCGCTTTTCTGCCACAATAAATAGTATCCCTGTTATTGCTGCAAGCAGCAGCAGCCCGATAATCTGCCAAGACAGCCAGGGATAATCTGTTCCTCCCAGGTTCAATCCCAGCAGTAAGCTTACCGTACTGATAATTAACGTAGCGGCACCTGCGTAATCGATTACGACTTTTTCAACTAAGGCTTTCTCTCCTTTGAGGCCGGCAAAGATAGCTACAGCTGCTAAAAATCCTACAGGGAGATTAATATAAAACACCCATTGCCAGGAGCTGTTATCGACGATGTAACCGCCAATCGTCGGTCCAACCACTGAAGAAAGTCCAAAGATTCCTCCCATGAGCCCTTGCCATTTGCCTCGTTCTTCCGGAGGAAAAATATCGCCTACAATAGTCATCGACATCGGCATCATAATGCCGCCGCCAATTCCCTGCAACGCCCTATAGACAATAAGTTCCGTCATATTCGAACTTGTCCCGCACAACGCAGAACCAATCATAAAAACAGTTATACCAATTACATAAATAATCCGGCGTCCAAATAAGTCAGCCAATTTTCCTGCGATGGGGACAACGGTTGTTGACGTAAGCATGTAGGCAGTAGTTACCCATGCCATAATGCTTAATCCTCCCAGGTCGCCAATAATTCTAGGCATGGCAGTTCCCACTACCGTTTGATCAAGGGAGGCAAAAAACAAGCCTAGAAATAATCCGGTCAACAATATGTTGCGTCTTGCTTCCAACTGCATACAGGCGCCACCTTTCGTATGACCACTTGTTAAACTTTTTGAGCAAGCATACACTTCTATTTTGCCTGAGCCACTGGATATTATGCTGAGTAAATAAAACCAAGCTGCCCATAAGAGCAGCTTGGTTTCTTGTAAAATCTAACGGCTTTCCGCCTAAATAAGCCCCTCTGCCAGCAGCCATTCCTTAGCTACCACCTTAGGATCCTTTTTTTCCAGATCAACCTTCGCATTTAACTCTGACATGGCCTTATCCGTTAGTTTTCCACTCAGTAAGTTTAATGCATCCGCTATTTCCGGATGCTTCTGCAGTGTCGCTTCACGGATAACCGGAGCTGCATAATAGGGAGGAAAGAAGCGCTTATCGTCAATCAGCACTTTTAAATTAAATGCCGGGATACGCCCGTCCGTAGCAAAGGCATCAATTACATCCACTTTTCCATCTCGGCAGGCGCCATAAGTAAGACCGGGATCCATAGCACTTACGCCGACAAAATTCAAATCATATACACTTGCTATGCCTTTGTAGCCATCAGGTCGTTCCAAAAACTCATGTGTAGCGCCTAATAATAATTGAGGCGTAAATTTTGACAGATCACTGATTGACTCAATTCCCAGCTGTGCGGCCTGATCAGCCCGCATGGTGAGTGTATACGTATTATTAAAGCCAAAAGGCTTGAGCCATACTGCGTGTTTCTTTTCCTGATAAGCAGCTTTTACCTTGCTATAAGCCTCATCGGGATCTGTCACCATCGGCTGGCCTAGGATATTCATTAAAGCCGTGCCTGTATATTCGGCATAAAGATCCAAATCGCCCCTTTCAAGAGCCTGAGCCACAACATTTGTTCCACCCAGAAATGGTTTTACCTCAACTTTCAGCTCTGTCTTTGCCTCAATAAGTTCTTTCATCATATAAACCAATATATCTTGCTCAGAAAAATTCTTGCCGCCAATTATAATCGTGTTGCTCTTATTACCATTAAATACCGAACACCCCACCAAGGTTACACTCAATACCAGTATCGTAACGATCGTTATTAATTTTTTCAATTCAATCATCGCTCCTTTTTCACTGTAATCCTTTAGGCTGCATGCGTCTTTCAACATTCTTAAGCACAATATCAAAGACAATTGCCAGCAGCGCCGCCGGGAAGGCTCCAGCCAAAATCAGCTCCTGATTTGCTGTAGAAATCCCCCTGAAAATCAAATCTCCCAGTCCTCCTGCTCCAATTAAGGAAGCCAGCGTGGCAATGCCTACAAGGAGAACGGTAGCCGTTCGAATTCCGGCCATGATGATGGGTCTTGCAAGAGGAAGCTCAATCCAAAAAAGAATTTGTTTCGAGGTCATTCCCATTCCCACACCGGCTTCAATAGCTGCGCTATTTACTCCCAGTATACCTGTATAGGTATTACGCAGGATGGGTAAAAGACCATAGATAGTTAATGCAACCACGGCAGGCATAACACCAATTCCCAGAAGCGGAATCATCAAACCTAACAATGCCAAACTAGGGATTGTCTGAAATACGGCAGCTATCCCAATAATAGGTTCGGCCCACTTTGGGTACCGTGTTAAGAGTACGCCCAGCGGAATAGCAAGTAAGTTGGCCAGCAATAACGCAATAATTGTCAACATAAGGTGCTCGGCAGTAGCAATAGCAATATCTGTTGAGCGGCTATTCCAGATGTCCAGCAACATGGTCAGCATACTGCGCACCTCCCGCCGTTACTATTTTCCTCAATCCGCACCTGTCTGGCCATAATATCGACCAGGCTGGCCCGGTTGACAATTCCCAGCAGCTCTTGCCGGTCATTAATTACCGGCAAATAGGCTACCTGATGCTTACTAATTAAATGAATAGCCTCACTTAGGGATTGGGTGGCCAAAAGCACAGGTATATCTTTTCGCATCACATCTTCCAGTGTCATTTTTTCCTGCTGAAAGTGTTGTTGAATTTCCCATGCCCCTGCAACACCCAAGAATACATTATTTTTATCAACAATAATCAAGGTATCAACTTTTTGCCTGCGCATCGTATTAATTGCCTCCGCAAGCCCACGGTTAGGTTTGGCCGTCACCGGACGAATGATCACTTCCTCAATAGAGGGAAGTGATTCTAATTGACTCATTCGCTTCGTTCCAATAAATGAACTCACAAATTCATTTGCAGGATGCCGTAGGACACGCTCGGGAGTATCAAATTGAACAATTTCCCCTTGATTCATTATGCAAATTTTATCACCCATTTTGATCGCTTCATCAATATCATGTGTGACAAAAACAATTGTCTTATGTAATGCCTGCTGCAGACGCAATACTTCATCCTGCAACTGTTCCCGACTGATCGGATCAAGAGCACTAAAGGGCTCATCCATTAAAATAATTGCCGGGTCAGCAGCTAATGCCCGTATTACACCAATTCGCTGTTGCTGTCCTCCACTTAATTCGGCAGGATATCGCTGACGATACTCCTCAGGATTAAGACCAACTAATGCCAATAATTCATCTACCCTTGCCGCATAACGCATTTTGTCCCATTTGAGCATTTTGGGAACAATCGCGATGTTTTCAGCAATGGTCATGTGTGGCAATAAGCCAATATGCTGAATCACGTAACCAATATTTCTTCTTAGTTCAACTACATTATGTTCGAGCACTGCTTTCCCGTTAATAAGAATACTTCCTTCTGAGGGATCAATAAGTCGATTAATCATTTTCATAGTAGTTGTTTTTCCGGAGCCACTTGGCCCGATAAGAGCTACGAGTTCTCCTTCTCGGATGTGTAAATCCAGATTATTAACTGCCTGAAAACTGCCATACTTTTTTGAAACACCACAAAAACGTATCATTGCATACCTCCTTTTCATTACTAACAACTCATATTATATCATAAAGTTGTTAGTAATGGTAATTTTAAAAACAAAAAAGATGTCCAGCATGCAGCTGAACACCTTAAATTCACTTCTTTACTTACTATTACAGGCGAATTGCCGCCTCTGCCGCCAGCGGTGACCGTTCACATTCATCATGATGAAGTGTCACCTGATAGCACAACTTAGAGCCGCGCATTTTTTCGCTGGCATATACTAGACCATTGGAGCGGCTATCCAGATATGGATGATCGATTTGTGCCGGATCACCAATTAAAATAATTTTTGTACCTAAACCGGGGCGGGTAATTACCCCTTTAGCCTGGCGGGGAGTTGAATTTTGCATTTCATCCAGCATCATCCAGTATTTTTGCAGCGAGCGGCCACGCTGATACGCTAACGCTTCTGTTTGAATAATATGTTTGTCGAACAGCATTTGGACCGTATCTTCGATTTGTGCCAGCTCTTTTGCTTCCTGAACACTGCTGCCATTCATCAGCGTAAACAAATTGTCACGAATACCGCGCATATATGGACTGACTTTGTCAACCTCAGAGCCCGGCAGGAAGCCAATATCTTCATCCATAGGAATGTTGGGACGGCAAATCAACAGATGATTATATTCCCGTGGGCGGCAGTCCATGGTTCGATGTAGGCCAACTGCCAGCGAGTAGAAGGTTTTCGCCGTTCCAGCCGGCCCTTTGATAATGACTAAAGGAGCTTCATCTGCGCTCATCATCAGACATTCCTGCATAAAAACCTGTCCGATATTGCGTGGAGTAATCCCAAAGGGATTGCGGCTGCGATAGCGCAGCTGCACTACTTTCTCGCCATCAAAACGGCCTACGGCGGTATGGCGCTCATTATCGGTAGAACGAATCAGCAAGAACTGATTGATCTCCAGCTTTGCCGGCATAAGTATACTGCTTGTTTCATCAAAAATCTGTAGTTTCTCCGCATCAAGGTAATTACCATCATCACCGTAAAACTGATCAATTACCTTAGAAGAAGTATATACAATGGCCCTGCCTGTATATTGCTCTTCTACATTTGCCACATTGTCACCGCGGAAATCTTCAGCCTGAATTCCCAGTATTGTGGCTTTCACCCTAAGATTGGTGTCGCGGCTGACTAATACCACATTTTTCTTGCAATCCTGAAACCCCTTACATATCTGGAGTATGCGGTTATCCGGTTTTGAGCGGTCCCAATGATTGGGTATTTGGGTATCAAGATGATTTGTTTCGATTTTAACAATTCCACCTGACTCATTTAGGCTGACACCTTCCAGCAAATTGCCTTCCATAACCAAAGAATCAATAATCCGAATGGTGTGGCGGCTATTTGCCCCTCGGTCAGATGCTTCCGACTTAAACTTATCAAGTTCTTCCAGGACAACTTCCGGTACAATAACGGTATGTTCATTAAAAGCATATAGGGCATTGGGGCTATGCAGTAAAACGTTAGTGTCTAACACATAATATTTTATCACTCTTTACCACCCTTCCCAGCTTGAATTGCGCATGAGCAGCTTTTTTACTTAGTGTGCGCCAACTACTTGCAAAACAAAGATATCAATAACTGCCAATCTAGCGGGTACAGGATTCTTACTTTATTATATGCACTGATAAACTGTGGGTTCGTGATTAATTATGAAGACAAAACCAACGTCTTTTTTATTTTTTGTCAAATAAATCCTCCCACTTTAGTTATTCTTTGTGTATAACTTCTTATTATAAGAAGTTAATTCTAATAGTAATGCAAAATGAAGGGCGCTTGGTTAATTTTATGTAAAATCATCTTAAAAATTCCTAAAAAAAAGCAACTCTTTTAAAGAGCTGCTTTTTCAATAACAAATCGATAATTCTCCTTATGCCATTCTCCAGCCTTAACATCCAGCGACTTTTCTGCAAAAGTCACTTGTCCGGCATAATCAACAAGCACTACCGTTGATGCTCTTGTACCGTAGCCGGGGCTTTCAATAAAAATTGGCGATAATATTCTTTCCAGTTCCAGTGATACTCCTGTCTGGGGCAGACTGTCGTCAACAGGTCTTTCGCGATCAGTCAATATTTGCCATAGAAGCTCCTGTTCAACCTCAGGTGTACCAACCGCTTCAGAGAGTCTATCCCGCCCCCGTACTACCTTAGGCCAGGGTGTATTGAGCAAATGATTACTCAAACCGAAAACTCCTCTTCCAACCTGGCTCATGCGCCTGCTTTGATTGGAGTAATACCATAAAGAATCTGTCTGTCCGACCATACCCACCAACAGATTAAAACCGTTATAGTTTTCCGCCTGTTCATCCACAGTTTTAAGATAATCTTCCGGCTTTTGACTTCCCGACAGAAACTGACTAACCAGTTGTCCTCTTGTAACTGCATCTTTGCGGGTACTAGCCGGATCTCGATAGTTGGTTAAGGCAGCAAAACGCCCCTCTTTGGTAATGCCCAGCCAGGTACCGCCCTGCTCTTCATCACGTCCGGCCAATAGCTTCGGTTGGTCCTGCCAAAAATGGGCAGAAGAACTCGGGCGACTGTAAAATTCGTCCCGGTTAGCGGCTACAATAAGCTTATATTTGGGATGGTTATGATATGCAAATAGTATGATACACATAATTACCCTACCTTAAATTCTGCCCGGCTGCCCCGCCCGGTGAGACTGATTTCCAACCGCGCATCAATGCGTTCTTTGAGTTCCGGCACATGAGAAATAATACCGACCAGCCGTCCACCCTGCTGTAGTTCAAGCAAAGCCTTAATTGCAAAATCCAGCGTCTCCGGATCAAGCGTACCGAAGCCTTCATCAACAAAAATCGTGTCCAGGTGAATTCCTCCGGCATATGCCTGAACTACATCAGCCAGACCAAGAGCCAGCGACAGCGAGGCAAGGAATGTTTCACCGCCTGACAAGGTATTAGCCTGCCGGGCAAAGCCTGTATAGTTATCGTATACCTCCAGATCCAGTCCGGACAAGGTCCGCTTATCATCCCTGCTCATTTTGCGCTGCAGCATATACCGGTTGCGGCTCATGCTTTTTAGTCTGGCATTTGCGGCCAATGCCACTTCATCCAGCAGGGCACCTAACACAAACCGTTCAAAAGTAACCCCCGTATCTTTGCCTGAAGCAATCTCAAAGAGACTGGCCATAATCTGGTATTTGCCATGCACGCTTGCCTGTTCCTGTTCTAAATGCTGCAAATCAGCCAGCCATTTTTCCTGCTGTTTTACCAGTTCAGCCAGTTGATTACTACGCCTGATAACCACGCCGTATTGATCGTTGCTGGCTGCTAACTGTGCTTCCAGAAGTGGTACATTAGCTGCCGTTATTGCTGCGGCATTGGCCTCGGCTCTTAGGCAGCGCTCTCTGGCTGCAGCCAGACGCTGATCAAAGTCAGCAATACGCTTTTCCAGCTCCCCTATGGTGGCGGGAGTTTTGCGAGCTGCAAGATAATCTTCCAGCACAGCAAAACCAGCCTGTATCATGCGCTCACCAAACTGCTGCCTGAGCAAGGCAGCTTTTTCACTTTGACTCTTACACTGTTCTGACAGGCTATTCAGTGTTGCATTAACAGATGCTATGTTATTGCCTGCACTCTCGGCAGCCTGCTGAGCATCTGCCAGCCGCTTCTCTAACTCCTGTAATTCTTTTGCTGCAGACTGTCTTGCTTGAAGCAGATTGTGCTCACTTCTGTATTCCAGCGGCAGTGCGTTCTGCCGTTCGTTTACTATTGCTTTATCAGCCTGTTCTTTGCTAAAGGCCTGACGATATTGCTCTTCTGCTTTGCTGACCTGCACAGTCAACTGCTTTAGCTGCGCTGTTAGCTTTTCTATTTGCGCTTTCATGAGCAAGGCTTGATTAGCAGAGAGCTCGGACTTTGTATAGGCGTTTTGGGCTTCTGCAACTGCCTGTGCAAAGCGTTCAGGTGACTTAGCTGCTAATTCTTGCAATTCTTGTTCTGCAGCGGCAATGAGTTGCAGCAACGCATCAACTTCAGACTTACAGGCATGCACAGCTTGGAAAGCACTGTCTTTTTCCTGCCCCACCTTATCGCACCGCTCTTGCTGAGCCTTAATATCCGACTCATTTGGCAGATCACCTGCCGGACGGGCTTTTTCGGGATGGCTCGTCGCTCCGCATACCGGGCAGGGATGACCGTTACAAAGATCTGCCGCCAAAATTGCCGCTTGTCCTTGATGCCAAGCTTGCTGTAAATTTGTCAGCATCGTTCTGGCACCAATATATTGTTCCTGTTTCTGTTCGTATATTACGGTAAGCTTGTCCAGCCGTTCACGGCATTGCTTTTCTTTCAGGCGATTATTTTCCAGCTTATTGCGTTCATCACGTTCGCGGAGGCGTTTTTCCAGTTCTGCTTTTCGCATACCAGCCTGAGCTGCTTCTGCTTTTAACTGTTCATACTGAAGTCCCGCCTCAGCAAGGCTGCTCTCTATGCCGGACAGCTCTTTAGCAGCCTCCAGGTGCTGTTTCCTGCAACTTACAGCTGCCTGTTCACTGCTAGCGGCCTGCTTAATTGCAGCAGTGAGCGCCTCAGCCTTGTCAGCAAGACTGTCCAGATATATTTTCTTTGCAGCAGCCTCTTTGCGCTGCTGTTCCTGCTGCTCTTCCTTCTTCAGCAAGGCTAGTGCATTATCATAGGCAACTCTGGCAGAAGAGGCTTTTAAACGGTAATCTGCTGCTTTTTGTTCAACTTCCTTATATTCCGTTTCCACTAGCCTAAGATTAGTTTCCAGATCCAACAAACCGGCAGCTAATTTCGCTTTGCCTAATTCATGCCGCTTTTGTTCCACAACAGGAATCAATTGTTCCTCTTGTTTTAATTTATCCTGAGCCGCCTGCCGCTCAGTCAACCGCTCCTGATCCAGCCTGCCCTGCGTAAGTGCTGCCTGTGCCTGATCAATTTGACGTTTTGCAGCAGCGGTCTCACCTTCGGCAAGCTGATGTGCCTGGCGGTTGATTTCAACATACTGCACCAGTTCTTCCCGGTTAGCTGCCTGAGCAGAAGATAATACATATTGTATCTGACTCAGCATTTGCTGGCCTTGTTCCTTCAGTGCTCCATACTTGTCCCGCAGTTTATCTTCTATTGAGCGGTATAGTTCGGTACGAAACAGCATTTGCATAATATCCTGCCGCTCTTTTGAACCGGCCAACAGTAATTTGCGAAAATCTCCCTGTGGTAAAAGCACAACCTGCCGGAACTGATCTCCCTTAAAACCCAGCAGTTTTTCTACTTCTTCCGTTACATGCCGGTCGGCAAGCAGGGCGGTTTCTTGTCTGTTATCATCCAGCCGGTACAGGGCTGCTGAGCCATTATCTACTTTCGTCCCTTTACCGCGATCTTTCAGAACTTCTTGTCTGGGACGGCGAAGCACACGATATTGCCTTTCTCCAATGGCAAAATCAAAGATGACTTCAGTAGGCAGATCCGGCCCGGCATAATCACTGCGCATCGTCTCACCGGTGCGCTGATTGCCGCTGGTCGCCCCATACAAGGCATAGCACATGGCATCTAAAATGGTGGTTTTTCCAGCACCGGTAGGTCCGTGAATGAGAAAGAAATTACGTCCTTTCAGCTTGGCAAAGTCCACTTCCTGCCTGGCCGCATAAGGTCCAAAGGCAGTCATGGTTATCATTAAAGGCCTCATATCATTCGTCCCGTCCTTCCCGGATAAGTTCTTCCAGTACGGTTTCTAATGCCGCCGCCTGGTCTGCCGACAAAGCATTCCCGGTCATTTGTTCGGCAAAGGCAGCAAACAAATCCTTTTCCGTAAGCTTGCGGTGATCAACAGCAGCACCATTTATTTCGCCGCCACTGGCACGGTAACGGGGATCAATACTAAGTACATTAGGATAAATTGCCCGCAATTGACCTAATGCATCCAATACAGGCAGGGTATCGTGCAATTCGGCCAGTATGTAATCCTCTTTATTTTCATTTCCCTTCGGTCCTTGCAGCAAGTCCTGAAACATGCCCTTAATACACCGTACATCACGGCGGGGCTTGAGCTCTACCGTTTCTATTTGCACCGCTCCTGCCTTGTCCATTTCCACTACATAGACACCCTTCTTATGCCCAGCTTCAGCAAAAGAATACTTCATGAGTGATCCCGAATAGCGGATATTGGGTGCTCCAACTGCCTGGGGGCGATGCAAATGACCTAGCGCAGTATAATGGAAAGGCGAAAATAATGCCGAGCTCACCATGCTGCTGCCGCCCACCGACAAAGGCCGTTCTGATTCCGACGGTTCACCGCCTGTAATAAAAGCATGGGCTACTGCGACCGTACGGGCACCGTCCGGAATACTCGCTGTGGCATGTCGAATGTGACAGGCCATGGCTGCAGTATGATCATTAGCTTCTTCGGCTGCCAAATTAAGCCGCACCGTAGACGGTTCAGCATAAGTCAGCGGCACAAAATACACCGGTCCATGTTCATCAGTTAGTGTGACAGGCTGGTATGTCCCGGTCAGTGGCCCAACTACGTGCAGCCCCTGACGGGCTAATAATTTATTTCCAAAGCCGATTCGTTCCGGACTGTCATGATTTCCGGCAATCGCAATAACCGGTGTCTGACAGTCAAGCAAAATACGGCTGAGAATCTCATCAAGCAGCTCTACCGCCGCTGTTGGCGGCACCCCCCTGTCATAAATATCACCGGCAATAACAACGGCATCCGGTTTGACATCACGCACCAGATCAACAAATTGATACAGGATATGCGCCTGTTCGTCCGTTAAGTATTCACCATAAAACAACCGTCCTAAATGCCAATCAGAGGTATGAATAAAACGCAAGGTTGGGCCTCCTTTTCTAGCCTTATGCCTTTAATATGATATTTTATTATTTCGCGCTATTCCCGGCAAACCCCTGCAGGGCTTATTCAAAAGCCCCTCTGTTCCATTGATGCACTGCAGTAAACGTGTCTCAAGATATTTCTGTATAGGTCCTGACTTTTTAGTGCTTTTTCGTCAAACTTTTGGCCTTTCTGGAAATAGACGGTCCGAAGGATGGAAACTTACCGACTTACGTTAAGAAATTCGTACTGTTTGAGCGATAGCGAGTTTACGAATTTTAGTAAGCCGGCAAGTTTCCAAGGCTATTGGAAGATTAGGCCTAGCCTTTTTGGTCCGTTTGTGGCAATGACAAAAGGACAAACCGGGCTTTCCCCGCTTGCTACGAACGGGCGGTTTTCGTGCCACCATAATCCCTTGATTCTCTTTGCTTGCCCACCTTTTAAAACTTATAAATTCTGATATAAATAAAAAGGCTGGTACAACAAATGTACCAGCCTTACAACTTGTCATTATCCATTTTTCTCATCAAGGAAAGAGCGCCACTGGGTATGGAAACGTTTAAGTCCGATTTCAAAATTGCCATGCGCTGAAAAAACACGCCGCAATACATCATTGGACTGCCGCACCTTGCCGCCATGCTCCATTTGAGCCAGTACCTGCAATATTTGAAAAGACATCTCACTAAGACCAATGACATCCTTGGATTTGTGAATGACCTCTCCCAGATTGACCTGGCAAGTAGACCATAGTCCGCCAAGCTGCACAGCCTGAATCAGCATTGCAATTTCTACGCCATAGTTAACAGGAATGCTCATTTGCCGGAAAAGATCTTTGTGAATGGCGACCGTACCCGCCAGTGGCTGGATATAGCCGGAAAGTTCCGGCCTATACGTATTGATCCAAGGACGAGCCAAAATTTCCGTAACCCGGCCCCCACCCAGCTCCAAGCCCGATGCTTCTACTCGTACAGGGCGGGAAAAGTATCCTTTGCTAAACTTAATTTGCGGATAAGCGAGCATCGGACCTAATAAGCCATAGAAGAAACGGGGACGGATGCTTTCAATATCTGTATCTACCCAGGCCAGGATATCGGCATCCGATATAAAAGCACTCTTAAACATTGCCTCGCCTTTACCACGATAAGTCCCCAAATGACTGGCTACTTCCGGATGCTTATAAACCGGGATTCCGTAAGAATGTGCTATTTCGCGGGTTTTATCGACCGAATCAGAATCAATGAGCAGAACCTCATCAATAACACCGGCATCTTTGACTTCCAGGGCAGTTTCGATCACATTTCCTACTGTTCTTTCTTCATTTAAGCTTGGTAAAACTACAGCAATCTTTAGGCCCAGCTTCTTTTTGCAATTGCGAAGCACAGCAGAAAGCGCAAAATCATTCGCCTCATAGGTCCGCTCGCGAACCCAGCGGAAAATCTCATCGCCTTCATCAAATTCGATATCCTGCATTGGGCCCCGGACCATCGTGATGCTGCCTTGATAGACTTCCTTAATTTTGTTATAAAAAGGTAATATCTCAGAGTGAGCCAAAGGAGCACCGACATAGAGCATACTATATTCTTCACCAATCTGGCGAATTAGTTCATATACCGAAGACTCGCGGCGCCATACAATATTCACATTTTCAAACATCGTATGAGCCGGATTCACTACTGTCGAGATAAAGACATCTTCTAAATGCGGTATTTTCTCTTCAATATGAAAAATCTTCAAATCACGAATTCCCGATTGAGCCATGACTTCAAGCGCAGTCTGGGCGTTGATGCCCCCACGCAAAATTGCGGCTGCCGCTCCCGGTCTCCAGCCGTCCGTCAAAGCAAGAATGCCATCTTTACTAGTATCAATACTGCCTATCTCACTAAAATCTTTCAATATAATCGGCGTTGGGGAATGATTGATTAACGGCCAGTTAAGTACTTTTTCTTCCACATTACCACCTCATTGTTTCTTATTCTCTGTTTATAGGACGCTCTCCTTTAATGAAACATTTTCCCTGTCACGGGGACGGTTCCACTGACACAAAAAACTCCTGTTTTTAGCGAAAAAAAACCTGTTCCAGCGCGGAACAGGCATATTTTGTGCGAAAAAACTAAACTTCAGACTTCTCCTCTAAGATAAGCTAATTCAGCTTGATTCTCCGAGTAGTACCATTTAACTGACCTACCGATTTCACAACGGATTGCATTTATTCTCCCCTGCTCAGCCATCTTTTTCAATTTGCTGACATCAAATCCATTAAGAGAAAAGTAACTGGCTGAGACAAATCCTCGTTCTTTCATCCAATCGCGATAATGAAAAAAGTCTTCCCGGTCCACTTCCAGTCGTTTTATTGCCATCGTTGTGCTCCTCTGCTTAGGCTGTATTCAGTTGTATTTTCATTATACCATAAAAAGTTGAATAATGCTCGTTATTTTTCTGTTAAGAACAATTCCATCTCTAATAGACACACAAAATTCCCTTCCAAAAGAATTAAAGCTACATATTTTTAATATAAACGATTGTTTTTCTCCATATTTGTTGCATATCATACTGATCCCAATTAGTATGCATTCCAAATATTACCATAAAATACATTGACAACATTTCTTTTTTCCGCATATAATAAATATTCCGGACGCACCCCCGTCCAGTATTGTAATGTTTTTTATACTGAAATTTCAGGAGGTCCTATGGAACAGCATCCCGATTTTGCGGCAGAAAAGCTCCACCTTGCTACTACCATTACTGATATGAAAGCCGTCATTTCTCAACTGCAGCAGGATATCAACAACAGAGGACGGCAAATTGGTGATTCGCTTAAAGTTAGAGATGAAATTAGCGCCTATGTTCATTCGCTCATGCGCAATGACAACAGCAGTAAAATATATGATATCGAAGGGGCACTCGCCAGTCCTTACTTTGGGCGTGTCGATTTTAAGGATGACGATGCCGCTGATTTTGAAAAATTTCATATTGGCCGTGTCAAAGTAGCCCGTCTCGAAATCAACGGTACTGAAGATATTCTCGTCTTCGACTGGCGCGATCCCGTATCTACGATTTTTTATGAGTGTCACGGTGGACGAGCCAGTTATGAGGTATTAGGCCGTTATCATTACAGCGGCGACGTGAGATTAAAACGGCAATATAAAATTGAGCAGGGTGAACTAAAACAAATTGTTGATGACTATATTCTCGACCAGGTACTGAACCGGCAGGAACAAGCCCTTCTTGCAGATCCGTTGCTGAGGGAACGCCTGCTAGCCGGAGCCGGGGATAAGTTAAAAGACATCGTTGTTTCCATTCAGTCTGAGCAAAATAAGATTATCCGCGAAACCCTTCATCAAGTAATGATCATTCAGGGTGTTGCCGGTTCCGGAAAGAGTACTGTCGGGCTGCATCGCCTCTCCTATCTGTTATATAATGAAAAACTTGATCCTCAAAAATTAATTATTATTGCGCCTAACCGGATTTTTCTTGATTACATTTCCGAACTGCTGCCTGAAATTGATGCTGCTGACGTACGTCAAATGGTTTGGGATGATTTAGCTGCCGAAATTACGCAGCAAGAATGGTCCGTCCATACGGAAAACCGCTTAGAAATGCTTTTGTCCAACCAGGCTGCTAATGCACCTCACCGCACTCGATTGCTGCTTTGTACAAAATTAAAAGGCAGCCAGGCTTTCGTCACTGTGTTGGAAGCCTATTGGGAGAGAAAAATTGAACAGTTTTGCCTAAAGCTTACTCCCATCAGTCTCTTTGACGGTCAGTTGAATATTGACCGCCAACAGCAAATTGACAAGTTCATGGAAGATAACCGCGCACCTTATAACACGCGCCTCCGTGGCCTCATGCAGTACATACGGTTTAGGATACGCAACTTTCTGGAAGTGCTAGAGGCAAAACAATCTCGCTCGTCAAAAACTGATTCTGCTTTTGAACGCTTTTCCCGAGAGGGCGAAGCATTCTTAGAACGTCATTTTAAGAAATGGGAGCTTCTTGACCTCTTTACAGCTTATCAAGAGGTTTATAAAAACAAACAGTATTTCAAGGCTATGGGGTTCAAAAAAGAAGAACTGCCTATCATTACAGAATATACGCTTGCCCTGCTGCAAACAGGCCAGGTGGAACGGGAAGACCTGGCTCCCTTGTGCTACCTTAAAGGTTTGCTTGATGGCTGGCAGCATGTGACGAAATTTAATCACATTGTAGTCGATGAGGCACAGGATATGAATGCTCTTGAGTTCACGATTTTAAAAATGCTTTCTGCGAATAAATCCTTCACCATTATGGGCGATTTGTCCCAGGGCATCCATACCTACCGCAGTATTGACAGCTGGCAAACCTTATTAAAGGATGTCTTTAGCGATACACGGACGGTGTACCGTGAGATTCTATACAGCTACCGGTCTGCAAAAGAAATTGTTGACTTATTCAATAAGGTCATGCCTGCAGGCAGTTCTCGCGCACTGCCTGTTTACGAAGTAGGCCGCCCTCCCCTTATTGAAAAAGTTTCCTCTACCAATGCGACCGCTCACAGAATCATAGAAGTGTTAAACTCATACAGCGCTCTTAACTTTCGCTCTGTTGGTATCATTACCAAACTTGAGGCAGAATGCAATGCTTTATACGAGCTGCTCCAATCCCAGCCAGACGCGGCTGCACATGACATCCATCTGGTAACCGGACAGGCAGCTACTTATCGTGGTGGAATTTCTCTCTTGCCTGTTACCTTGGCTAAGGGACTGGAATTTGATGCCGTCATCATCGTAAATGCCTCAGCTGATCAATATACATCTGATACCTTTGATGCCCGCCTGTTATATGTCGCTCTGTCCAGAGCTATGCACTCACTTCATCTATTCTATCAGGGTAACCTGACGCCACTATTGCGCTAGAAACTATAAAGAGGGAGCTTACCCGTCAAAGGGCAAGCTTCCTCTTTTATTGTTACAGCAGAAGGCCAACTACACCAAGCACCATAATAACCGTCCCTGATAACCGGTTGATCCAGACGAGGCTGTTTTCATCAAAGCGGGTACGCAGGCGATTTACAGCATGGCTTAGCACCGACCACCACAGCAGTGAACCACTGAAAACACCGCATACAACAACGGCTGCCTGCCGGTAATCACGGGCTGCGCCTATTCCCATTCCTGCGAAGACAGCGGCAAAAGCCATCATTGTCATTGGATTAGTTAACGTAAGGAAAAAAGTTGATAAGCAGGCGTTCCTGCCAAAACCGTCGCCTCTTATCGTATTGCCTGGTTCATTCGGCCGGGAGCGAAATGTAAAAAAACCAAACCCTAAGAGAAACATACTCCCTAGTACCTGCAGCACGGTACGATGTTCCAAAAGAAATCCCGAGACAACCGTCACTCCGAAGGCAGCGATAAAGCTAAATATGCCATCTGCCAGAGCTGCGCCCACACCCGATAAAAAGCCAACTTTCAACCCGTAAACCAGCGTTCGCCGAATGCATAACAAACCAATAGGGCCAACAGGGGCCGCAATTGAAAAACCCAGTACAATTCCCTGGAAAAAATCAGATATAACCATCTTCTTTCCCCCTACCTGTACCTTTACTCGCACTGATACCTCGAGTAACACGGGTACGAAAAGTTAATCAAAATCAAAACCTCTGTCCATTGCAACAATACTCAAGTATACAAAATAAAGAAACGTGTTTACAATCAAACTATTTCATAATGATTTTTACACTAAACATGTATACGCGTATACGAGTATACATGTTCTCTTTCTGTTGTTTGACCTTCCATTTTATGATAATTTAGCAATTGACTGCTCTTTTTATTCTACCAGAAAGAGTTCCTTCCAGGTGTCGAATTAAGGGCAACTAAGGTCTTTTGGAGGAAAAACAATGAAAAATATTGGAACTATTTTGGTTGCTAACCGCGGGGAAATTGCTATCCGGGTTTTTCGGGCCTGCCATGAGCTGGGCATCCGCACGGTAGCCATTTATTCGAAAGAAGATAAACTCTCCCTTCACCGCTACAAGGCAGACGAGGCTTATCTAATCGGGGCAGACAAAGGTCCTATTGAAGCGTATCTTGACATTGAAGGCATTTTGGCAATTGCCCGTAAGCATGGTGTTGATGCTATTCATCCCGGCTATGGTTTCTTATCCGAAAATAGCAATTTAGCCAAACGCTGTGCCGAAGAAGGCTTTCGCTTTATCGGACCTGAGCTTGAGCACCTGATTATGTTCGGCGATAAAATCAATGCCCGCAAGCAGGCAGCACTTGCCGGTATCCCTATGATTCCCGGCAGCGACGGACCGGTGTTCAGCCTGGATGATGTTCGTGCTTTTGCTGGCGTCTACGGCTATCCTATTATTATTAAGGCTACCCTTGGGGGCGGCGGCAGAGGTATGCGTATTGTACGCAATGCTGCTTCATTAGAGGAATCATACTATCGCGCAAAATCAGAAGCAAAAGCAGCTTTCGGCAACGATGAAATTTATTTGGAAAAACTGCTGGAGAACCCCAAGCATATTGAAGTTCAGATACTCGGTGATACTTATGGCAACATTGTCCATCTTTATGAACGGGACTGTTCCGTACAACGGCGCCATCAAAAGCTGGTAGAGGTAGCCCCTAGCATTTCCCTGCCCGCTAAGCTCAGAAGTGCTATTTGCAATTCGGCTGTACAGTTAATGAAAAGCGTCGGTTATGTCAGCGCCGGGACCGTCGAATTTCTCGTCGCACCTGATAATCAATTCTATTTTATCGAAGTCAATCCCCGTATTCAGGTTGAACATACCATTACAGAAATGATCACCGGTATCGACATTGTCCAATCGCAAATCCTGATAGCCGACGGCTGTCAGTTGCACGACGAGGAAGTGGGCATTCCCAGCCAGGAAAACATACAGTGCAATGGGCATGCCATTCAATGCCGCGTTACCACAGAAGATCCAGCCAATCATTTCATGCCTGATACTGGAAAGCTGATGGCCTATCGCAGCGGCGGCGGCTTCGGCGTCCGCCTGGATGCAGGTAATGCTTTTACCGGTTCGGTCATTACCCCGTTCTACGATTCGCTGTTGGTCAAAGTCTCAACCTGGGGACTCACCCATAAAAGCGCCATTGCAAAAATGCTGCGCTGCCTGGTTGAATTCCGGATCAGAGGAATCAAAACAAATCTGCCCTTTCTGGAAAACGTAGTTAAACATGAACAATTCTTAAGCGGCACCTATGATACCTGCTTTGTTGACACCTCGCCGGAGCTATTTGTTTTCCCTGAACGGCAGGACCGGGGAACGAAATTATTAACCTATTTAGGCGATGTTACCATCAATGGCTATGAAGGGGCGGGTGCCCGGACTAAGCCGGAGTTTAAGAAGCCTCTGGTCCCCAAAACGGTACGTGGAGAGCTGCCGGCAGGTACGAAGCAGATTCTTGATGCTTCCGGGCCAGAAGGGCTAATGCGCTGGATAAAAGACCAGCCCCAAGTACTGATTACTGATACAACCTGGCGTGATGCCCACCAGTCATTGCTAGCCACTCGCGTTCGCACTCATGATATGCTGCAAATAGCCGATGCCAGCACCCGTTTGCTGCCGAATCTCTTTTCGCTGGAAATGTGGGGAGGCGCTACTTACGATGTAGCCTACCGCTTTCTGAAAGAAGATCCCTGGGAACGGCTTTCTGCCCTAAGAGAAAAATGTCCTACGGTTTTATTTCAAATGCTGCTCAGGGCCTCTAATGCGGTTGGCTATACCAATTACCCCGACAATGTGGTAAAAGAATTTGTCACTCTTTCTGCAAAGGCCGGAATTGATGTCTTCCGTATCTTCGACAGTCTGAACTGGTTGGATAACATGACAGTTGCAATAGACGCTGTCCGCGATGCAGGCAAAGTTGCCGAAGCAGCCATTTGTTATACCGGCGATATCCTGAATCCTTCCCGTACGAAATACAATCTGGACTACTACGTAAACCTGGCGAAAGAACTGGAGCAAGCGGGTGCACATATCCTGGCAATTAAGGATATGGCGGGCTTGCTCAAGCCGGAAGCGGCTTACAGGCTGGTGTCATCCTTAAAATCATCTGTATCAATTCCCATTCATCTTCATACACACGATACCAGTGGCAACGGCATCTATACGTATGCCCGGGCAATTGATGCCGGCGTGGATATTGTCGATGTCGCTCTTGCTGCCCTGGCAGGCGCTACCTCTCAGCCAAGCGGCAATTCCCTCTACTACGCCTTAGGCGGCCATTCACGCCAGCCCGACCTTGACATTCAGGGCATGAATCAGCTATCCGGTTACTGGGAGGATGTCCGTACCTACTATCAGGATGTAGACTCTGCCAACTGGTTCCCTAATCCCGAAGTATATTTGCATGAAATGCCCGGCGGTCAGTACAGCAACCTTCTTCAGCAGGCTAAAGCGCTTGGTCTGGAGCATCGCTGGGAAGAAGTAAAAGTGATGTACAGCCGCGTTAATGAGCTTTTCGGTGACATCGTAAAAGTGACTCCGTCCTCCAAGGTCGTCGGCGATATGGCCCTCTTCATGGTAGATAACCAGCTAACCGAGGATGAAGTATACGAACGGGGAGAAAGCCTCGCTTTTCCCAACTCAGTTATTGAATTCTTCCAGGGTCAGCTTGGCCAGCCTTACAAAGGCTTCCCCAAAGAATTGCAACGCATTATTCTTCGCGGCAAAAAACCACTGCGCGACCGGCCCGGCAAATTTATGGCACCTGTAAAATTCGATGAAATCCGGGAGACCTTAAACGACAGCCTCATACGCCCCATAACCGACCAAGATGTCATTTCCTACGCCTTATATCCTAAAGTTTTTTCTGACTGGACGCACTTTGTCAGAAATTATGGCGATGTATCTGTTTTGGATACGCCTAGTTTCTTCTACGGTCTCAAAACAGGCGAAGAAGTAAAGGTCGAAATCGAAACAGGCAAAACCCTCGTCATCCGGTTATTGCAAATTGGCGATGCCGGAGCAGATGGAACAAGAGTATTGAGCTTTGAACTAAACGGACTTCCCCGGGAAGTATTAATTAAAGACACTACCGTTCAGTCAACGGTAGTGGAGCGAAAAAAAGCAGATAAGGCCCATCCCGGCCACGTGGCGGCAACCCTTGCTGGTACAGTCGTGAAACTATTAGTTGCTAAAGGTGCCCGTGTAACAGCAGGCGCACCGCTTGTCGTTACGGATGCAATGAAAATGGAAACGACAATTCAAGCACCTATGGACGGCATTGTCAAAGAAATCTATGTCAAACAAGGCGATCGCATTGAGACAGGTGATTTGTTATTGGAGATAGGTAAATAAGAAAAAGACCGAGTTCCTACTTTTGTCATCGAAACAAAAGTAGCAAAAATTCTAGGCCTATCTTCCAAAAGACTTTTTTCCAGCCTCCGGTCCTTCTCTTCGTATCCCCCGGCCATTTTTGTACAGAACTACAAGCCCTATCTGTTTTGCTTTCCGCCTCTTAACCTTCTACATTCTGATATAACTAACTAAAAAACCCGCTTGTGTACTTAATCGCACAAGCGGGTTTTCTTATATTACCTGAATAAATACATCCATAATT